>JAEZYZ010000148.1 GCA_023418705.1 Pseudomonadota bacterium | reverse complement strand
CCCGGGCCCCCCCGGGGGGCGGGGGGGCCGCGCTGCTTTTGGACGCGTGCGGCTCTCCGCAGGCAGCCAATCCGAGCGCCGGACCGAGGGACACCAACATCCCCAGCAACTCGTTTCGCATGGGCCTCGTCGAGTTAGGTGTAAAACCCCCTCGGCGACGGCTCGCCGTGGCCGGGTGCTCGAGGCTCAGTAGCGCAACGCTTCGCGGATCGACCACGCGAGCTGCGGGTCGGCCGCCGTGATCGTCGGCCCGGCATCGGCCGGCAAAAGCTCGGGATCTCGCCCTTCCCACGGGAGATCCCCAAAAAGAGTGAACCCGCCTGCCTCCTCCGTGATCAGAAAGCCGATCGCGCGGCGCCGGTCGGCGCGCGCCTCGCTGACCGCCGCCTTCGCCCGGCCCAGAACTGGAGCGCTCGCGTCGACCGCCGAGCAGCGCGAGACCACGATTTCGGTCGCATGGCGCGAGAGCCGCCGCTCGGCCCCGTCGCCGACCCTGGGCGACACCAGCACCCTGTCCGGCAAGTCAGCCACCCGCACGGCGCGGGCGCGCTCTCCCGCGCGTTCGACCGTCGCGCCCCCGCCCCGTGCGGCAGCGTAGAGGGCCTCGTACTCCGGAAAATAGATCACTGCCGCGCGGTAGAGACCGTCCTCGATCAGGGCGCCCATGACCGCGTAGTCTCGCGAGCCGCGGGAGTAGTTGAGGGTCCCGTCGATGGGATCGATCACCACGAGGGAACGATCGTGCGCTGGGGGATCGAAGGCGTCGACGAGCGGCGTGTCTTCCTCCGCGTCGACGGCGACGTCGGGCAGATGGGCTCGGAGCTGGTGCAGGATCACGTCTTGCGTGGCGAGGTCGACCGCCGTGAGCGCTTCGGCCTCCGGGCTCCCTTGACCGGCCTTGCGCTCGCGACCGACCTTGCCCTGCAGGTAGCGCGCCACCGCCCCTGCCTGCAGCGCCGCCAGGCGAAAGACCTCGATGAAGCGTTCGTGTGCGATCGCCATGCCGGGTTAGCGTAAGGCGGATTCCGTGGTTCTGCTCGCGATGCCGGCCTGCCCCCGTGCGACGTCCCGCTCGGCGCGCCGGCCGCCCTCGATCGCGACGGCCACCAGCAACATGCCGAGCACGTGGCGGATGCCGTAGGGTTCGTCGAACACCAGGTGCGCCCAAACGCTGGCCAGCAAGGGCACGGCGGAGAGCGTGAGCGACGCGAGGGCGGCGCTCACGCGGCGGTGCGCCCAGTTGAGCAAGAGGTGCGCGTTGCCGGGGCCGAGGGCGAGGACCGCGACCAACAGCCACTGGTCGGAGCGCTCGGGCGCCCACGTGTCGACGAGCAGGAGCGCCGGCGCCACCACGGCGAGCGCGACCGCCGCGATCTGCGCGGTCAGCGTGAGGGTCGGCGCGCCGCCCTCGCGGGCGCGCTTGGCGAACAAGAAGTAAGCCGTGAACGCGAACAGGTTCACCACGCTCAACAGATCGCCGCTGAGGCTTCGGCTCTTCGCCCCCAGGTTGGCCACCACGACCACGGCAACGCCGAGCAGGGCGACCAGCGCCCACCCGATGAGGCGCTTGGGGACCGCTTCTCCGACCGTCCGGTGCGAGACGACCGCGACCAAGAGCGGTTGCAGTGCCGTCACCAGCGTCACCACGGCGATCGACGTGGTCTGCGACGCCGCCATGTAGAGCAGCTGGTGCGCACCGAAGCCGACGCCGGCCAGCCCCACCGTCCGCGTCAAGCGCGGCCAGCGCGCGCCCGTCACGCCGGCCGCCGCGAGCAACACCAGAAGCGCGAGCAAGAGGCGCCAGACGGCCGTGGTCGCCGGCGGCAGCCCCGCCGCCTTCACCAGGATGAACCCCCACGAGAAGAGCGACGCTGCGCCGAGGACCGCCGCGAACCCGGCCGACCCCGACCGCTTCGTCCCCGAAACGTTCCCAGGCGCCCGCCTCACGCCGCCCACAGACCCGGGATCTTTCGTTCGCAGCGGGGGCAGCCGCCGTCTCTCAAGTCGACGGCGCGCGTCGTGTAGTCGTGGCGCTCGACCAGCACGTGGTGGCAGCCTGGGCAGCGGGTGTGGCCGAGCTCGGTCAAGCTGAGCAAGTTGCTCGCATACACGAACTCGAGGCCCTTGGCGTACGCGGTGCCGACCGCGGACATCAAGGACGCCGGGGACGGGGGGACGTGGGTGGAGAGCTTGTAGCGCGGCACGAAGGCGTTCAGGTGCCACGGGATGGCGGCGTCGACGCTCGCGATGTGCTCGGCGAGCCGAGCGAGGCCCAGCGGGTGATCGTTGAAGCCCGGCACCACCAGGGTGACGACCTCCACCCAGTAGCCCAGCTGGTGCGCGAGCCCGATCGCCTGCAGGACCGGCTGCAAGCGCCCGCCGAGCGTTCGGTATTGCTCCTCGGTGTAGCCCTTCAAGTCGATGCGGTAGACGTCGGTCACGGGGCGCATCAGCTCGAGCGCTTCGGGCGTGGTGTTGCCGTCGCTGATGAGCGCCGTCGTGAGCCCGGCTCGCTTGGCCTCGGTGAACACCGCCCGCGCCCACTCGGCGGTGATCATGGGCTCGTTGTAGGCCGCGCACATCACCTCGCAGCCCGCGGCGACCGCCTCGGCGACCAGATCTTCGGGGCGGACGGGGCGGGGCCGCTCCTCTTCGCGCCGGTCGCGCAGCGCCTGGGAGACCTTGTGGTTGTGGCAATAGGGGCAGCGCAGATCGCAGCCGAACATGCCGAAGGTGAGCGCCTTGGCCCCGGGCCGCACGTGGTAGACGGTGTTGGTCTCGACGCTGCGCACGTAGCGCCGCGCGATGTAGCCGAACGGCACCCGGAGCGCGCCGGAGTGGTGTACCCGCACGGCGCAGGCCCCGGCGCTGCCGGGCGCGATGACGCAGCGGTGAGCGCACGCCGTGCAGCGCAGCGCGCCGTCGTCGCGGCGCTCGTAGAGGGTGCCCTCGACGGTGTGCTCGAGCAGGCGCGCGGCGAGCGGCGCGCCCGCGCGTTCGCCCTCGGCGGCCATCGGGAGCTTGGGCTTGCCGTCCATCTCAGTCCCTCAGAAAAAACACCGTGAAGGCGTCGCCGCCCTCGTCGCGCTCGGCGGGGCGCGACTCGGCGATCTGCGGCAGGGACGCCAGGTGCTCGCGCACGGCGCTCTTCAGCGCGCCGGTGCCGTGGCCATGCAGCACGAAGCCGACGCTCTGGTTCTCCCCGAGCAGCCGATCGATGAAGCGCTCGACCTGCTCGAGGCCTTCGTCCACTCGCTCCCCGCGCAGGTCGACGGTGTTGTCGGTCGTGCGGCGCGCCTCGCGGCTGCTCACCATGGGCAGCTTCTGGCTGCGTGCCCGCTCGGGCTTCGGCGCAGCGTTCGAGCGCCCGGCGCGCGCGAGCTCGAGGTCGGCGACCTTGGCCAAGAGCTTCAGCCCGCCCGCCAGCACGCGCACCTGGCCCCGCACGGGTGGCTCCAGCACCGTGGCCGTCGTGCCCACGCTCCGGAGCAGGACCTGCACGCCCGGGCGCAGGTCGGCCTCGCTCGCAGCGACGCCGCCAGGGTCGGCCGGCCGCGACGTTCGCGCGAGCTTGCCACCGATGGCCACCAGCCGCGCGGCGTCGTCGACGCGGCGGCCGAGCTCCTGCGCCTCCTTGGCCGCGACGTCCCCCTGCCGGAGCCGCGCCGTCACCGCCCGCAGCTCGCTGCGTGCTCTTTGCACCTCGGCGAGCAGCTCCCGGCCTTCCCGGTCGAGCCGCGCGCGTTCGCGCTCCCGAACGTGCTCGCGCTCCGCTTCGAGCTGGCGCGTGAGCTCGCGCTGGTGCTGAAGCTCGACCTCGGCCTCGCGCCGCGCGCTCTCGAGCGCGTGCCGCTCGGTGTGCAGATCGCGCAAGAGCTGCTCGCGTCCGGAAGCGCGCTCGTCCAAGAGGCTGCGCGCCCGGGCGACCACCTCCGGCTCGATGCCGAAGCGGCCGGCGACCGCCAGCGCGCTCGACGGGCCCGGCACGCCCAACCACAGCCGGAACGTCGGCGAGAGGGTCGCCATGTCGAACCCGACCGAAGCGTTCACGAAGCGCGGGTCCGCGTGCGCGTGCTCTTTCAGCCGCTCGTAGTGCGTGGTCACGACGATCGCCGCGCCTCGATCGAGCAGGCGCTCGAGCACGGCCAGCGCCAGCGCCGCGCCCTCCTCCGGATCGGTCCCCGCCGCCAGCTCGTCGAGCAACACCAAGGAGCCCTTGCCGGCCTCCGCCAGGATGGCGCTCAGGTTGACGACGTGGGCGCTGAAGGTGGACAGCGAACGAACCACGGATTGGTCGTCGCCGACGTCGGTCAGCACCGGCTCGAACCAGCCGATGCGCGAGCCCGGCGCGCACGGCACCGGGATGCCGCAGCGGGCCATGGTGGCGGCGAGGCCCAGCGCCTTGAGCGCGATGGTCTTGCCGCCAGCGTTGGGCCCCGAGACGATCAGGGCGGTGCCGCCGCGGAGCTCGAGGTCGTTCGGCACGACGTGCGGCACCGTCCCGATGAGCAAGGGGTGGCGCATGGAGCCGAGGCTCGCCACCGGCTCTGCGTCGGGGAACAGCACCACCGACTCGGTGTCGATGCCGAAGCGGGCGAGGGCCTGCAGCACGTCCGCCTCGACGCTGGCGTCGAACGCCTCGGCGAGCGACGCGGCGTGCTCGGCCGAGAGCGCGCTCAGCCGCTGCAGCACGCGCGCCTCTTCCCGCTCCGCCTCGGCGCGGGCGATGCTCAGGCGGTTGCCGAGCTCGGTGATCTCGCTCGGCTCGACGTAGAGCGTGCCGCCGGAGCCGCTCGAGCCGAGCACGATGCCGTGGACGCGCACGTGGGCGTCCGAGCGCACCGGCAGCACATAGCGGCCGTCGCGTTCGGCGTAGTACTGGTCCCGCAGCACGTCGGCGTAGCGCCGCATCAGGGCGGTCAACCGGCGCAAGAGCTCGCGCCGCAGATCGGCCTCGGCTTGCCGCGCCGCCCGGAGCTCCGGCGAGGCGCGGTCGCTCACCGATCCGTCGTCGTCGATCGCCGCCTCGAGCTCCGAGAGCAGCTCGGCCGGAGCCGTGCCCGCTCCGATGCGCGCGCAGAGGACCGGGTATTGGTCGCGGTGCTGGCGTGCGAACTGCCGCAGGCGCTCGGCGCTGCGGAGCAGCTCGACGACGCCGCGGAGCTCCTTGCCGCTCGCCACCCCGCCGCGACGCAGCCGGGCGATCACCTGGTCGGTGTCGCCCAGATCCGTCGCCGGCAGCTCCTGATCCTGCCGCGCCAGCCCGAGCGCGTCGGCGGACAGCTGGGCGCGCTCGCGGGCGATCTCCGGGTTTGGCGCGGGCTCGAGCTGGCGCAGGCGCGCCGCCGCCCCCGCGCTGCGGCAGCGCCCCGCGATGCGATCGAGCAGCACCGGCCACTCCAGGTCCGCCGCCGCGCGCTCGCTCGGGGTCTGCGGCTCAGCCATGCTTCAGCTGCACGAGCTGGGCGCCGAAGCCGCCGCGTGACGGCGGCGCGTCGGCGAAGTGTTCGACCAGGGGATGTCGTTCGAGCACCTGTCGCACCCGTGCCCGCTGGAAGCCCGTCCCGCGACCGTGGATGATCCGCACCTCGCGCAGGCCGCGCTCGTGGGCGGCCTCGAGGTAGGACTCGACGACGTCGGGGATGTCCCGCGGCTGAAAGGTGTGCAATTCGATCGAGTCCTCGATCGGGAGCACCACCACGGCCTGGGGATCCTCAGGAGGGTCGCTTTGAGACATGGGGGCGGCGTGCGCGAGCCCGCGTTCTAGCGGGGGCGCGCCCCGCGCCTTACCACGACCGCGCGCCGTCAGCCCGAAGAGCTCTTCTTCGAGCGACCCTGGGCCTTGCGGGCGGCCGCCTTTTTCACCGGGCGCGGCTCCGCCTTCTTCGGCGGGCGGGCCTGGCCGGCTTCGGCGGGCGGTTTGGCCGTGTCGAGGCTCCGCTTGAGCGCCTCGAAGAGATCGATGATCTGCGCCTTCGGTTGTTCGGGGGCCACGGTGACCTCCTGCCCCGCGACCTTCTGTTCGACCGCGGCCCGCACCTTGTCGCTGTAGGTGTCGCGGTACTTGGAGGCATCGAAGCCGTCGGTCGAGAGCTGCTCGATCAGGCGCTCCGCCAGATCCTGCTCGATCTCGCTGAACTGAAAGGTGGCGCCGGTGTCGACCTCGTCGAAGGCCCGGACCTCCTCGGCGTAGTAGAGCTGGTGGAGCACGAGCCCGTCCTTGCCATAGGGGCGGATGAGCACGAGCTGGTCCTTGCCCCGCGCCGACCACCGCCCGACCGCCACCTTGTCCTGAGCCTGCATGGCCTGGCTCAGCAGCTTGTACGGCTTGTCGCCGCCCTTGTCGGGGCCCAGGTAGTACGTCCGCTCGATCTGCACCAGGTCCACCGACGACACCGGCACGAACTCGGTGATTTCGACGTTGTTGCTGCGCTCCGACTCGAGCGTCTTGAGCTCCTCCTCCGTGAAGCGCACGTACTGCCCGCGGGCGTACTCGTAGCCCTTGACGAGCGCGCTCCGCTCGACCACCACGTCGTCGGTAGGGCAGTAATACTGCATTTTGATACGGCCGCCGCAGGTCTCGTGCAGCATGTTGAAGTGCACCTGGGCGGAGGCAGCGGCGGTGTAAAGCTTGATGGGGATGGCGACGAGGCCGAAAGAGATGGTGGCTGAGCCGGAGGCGCGCGCGGGCATGGGAGTATGCTAGCGGGAGTTATTGCGGTTCTAAAACAAAGTCGGGCCGTTTACCGCCACGGGCCGAGCTCGCATCACGGCACATGGATAAGCACTCCAAAGCGAGGGGGCAGGATTACCGCGGCAAGCGCGATCCGCTGCGGACGAACGAGCCGTTCGGTCCTGAACGCGCTCTCAGCGGTGCCACCCATCAGGGGCGGTTCGTGTGCCACGTGCACGCGGCCACCCGGCGCCACTTCGACCTGCGCATCGAGGTCGGGGGGACACTGAAGAGCTTCGCGGTTCCCCGCGGCCCAACCCTGGACCCGAACGAGAAGCGCCTGGCGGTCCAGACCGAGGATCACCCGATCGAGTACCTGGATTTCGAGGAGATCATTCCGGAGGGCAACTACGGCGCCGGGGCGATGATCGTTTGGGACACCGGGCGCATCGTCTACCTGGAAGGTGGCGCGGAGGCGGGCATCGAACGGGGGAAAATAGACTTCGAGCTCGACGGCTTCAAGCTGCGCGGCAGGTTCGGCCTGATCGCGACGGGGCGGCGGAAGGGGGGCGAGGCGGAGCGGCAGTGGCTGCTCGTGAAGAAGCCGGACGCCTTCAGCGGCCCGGGGGAGATCGGGGAAGAGCGCCCCGAGAGCGTGCTGTCCGGCCTGGTCGTGGAGGCCCTGGGGTCGAAGGCCGAGCGCGCGCGCGAGCTCGAGCAGGCGGCGCGCGCCGCGGGGGCGGTCCCCGGTGGCGTCGTCGCGAAGGACCTGGAGCCCATGCTGTGCGCCGACAGCGGCGCCACGCTCGAGGATCCGAACCGGCTCTACGAGCTCAAGCTGGACGGCGTGCGCCTGCTCGCGGAGAAGCGCGACGGCACCGTCACGCTCCGGTTCCGGAGCGGCATGGTCGTGACGCTGCTGTTTCCCGAGATCGCGCGGGCGCTCGCAGCCTTGCCGCCCGCGTCGCTGGTGCTCGACGGCGAGATCGTCAGCTTCGACAGCGAGGGGCGCCCCAGCTTTCAGCGCCTCGGTCCGCGCATCCACGCGCGCCGCGCTCACGACCGGCAGCGCGCCATCGCGCAGGTGCCGGTGGTCTTCCTGGCCTTCGACGTGCTCGGCGTCGGTGACCTCGATCTGCGCCAGGTGCCGCTCGAGCGGAGAAAGCAGCTGCTGTTCGAGCTGTTGCCCCGCCGCGGGTTCGTGACGCCGCTCGACCACCTGGTGGGCGACGGTCGCGCCCTGTTCACGCTGTGCCGGGAGCGTCGCCTCGAGGGGGTCGTGGCCAAGCGCCGCGACGGCCCGTACCGCCCCGGACCGCGGCGGACGACCGATTGGGTCAAGATCAAGTGCGAGCGCGAAGACGACTTCGTGGTCGTGGGCGTCTCCGCCGGCAAGGGCTCCCGCCGGGATCTCGGGGCGCTGGTGCTCGGCAGCTTCGAGCCGGGAGGGGACCTGGTGCTGCGGGGCAAGGTCGGCAGCGGGCTGGACCAGGCCGCCATCGACGACCTGCTGCCGCGGCTCCGCGAGCTTCGGACCGACCAGCGCGCGGCCCGCGGTGAGATCGAGCGCGGCGGCTACCAGCCGGTCCGCCCCGAGCTGGTCGTGCGGGTCCGCTACGTCGGCTTCACCGACGAGGGCCGGCTGCGAGCGCCCGTCTACGTGGGGCTCCGCGCCGACGTGCCGCCGGAGAGCTGCCGCGTCGCGCCCCCGGCCGAGGCGGCCGTGGCGACCGAGGCGGAGGCCGCGGCGCCGCCCGCGGACGCAGCCGTCGACGGCATCGACACGCGCGTGCAGCTCGTCAACCAGGTCAAGGTCTTCTGGCCAGACGAGGGCTACACCAAAGGTGACCTGTGCCGCTACTACGCAAGCGTCGCTGACACGATGCTGCCGTTCCTGCGCGGTCGCCCGGTGATGGTGGTGCGCTACCCCGACGGCGTGGCGGGCAAGAGCTTCTACCAGTGGAATGTGCCGACCGGCGCGGCGGAGTTCGTCAGGACCTTGACGGTGCCCGACGACAGCGGGCGGTCGCGCGCTGGCGTGCTCATCGACGATCGCGATGGCCTTTTGTACGTGGCAAACCTCGGCGCCATCGTGCTGCACGTGCTCGCCGGGCGCGAGTCGTCGCTCGACCAATGCGATTTCTTGACCGTCGACTTCGACGTCGGGCAGCGCCCGCTGCGCGAGGCGGTGGTGCTGGCGCTGTCGCTGCGCGAGCTGCTCGACGACGTGGGCCTGACCGGCTTCGTGAAGACCTCCGGGCAGAAGGGGCTACACGTGTTCGTGCCCCTCGGGCCGGGGGTGGCGTTCACACCGGCCAAGCTGCTCGTGGAGCTGCTCGGCAGGCTGCTCGTCAGCCGCCATCCCGAGATCGCGACCATGGAGCGGCGCGTCGATGCCCGCGCCGGGAAAGTCTACGTCGACACGGGCCAGACCGGACCTTCTCGGACCATCGTGGCCCCTTACTCCGTGCGCGCCTACGCCGGCGCCACCGTCTCGACGCCGCTCGCCTGGGAAGAGCTGCACGCCGCGCTCGACCCGAGCCGCTTCGACATCCAGACCGTGCCCCAACGCCTGCAGGACCACGGCGACCCGATGCGCGACCTGCTGCACGTCACCCCCGACGTGCTCGAGGCGCTGACCCGTCTCGAGCAATGGGTGCGCAAGTGAGGCAACGGACATCAATTCACGAGGCCGACGTGCACGCGCACTCCCAGCAGCACACGAGGGATGATGCGCTGGTCCGGGTGGAAGTTTGCCACATGGACCCGGACGCAATATTCGGAGTCCTCCCCCAGGCCGAGCTCCACCATGTGCAGCCACGCTGCATTCCTGAGCCGATTCTTGAGGAGCAGTGCTGCTTGAGTGGCCTTGGTCAGGTTTTCCATGTCGATTGCCTCAAGAAAGGGGCGACGGTTGCGTCCGACACCGGTTGGACGCGAACGTTCGCGGCATCATTCTCGCGCAGCGTCATTCTCGGCATTGCCGTTTCCTGACGAGCTTGCTTGCACGCGGCGTGCCGCTCCCCCGCCTGCACGGGCAGCGAATCGAGCGAGCTTCGGGGCCTCGTGCCGCTCTGCTGGTGCTGGAAACGATCGCCGTGTGTCAGGGAAGCGCGGCAGCGGCGCGGGCGCCGCGTCCTTCGCCGCGCATCACAGCAGGCATTGTTCGAGCTTGTCGACGTCGGGAGCGCTCATGGCGCACTCGAACTGAGAGCGCGAAACCTTGGTCGCGCAGCGCGAAAACTCTCGGTCCGACGCGGCCTCCCGGCGCGCGCGCGCCTGGAGCTCCAGAATGTCTTCCACCGAAGCGTCGGGCGTTCGCGACCGCGCCAGCATGTCGACATAGCGATCCAAGAGCGCGTTGCACTCTTGGGGGGAGAGGGGCTTGCTGCAGCCAGCTTGCAGCAGCACCATAGCCCCGGCGGTCGCCAGCTGAAACGGGCGGCGTGGGATGCGTCGGAGGGGGAGGCCGAGCACGCGCTTCAATCGAAGCATTCCTCGACGATCTGCTCGGCGGACTCGGCCTCGTTCACGCACTGCATCGCCCTGCTCGTCACGCGTTTGCCGACGCAGTCGCGCATCATGGCCTCGCGCTTCTCTTTCTTCGTGGCCTCGATCTCTTGCTTCACGCGCTCCGGGTCGTCGGGAAATTGACGCCTGAGCTCGAGCTCGGCGACGCGCTCGACGATGCGCTCGCACTCCTCGACCGTCGCAGGGTGGCCACAAGCGATCATCGATAACGAACCGAGCACGACAAGGAGGCGCATGCGCATGGGAGAGGGCCCCGGACCTTTCCGCCGTCTGCGCCTCGAGGCAAGCCAAATGCAGCCTTTTGCGGGAGATCTGCCGGGACCCAGGGACGCGTCCACGGCAGAAAGCCGCGCGCCCGGCAGCGCGTGGCGGCTCCCGGAAAAAGCCTCGCCGCGAGCCCGGTGGGACGGATTAGGGCCGAAATCTGGACGTGTGTACAGGTCTTGCTAAATTTACACTCGATGTCCCGCACCCGGGGGAGCACCGCCGAGCCCGTCACGCCGGAGCTTTTGCTCCGCAAAGCGACGCTGGCGCGCAGCTCCGGGCTCCGGGCGAAGTACGCGCAGCGCGGGCTGTCTCAGGGAAAAAAGCTCGATCGCACCACCCGGGCGATGCTGCTGCGCCAGCTGTATCTGGCGCACATGGAAGGCCGCCGCTTCGAGCAAGCGCTCGAGGTCGCCGAGCAGATGGTGGCGCTCGACGTGATGCCCGACGTTGCCCGCCAAGACGCCGCCCGCGCCTGCCTGGGCCTGGGCACCCGCGAGCGCGCGGTCGATCACCTGCGGCTGGCCAGTCGTGTCAGCCCTCCCTCGCGCCGGGCGTTTCACTGGTGGACGCTCGGCAGCGTGCTGTTTTTGCTCGGCCGTCACAAGGACGCCATCGGGGCCCTCCAGCGCGCATCGCGCTGGGGCACGACCGACAAGCCGCTCTATCAGGCCCAGCTGGCCCTCGCCCGGCGCGCGATCGGGGAGCTGGTCGACGACATGGTGGTCTTGCGGGAGCGGCTCGAAGAGGCGCCCTGCGGGCAAGGGTACGGACAGTTCGTACTGGGTGCGCTGGCGTTCGAGCTGGGCGACTACGCGAGCAGCCGGCGCTACCTGCGCGGCTTCGTGCGGCGCGTCACCGGCGGCCGCGTGGCGCTGGCGGTGGCGCTGCAAGGCGAGGTGGAATACGCCCGGCACCTCCTTGGTAAGATCGCCGCGGAGCGGTCTTGAGTCGTATGGCGGTCGGCCGGTCGCTCGGTGCTCTGGCCCCAAACACCCCAATGGCTCTGCGCGAGCGCTATAACAATGGAATGCGCCGGATGAAGCACCTGCGGCCGTCGCTGTGGATCCTCGCGTTGGTCTTGATGCTCTGGCCGTCGTCCGCCTGGGCGGCTCCCGATGCGTTCAGCGAGGCGGTCGCGCGCGGTCCGCTCTACGCGGGCCTGGCCGCCCTGGTCGGCGGCCTGTTGGTGAGCCTGACCCCGTGCGTGTACCCGATGGTCGCGGTCACCGTCAGCGTCTTCGGGGCGCGGGAGACCAAGAGCCGCCTGGAGGGCGTGCTCCTGTCCGCGGCGTTCGTGGCCGGCATCGTCGCGATGTTCGTGCCGCTCGGGGTGATCGCGGGGCTGACCGGCGACGTCTTCGGCTCGGTGCTGCAAAACCGCTGGGTCGTGCTCGGCGTGAGCCTCTTGTTCCTGGTCATGGCCGCGTCGATGTTCGGCGCCTTCGAGCTCACGCTGCCCTCGGCGCTGACCAATCGCCTGGCGCAGGTCGGGGGCATCGGCTTTCGCGGCGCGTTCTTGCTCGGGTTGGCGTGCGGGCTGATCGCGTCGCCCTGCACCGGACCGGTGCTGACCGGGATCTTGACCTTCATCGCCAAGACCCAGAGCGCCGTGCTCGGCGCGGCGGCGATGAGCGCCTTCGCGCTCGGGCTCGGGGCGCCGTTCTTCCTGGTCGGTGCGTTCGCGGTTCAGCTCCCGAAGAGCGGGCGCTGGATGGTGCACGTGAAGTCGTTGCTCGGCATCGTGCTCGTGATCGTGGCGCTCTACTTCGCCAGCACGGCGTTTCCGGCGCTCTCTGCGCTGGCGCGGCCGACGCCGCTCTTCCTGGGCGTGTGCGCGGCCGCGATCGTCGCGGGTTTGCTCTTTGGCGCGGTGCACCGCTCGTTCGACGAGCCCGGCGCCGGGGTCAAGCTGGCCAAGGGCGTGGGCATCGCGCTCGCGTCGGGCGCCGGCTTTTTGTTGGTGGCCGGCGCGGCCAAGCCGACGGCGACGCTGTCCTGGCAGGCGGTCACGCTCGCCGAGGCGCGTTCGATGGCGCTCGAAGCTCAGCAGCCGCTGCTGGTCGATTTCACCGCCGCCTGGTGCGTCGCCTGCAAAGAGCTCGACAAGGTGACCTTCGCCGAGCCGAACGTCTCGCGCGAGGCCGGCCGCTTTCTGGCCGTGAAGATCGACGCCACCAACGACGAAGATCCCAAGGCCGTCGCGGCCATGCAGGAGCTCAGCGTCGTCGGGCTGCCCACGGTCGTCGTGTTCGATTCGAGCGGCAAGGAAGCCTTGCGCTACACCGACTTCGTCCCGCCCGATCGCTTCCTCGAAGGCATCCGCGCGGTGCAATAGCGGGCAGCGGGGCCGTCTAGCGGATCGCCAGCGCCAAGACGGCGCTGACGGAAACGCCCGCGGCGCCGAGCGCGTCGATGCACGCGGCTACGGTCGCCCCCGTCGTCACGACGTCGTCGACCAGCACCACCTCAGCCGGCTGCTTTCGCCCGAGCGGCGCGCCGCCGCGGCGCACGACGAACGCGCGCGCGACGTTGTGCCGGCGTTGTTCGTGGTCGAGCTGCGCCTGGCGCGCCGTGCACCGCAGCCGCCTCAACAAGCAGGGAAGGCAGACCGCGCCGGCGCGCCGCGCCGCCGCGCGCGCGAGCAGCGCCGCCTGGTTGTATCCCCGCTCCCGCAGCCGCTTTCGGTGCAGCGGCACCGGGACCAACGGCTGCCCGCCGCTCACCAGCACCTCCGCCAGCATCCCGCCGAGCGGCCCCGCCAGATCGCTGCGGCCGCCGAACTTGAGCCGCTTGACCGCGGTCGCGACGGGCCCCCCGTAGCTGGCCAGCGCCAGCACCGGCCGGCCATCGACCGAGCGCTCCGGCGGCGGCTCGAGCTCCTCCAGGCACTCCGCGCAGAAGGCGCTGTTCGGCAGGTTCGGTCGATCGCAGGCGGCGCAGCGGGTCGGCGCCAGCAGATCGAGCAGCCGAGAGAACCCGCGGCCGAGGGGCACCAGCACGGACATGCGGGCGCTATCGGGCGCCGGGGTGAGCAGTTGCGCGAGCGGGGGACCGGAGCACCGCCTGCGGAACGAGGCGCCTCACTCGAAGCTCCCGAGCTCCAGGCCGAGCGACGCGGATGGGCCGTCGTAGCTCGCTCTGACGTAGGAATCGTAACCGAACAGCTTCGTGTAGTGCGCGCCCGCGGCGACCCGTAGCCACGGCCGGAGCTTCGCCGCGACGCGCAGACCGGCGTCGACACCAAAGGCGGCGCCGGAGTCCTTGCCCCCGAAGAGCGCGTCTTCCCACTCGGAGACGCGCCGGGTGTCCGGCGTGTCGCGATCCGCACCGGTGAGGTAGAAGCCGTAGGCGCCCTGACCCACCGTCACCGGCGCTTCGACGGTCAGCGGCGTCCCCCCGAGGTCCAGCATCGGCGCGAGCAGCAGGCCGATGAAGGCGCCGTCGCTTCTCAGGGCGAGGCGATCCTTGCCCTTGTAGAGCTGACCATTGACGGGCGTCGCTTCGAACGTGCGCGGGTTCATCGGACCTGGGCGCGCGTGCGACGCGATGCCGATCTTCAAATGCTGGAACAGCAGCACGCCGGCCTCGACGGCCGGGCCGTGGCTCAGGTGCCGTGCCTGGTGGCTGATGCGCCAGCCCGTGTGCACGAAGGCGCCCAGCGTGGCGCCGCCAGCGCGCGCTGGCGTCCCGCGCGGCACGTCTGGGTTGGCGCTGCCACCGAACAAGCCACGCACCCCAACGTAGCCGGCAAGCAGCACCTTTCCCGCGTCTCCGCCGCTGCCGAACAGCCCGCCCGCGTCGGCTCCGGCGACGAGCCAGAGCGACTCGTTCAAGCCGTAGGCGAGCCCCGCCTCGATCACGCTGCCCGTCACGTCGAGCGTCGTCACCGGATCCACCTGAACCGAGAGCGGTGAGCGCATGCCGCTCCAGAGCATGAGGCGCGAGCTGGCGGCGACGTTCGCGCGCAGGCCGATGGCGCCAGTGATCGCGGTGACGCGCTCGCCCGGTGCGCCCCGCGCCAGCAGATCGTCGTCGCGGCTCCACGCGACGCGCGCGCCCGCCTCCACGCGCAGCTGGAGCAGCAGCGGCCCATGTGCGAGGACCGGCAGGAAGAGCCGAGCGCTGGCCTCGGTCGAGACGGCGCGGTCCGCCGCGTAGCCGCCGAAGTAGGCTTCGCGGGACAGTGCCGTGCCCAGACGCAGCCCAAGTTGCAGCCGTGAGGGAAAGGCATGGCGATAGCCGAGCTCCGCAGCGACCAGGTCGAAGTTGCTGCTGCCGACGTTCCCCTCGAGAACATGGCGAGCGAGGGGTGGGTCCGGGGGCGGCGATCGCTTCGGCGGCGTCTGGGCCAGGAGCCCCCGCGGGGCGGCGGTCGCGAGCAGCAGCGCGATCAGTAACCTAGGTACGGAAACCAGCGGCGTACGGGGCATGCCGTGAGGTTGCCCGCGGTCGTGCTATTCGCCCAATGAATGATTGTCATCATGACCATTCTTCAGATTCATGGCACGACCGGGTGCTCGCGCGCACGTCCAGGATCATCCGCCGTAGCCACTGGTGCGCCGGATCGGCGTGCGCGCGCTCGTGCCAGGTCATGAAGTAGTCGAACGACGGCAGCTCGACGGGGGAGCGCGCGAGCTCCAGCGCGAAGTGCTCGCTCGCCTTCACGGCGATTTCGCGCGGCGCCGTCCAGAGCAGGTCGGAGCGCGCGACGATGAACGGCGCCGTCGAGAAGTGGCGCACGACGAGCGCCACGCGGCGGGACTTGCCGCGCCGGGCGAGCACGTCGTCCACCAGGCCCCGCGCGGCGCCCTGAGGCGCGACGAGCAGGTGCGACGCGGCCAGGTAGCGCGCCAGGGTGAGCCGCTGCGTCGCCAGGGGGTGCCCCTCTCGAAACACCACGACGAACACGTTCTTCCCGAGCTTGCGCGTCTTGACGCCGGCTCGGTCCGGCAGCGGCGGCCCCACCACCAGGTCGACCCGCCCGTCCTCGAGCTGGCGGACGACGTCTGGTAGGCGTTGCTCGCACACCAGATCGATGCGAGGAGCGAGCCGTCGCAGCCTGGCGACGAGATCGGGGATCAGCGCGAGCTCCCCGTAGTCGGAGCCCGCGACGACGAAGCGTCGCTCCGACGTGGCCGGGTCGAACGGCTTGGGCCCGGCGAGCAGCGCCTGCATCCGCTGCAGGGTTTCACGCAGCGGCTGCTCGAGCTCCGCCGCGCGCCGGGTTGGCACGAGCCCCCGCGCGCTGCCGACGAACAGCGGATCGCCCAGGGCCTCCCGCAGCTTCTTCAGGCGGTGGCTCATCGCCGACTGACTGATGCCGAGCTGCCGGGCGGCGCGCGTCACGTGGCGTGCCCGCAACAGCGCGTCCAGGGTGACCAGCAGGTTCAGGTCGAGGCTCGAGAACGACGCCATCCGCGCCAGCCTAACCGAATCCGCCCCACCCAGATGAAAGTCCCTGTGGAAGAGGTCGTCGAGCGCCGAAGATCCATCAGGGCAGAGGTCCTTTCTCAGCCTTCCGCAGCGCTGCGGCGACCCGCAGGTGGGCAGCGGGGCCTTCGCCGTACGTGACCGGCTGCATCGCGCGCCGAAACGGCTCGGGATAGAGGGCCCGCAAACGCGCGGTCCTCTCCGGGTCGATCCTGGTGTCGTCGCTTCGAGTGAAGTCGAAATAGTGCCGTCCAAGCCAGGCGAGGTCAGCGGCGGCTTGCCGGCGCTGCTCCGGGTCCGGCCAGCTCAGCAGCACCTGCATGCAGCGTTCGATGGCGACCCAATAGCCATGCGCCACGTGCACGCGCAGCCGGTAGCGCAGCCAGCGCAGAGTGCCCGGGGCGTTGTCCCAGCGCCGCCTGAGGCGCTCGATTCGCTCGACGAGCCACTCGCGATCCCAGCCCGCCCATTCCCCCGCCACATCGAAGAGGTTGAAGGCGACCGCCGGCGAGACCTCGTACCTCCAGACGTCGCGGGCTTCGTGGACGGAGAGGCCGGCCTCGACGCACCGCAGGGCCGTCCAGGGAAGCTCGTGACGCGTCTCCGTGTCCAGGAAGTGGTGGGCCATGGCGACCCACACCTCGACGCGGCGGCTCACTTCGGCGCTGCCCAGCATGCCGCTAGCACGGATCGGGTAAGACGAAGTGATGGCCAGGCCTCGGCCATCGGGCGGCGCGGCGCCGGCAGATCCTGGGCGCGGTGGATCGCTTCCTCTCACGGCTTGGCGCTCTCGACGTGCACCGCCAGCCAGATCGTCGCCTCCGTCGGGTGCGTCGCCTCGACGCGGTGCCGGCGGTGCGCTTCGATCCACACCCAGTCACCCGGAGCGAGCTCGCGCGGTGCCTGCTCGTCCTCGAAGCGCAGGCTCGCCGTCCCCTCGAGGAGGACCACCCATTCGTGCGCAGGCTGGTCGTACCAGAAGCCGTCGGGCGAGCGCTGCCCGCGGGAGACGATCCGCTCGATCCGGGTCCCGGAGACCGCCGCGAGCTCCTCGAAGACCTCGTCCGTCGAAGCCTTGGCGGGAAGCTGGAAGAGATTGCCGGAGGGGGGATGCACCAGAACTTCAGCCTTTTACCCGGAGGTTGGGAGATGGTCGACGCGACCGACGAAGAGCGCGGCGCCGCTTCCGTCCTTCAGCACGAACAAGAACGGGTGGTCGGCGCGGAATAGAATGGGCTCGGGCTCTGGTGGTCCAGCCGAGGTCAATTCAATCAGCGCGATCGCCGTGGCTGCGGCCGCCTCCGTCCCGAGCTCATCCACGGCGACGAACGCCTTGTGGAAGATGTCGTCGATCGCCAGAGGCTTGTCGCAGCCGTCCGGAGCCTCGGAGCGACCGACGCCGGAGAAGTCCGCCTGAGCGGGGTCGAACGCCGCCCGCATCCCGAGGCGCTCAAGCGCCGGCACGACGTCGGTGGCCGTCGTGAACTCGAACTTCGGCAGGTGCACCTCGACCCGCGTCGCCTCCTCGGTCGTCATGTAATCGGAGAAGCCGTCCTCGACGACGTCGGCCTCGAGGCGAGCGAGACCGTCCCGCTCACGCGGTAGGAGGATCACCATGCTGTTCTGGCGGTCGCGGTAGGGAAGCTCGAGGATCTGCGCGTCTCCGTGCTCCCGATAGCGGAAGTTCCCGGTCTGCACCATGGTCGGTATGTCGTCGCTACGTCCGTCCGCGCTGAAAAAGGGCTCGGGGCGTGTGGCCTCGGCGCGGAACGGCGCCGCCCAATGGCCGAGGAAATAAACGGCGTTGACGAGCACCAGGCGCGTGCAGCGTCCAAGGCCGCCGGCGGGAACGAGGCGCTGAACTTTGCCTTCCGTCGTCTCATCGACCCACGCATTGATTGCCGCAGTGGCCTGTGGCGCGGCGCCGAAGAAATCGACGGCGGTGAGCGGCGCCGCGTAGTCCGCCTCGAGCCGCTGCAGAAACGAAGGTTCGAAGGAGAAGCTCTGTTCCCCGTAAATCCGGTTGAGCACTTTGAGCTTCGTGTCGGCGGCGGGCGCGTTGTTCTGGCGGAGCAAGGTCCCGAGGCTTCGATGAGCGAGGGAGCGATCCGGGGCGTTCCGCAGCACCCGCCACATCTGCGCTTCTGTCTCTCCCCGAGCGCCGGCGGCCGCCATCGACAGCGCCGTGTGCACGCTCAGCGGAGAGAACACCTGGTTGCCTTGGCCCTGCCGCACCTGGCCGTAGAGGTCCGCCGCGAAGCGATTGATGGCCTGCACCGCCGCGCCCGCCGGCGTCTGCGGCTGGTGCGCGCACCCGAACGCCGCGATCAAGACAACCCAAGCCATCCGCCGCATGCCGCGCGCCAGCGTAGCATGCTTCCGGAGCCCCCCGAGCGCTGGCGCCGCGCCCTAAACCTTTCCGCCCTCGAGCACGGCCTTCAGCGCCTGCAGGTCGCGCGCGACCGTGGCTGCGTCGGCGACGAACTGCTCCTCCGACACCCCGGGGAACCGAAACACCGTGAAGATCACCTCCGCCCCGCCGTCGTTCTCCACCACCCGCATCGGGTTGAAGAACACCTGACCGTCGCTGGTCGTCACGAAATGATCGAGCACCCCGAGCTCGTTGCGATCGACGAACCGAATCTCCACCGGGCCGCCCGCCAGGTCGACGATGAAGCGCGAGCCCTCCCGGCGCAGGTTGGTGCCGATCCCGCTCGCCCACAGCGGAAGGTTCTCCGGGTTGCGGGCGAACTCGTACACCTTTTGCCACGGACAATCGATCGAGGTGCTCAGGTTTTTCGTGTCTTTCATGGCGCGTCGTGGAGCAGAAGCAATGGGCCGGTTCAGTTGGGTTTCCGCGCCACCATCTGCACGACGGCGGAGCCGCCCTGATGGTACTTGCCTTCGGAGACCCTGCGCTCGCGTTCGACCAGGATCTCGAAGTCGAGCCCGGCCAGCTCTTCGCGAAGATCGTTGGCGCTCATGCAAAGAGCGGGGTCCGGCGGGCCGCCGGTACCTTGACCGACCTGGGCCGGGGTATAGGCCTCGAGGATCATCACACCACCGGGCGCGAGGGCGGCGACGCACCGTTGGTGAACGACGCGCCGAACGTCCGGGGGGACGTGGGCCCAAATCGAGACGATGCCGGCATACCGCCCGACCTCGAGCTCGAACGTCGCGAGATCAGCAACGCGGGTCTCGACGGTGACGGCGCGCTGGGCGGCGAGCCCGCGAGCCTTCGCGAGCCCCACCGCTGACTGGTCGACGGCCAGCACCGCGTGCCCGCGCGCTGCGAGAAAGACCGCGTTGCGTCCCTCTCCCTCGGCCAGGCACAGGACGGGGCCGGCCGGGATGCGGTCAGCCACCTCTACCAAAAACTCGTTGGGTTCCGCGCCATACGCGAACCCCTCCTCAGCGTAGCGTTCGTCCCACACGCGGAGCTTGTACCACTTCGGTGAGCGCGCGCGAATGGCCAGTTTACAGAGGTCGCCGCTGGCCATCGGGTGTCGAGCGTTGCGATGACGTGTCGCCGAGCTCAGCGGGCGCGCCGGCCCGGAAGCTGAATGGACCCTTGAGCACCGAAGCACCGAACGAGCACCGTGCGGTGCGCTGAAACGATACTCGGAGGTCAGCGAACAGGAGACCGCTTCAAGTCTTCATCCATCCATGACGGTCGAGGTCGATTGAGCTTGACACGATCCGTTGCCAAAGCTCCCGCTGGATCGGCGCCGCTGTCCGAAGAGCGCTGCTTGCCTGCCCAGCGGCGGCTGTAGCGGCTCTTCGTGAGCCATTCGACTCGCGAGGTGTCAGCGTGGCCGCGAGCTCGACAGCGCGCATCCTCAGGGCATGAAAATCTAGGGTGTATAAGGATCTCATGAAATCCTCATTGAGATCTCTGTCCGATGACGATCTTCACGCTGCCGTGCGTCGGCTCACGGCGCGCTCCAACGTCACCCTCGCCGACCTGCTCGCGCACCTCGGGGAGGTGGAAGAGCGCGGCATCCATCGCGCCCGCGCTTGCGCGACACTGTACGCCTACTGTCAGTACGAGCTGCGCATGAGCGAAGATGCCGCCTTCCGGCGAGCCAAGGCGGCGCGGCTCGTGCATCAGCACCCCGAGCTCCGGGGCGTCGTCGCTCGGGGAGAGCTGCACCTCACCGGCCTCTTGATGATCGCGCCGTACCTGGGCGGCCCGCGCCACACCGAGGTGATCGAGCGCGCTCGCTTCCGAGCGAAGAAGGAGATCGCGCGGCTCATCGCCGAGATCGACCCCAAGCCGGAGGTGCCGGCGCGCATCGACCCCGTCGCCCCCGCGGCTCCCCGGCGGATGCCGATGCATGCGATCGCGCAGGCCTTCATCGGACCCGTGCGGAGCTTGCCCGAGGGGGATCGACCGGCGGATTGGATCGAGCCGCCGCCTCCTGCGAACGCCGCCGCAGCGAGCGAGGTCGCCGATCCCGAACAGGCGCGCGAGCTGGCAGAGGCCGAAGCGGCGCTCGATCGCGC
>JAEZYZ010000106.1 GCA_023418705.1 Pseudomonadota bacterium | reverse complement strand
GCGGGGGGTGGGGGGGCCCCCCCCCCCCCCGGGGAGGTGGTGCCGGTGGTCGATCTGCGAAAGCGCTTCGATGTGCCCGGGGTGGCCGACGCGCGCGCCACCAAGTGGATCCTCGTCGACTCCGGCGGGCGCACGGTCGGGTTGGTCGTGGACGAAGTCACCGACGTCTTCGGAACCGGGGGGGCCGAGCTGCGCCCGCCCCCCGTGATGGGCGGCGGTGAGGACCAGCGTGGCCTGGCTGGCGTGACCAACTACGACGGACGTTTGGTGTTCGTGCTCGACCTTCAGAAGGTCGAGACGCTGACCCGGACGCTGCCGCCCGCCAACCTGCTCGCTCAGGGGGCTACATGAGCCTGCGGGCGCTCGAAGCGCAGCTCGGGGCTGCCGATCCGGAGGAGCGCCGGCGTGCGGCGGCGGCGCTCTCCGAACAGGAGGGGGAGCAGCGGGTGTCGCTCTTGCTGCGGGCTCTGGGCGACGCCGACTGGCGCGTCCGCAAGGAAGCGACGACGGTCGCGGTGGGGCTCGCTCCGGCGCTCGACGTGCTCGGTGGTCTGGTGGACGCGCTGCGTCCCGGCGACAACGTGGGGCTGCGCAACGCCGCCGTGGAAGCGATCGGTGGGTTCGGTGCGCCTGCGGTCGACGCTCTGAGCAAGGCGCTGCCAAAGCTCGACGCCGACGGCCGCAAGCTGGCCGCCGAGGCGCTCGCCAAGTCGTCGCAGCCGTCGGCGCTCAGGGTGCTGCGCACGCTGCTGGCGGACGCCGACTCCAACGTGCGCATCGCGGCGGTGGAGGGCATCTCCGCGGTGGCCTCGACCTGTCCCGAGGAGGCGATCGGGGCCCTCGAGCACTGCCTGGCGCACCAGGATCGCTTCGTGCGGCTCGCTGCGCTCGACGGCTTGAACCTCATCGGGGCGGCGATCGCTTGGGAGCGCATTGAGGGCTTGCTCACCGATCCGGTGCTGTCACGCTCCGCGCTGTTGGCTGCGGGCAGGAGCGCGCACCGCGGCGCCGCGCCGATGCTGGTGCGCACGCTTCAGAACGCGCGCGGCGCCGGCTATGGCGTCGCCCTGACCGCGCTGGTCGATTTCATCCGATCCAGCGAAGACACGCTGGCTTCGGCGCGCACCGCCTTGCAGCAGCTGGACGACGAGGCCCGTGAGCGGCTGCTTGGCCATGCCGCGGGCGACGCCGAGGGCATCGAGCTCAAGCGCGATAGCCTGATCTTGATCGGCGCCCTGGGGGGGGCACGCGCAGCGTCGATCGCGCTCGGAGCGCTGTCGGACGATTGCATCGCGGCGGAGGCGGAGGAGGCGCTCGCGATGCTCGGGCCGTCGGCGGTGCCGCTGCTCGTCGACCACGCCGGCTCCGGGGACGCGCAGCTTCGGGCGCGCTGCGTCGAGCTGCTCGGGCGCCTTGCAGACGACGCGACCAGGGGAGCGGCGATGAACGCCATCGTCGGCGCGCTCGGGGATTCTTCCGTCGACGTCCTCGCCGCAGCGCTGGGCGCCTTGGCATCCGTCGGCGACGCCTCCTGTCTGCGGCCGGTCGTGGCCTGGCTCTCGGCGCGGAACACGTCGAAGGTGCGCAAAGCGGCGGAGAAGGCGCTCGCAGCGCTGGCTCGTCGCCACCCAGCAGAGGCCAAGCAGCTCGCCGCCGGGTGCACGCCGAGCGGCGAGCAGGCCTTCGCTGCGGCCGTCGTGATCGCGGCGCTGGGCTCGGGGGTGCGGAAGGCCGTTGAACGAGATGTGGAGTTTTTGGGCCAGGTGCTCTCGAGCGACGACCCCGTCGTGCGGCGGGCGGCCCTGGACGCCTTCGCGGCGATCGGCACCCCGTTGGCGGTGGAGCCTGTCGCCTTCGCCCTGACCGACGAGGAGGCTGAGGTGCGCTTCGCCAGCGTGCGAGCCCTCGGGAAGCTGCGCACCGAGGACGGGGTGGCGGCCGGCGTCGGGCATCTGTTCGACATCGTCGCGCGTTCGGCGGACTCGGCCCTGATCGCGGCGGCGATCGCGGCCGTCGGGCAGGCCGGGGACGCGCGCGGGCTGCCCGTCCTGCGGCAGGTGATCCGGCGCGAGGACCCGATGCAGGTCGTGGCCGCGGTCGAAGCCTTGTCGAAGCTTCGAGATCCGCGCCGTGTCGACGCCTTGATCGACGCCCTGAACCACCCAGAGCCCGAGGTGGTGAAGGCATCCCTGCGGATGCTGGTGCTGGAGCAAGATCCGCGCGTTCAGGCCCACCTGGCGGCCTGCCTCGACAGCGAGGCTTGGGACGTGCGGCGCCTCGCCGCGGATCTGATCGGACGCTCGGGCAGTGAGGTCTTCGTGGCGGTGCTGCGCACCAAGCTGGTGGGGGAGGTCGAGCCGCTGGTGAAGGAAGCGTTGACGCGATCGCTGGCGGCGCTCGAGGGAGGGGCGAGCCTGCGCCGTACCAGCAATCCACCTTCTCGTCGCGGGAGCTGGCCGCCGGCATGAGGCGTCCCGACTACCCGCGCCCCCGCTTGCGGCCCGACGAGTTTCGGCTGCTACGGGATTTGATCAACGAGCACGCCGGACTCAAGTTCGACGATGATTCGATGTACGTCTTCGATCGACGCCTGAGCGAGCGACTGGCGGCGCTGGAGCTCTCAGGGTTCGACGAGTACTACAAGTACCTCCGCTTCAACGGCCGCGGCCCTGCCGAAATCGAAGAAGTGATGGAGCTGCTCACGACGAACGAGACCTACTTCTTCCGGCAAGACTACCAGTTTCGCGCCTTCAGCAAGGACGTGCTGCCGCGCCTGGCGCAGGCCAACGCTCAACGACAGCGGCTGGCGATTTGGAGCGCCGGCTGTTCCACCGGGGAAGAGGTGTACACGATCGCCTTCTTCGTCCGTCAGTCAGGCCTGTTCGATGGCTGGGACGTGCGCATCATCGGCAGCGATATTTCCCGCAAGAACGTGGCCACGGCCCGGCGCGGCATCTACCGCGGCGCCTCGTTCCGGACGACGCCGCCGGAGGCGCGCAGGCAGTATTTCGTCGAAAAGTCCGACGGGTTCCACGTCGTGGACGAGATCAAGAAGCTGTGTCACTTTGGACAGCTGAACCTGCTCGATGGAAACCGTGCCGCCATCGTCGGTCGCGTGGACGCCGTGTTCTGCCGCAACGTGCTCATCTATTTCGATACCCGTTCCAGAAGGCGCGTCATCGACAACATCTACGAACGGCTGGTCGCGGGGGGCTACCTCATGCTCGGACATTCCGAATCTCTGCTGAACCTCTCGACGGCCTTCGAATTGGTCCACCTCGAGGACGATTTGGTCTACAGAAAGCCGCGGACCACCGAACGGTGGGACGACACGGAGCGGTGATGGCTGCGCCCCCCAATCCGCCGCTCAGGCTGTTGGTCGTCGACGACTCTGCCTACAATCGCCGCAGTATTTCGGAGATCTTCGCCTCCAGCCCGGAGGTTCAGGTCGTGGCCAAAGCCGCCGATGGCGAGGAAGCGCTGCGTCTGGTCAGCGTGTACAAGCCCGACGTGATCACGCTGGATCTGGAGATGCCGAAGATGGACGGGTTTACGTTCCTTCGCATCCTGATGAGCAAGATCCCGACGCCGGTGATCGTCGTCTCGAGCTACAGCCAGAAGGAGAACGTCTTCAAGGCGCTCGAGCTCGGGGCCATGGACTTCGTCGCCAAGCCGGACCGCTACCGCGACGCCGACATGCTCGGGATTCGCCACGAGCTCTTGCAGAAGGTGATGATGGCGCGGGCCATGCGCCCGGCGCTGCACGCGAGCCGCCGCGCCGCAGAGGCACCCGCGACCCAGAGCCTGGAGCGCCCCCGGCAGGACGCGGCCGTCGTGTCGCCGCGCTATCTGGTCGCGATCGCGTCGTCCACCGGCGGTCCGACAGCCCTGATGGATGTGTTCAGCAAGCTGCCGCCGAAGGGGCGTTTCTCGGTCCTGATCGCCCAGCACATGCCGGAAAAGTTCACCCGCACCTTCGCGGAGCGGTTGGGGCGCCGGAGCCCCCTGCGGGTGAGTGAAGCGGCGGACATGGACGTCATCGGCGAAGCGACCGGCTTCGTCTGCCCGGGCCGCAAGTGCATGCAGGTCGAGGGGAGGGTCGGCGGCCAGCTCCGGATCCGGGTGGTCAATCCGGACCTCACCGATCGCTACATCCCGAGCGCCGACCGGCTATTTTCGAGCGTGGCCATGGCGGCCGGCTCGCGCGCCATCGGGGTGATCTTGACCGGAATGGGGGACGACGGGGTGCTCGGCGCCAAGTACATCCTGGAGGCGGGGGGGACCGTGCTCGCGGAGAGCGAGTTGACGGCGGTGGTGTATGGCATGCCAGGCTCGGCGGTTCGAGCGGGCGTGGTCAGCCGGAGTCTGCCGCTGACCGAGATCGCGGACGCCATCGTCGCGCTCACGGCCCGCGGCGACTGAATCGCCGAACCGGATTTTGCCGCAAATCGCTCGGGTTGCAGCCAGGCGGCCCGGCGTGCCCCGGAGGGCGCCAGGCGCCGAGCGCTGACAGGGACGCGCCTGCTCGTCATTTCGCAGGGAATGCGGGCGGCCCGTGCTCGGTTTGGGCTGGAGCAAAGGCGAGCGCCCGAGCCTCGACCCAACCGAAGGACGAAAGTAACGTGGAAAAACTGTATCGGAAGACGACGTTTGCCTCCGCTCTGGTGCTGGCGACGACCCTGGGCGCTGCCTTCGGCATCCCAGCCGGCTACGGTTTCGGCAGCACCGTCAGCGCGGCGCAGGCGGCCCCCCCGAAGGCGTCGTTGCCCGCGGTCAACCCCGCGCTCTTGCAGACGGGCAACACCTCCATCGCCGACATCGCCGAGCGAGCGTTGCCGTCGGTCGTCAGCGTCGCCGCGACCAAGGTCGCCCCCGCCTCGGGTCCTCGCGGCGGGAGCCACCCGTTCCCGTTCCCATTCGGGTTTGGGGGGCCTCAGCCGCCGCGCGAGGCCCACGGCCTCGGCTCCGGCGTGATCGTCTCGGCCGACGGCACGATCTTGACGAACAACCACGTCGTCGAAGGCGCCCAGCAGATCGAGGTCATGCTCTCCAACAAGCGGAAAGTCGCGGCGGAGGTGGTCGGCACCGATCCGCAGAGCGACCTGGCCGTGCTGCGGCTGAAAGAGAAGGTCTCGGACCTCGTCCCGATCCCCATCGGCTTATCGAGCAACCTCCGGCTGGGTGAGGTGGTGCTCGCCATCGGCAACCCATTTGGGGTTGGTGAAACGGTCACGATGGGCATCGTCTCCGCCAAAGGGCGGGCAGACGTCGGCATCACCGCCTACGAGGACTTCATCCAGACCGACGCGGCCATCAACCCGGGCAACTCCGGCGGCGCGCTGGTGAACATGCGCGGGGAGTTGGTGGGCATCAACACCGCCATCTTGTCCCGGAGCGGCGGCAACATGGGCATCGGCTTCGCCATCCCGACGGACATGGCCAAGCCCATCAGTGAGAGCCTGCTCAAGCACGGCAAGGTCGACCGCGGCTATCTGGGCGTTTCGATCCAGGACGTGGACCAGGAGCTGGCCAAGGCGATGCAGCTGCCGTCGGCTCAGGGCGTCTTGGTCTCCGACGTTCAGGCGAACAGTCCTGCGGCCAAAGGGGGCCTCGTCCGCGGCGACGTCGTGGTGCGGGTGGACGGCAAGGCGGTCAACACGACCGGGCAGCTCCGCAACGCCATCGCGGCGGCGGGCGCCGGCAAGCAAGTAAAGCTCGACGTGCTGCGCGACGGCAAGCCCCGCTCGATCTCCGTCACGCTGGGTGAGCTGCCGAGCGAGCCGGGGAGCCGCTCGCGGCCGGGCGCCCCCGCCGGCGGGAGCACCCTCGACGGGCTGAGCCTGCGGGATCTGGACGGGCAGCTGCGCGGGCAGCTCGGCGTCCCCGACAGCGTGAAAGGTGGCGTTGCCGTGACGAACGTTCAGCCCGGGAGCGCGGCGGAGAAGGCCGGCCTCCGGCCGGGGGACGTGCTGCTCGAGGTGGATCGCCAGCCGGTGGCGACCGTCTCCGATTTCAGGAAACTTTGGGCGAAGTCGAAAGGCAAAACCCTGTTGCTGGTGCAACGTCAAGGCAGCACCATGTTCTTGGTCGTCCAGCGCTGAGCCGCCCCGGCGGCAACGCGCGAAGGCGGCCCGACCGAACCAGACCTCCGAAGCCGGCGCCCCCGATTCCGCTATGGAGTCGGGGGCGCTTTTTTGTTGTCGCTCAGCGCTTCGGGGCCGCCGGTCCCACCATCTGTTCGGGCCGAACCCAGCGATCGAAGTCCTCGGGGCTGACCAGGCCCAGCTCGACCGCTGCCTGCTTCAGCGTCGTGCCTTGCTTGTGGGCATGCTTGGCGATCTTTGCCGCGTTGTCGTAGCCGATGTGCGGGTTGAGCGCCGTGACCAGCATCAACGAGTTCTCCAGGTGCTCGGCGACGCGCGGTCGGTTGGGCTCGATGCCGACGGCGCAGTGCTCGCGGAAGCTCTTGGCGCCATCGGCGATCAGCCGGCAGCTCTGCAGGAAGTTGTGCACGATGAGGGGTTTGAAGACGTTCAGCTCGAAGTTGCCGCTCGCACCGCCGACGTTGATCGCCACGTCGTTGCCGAAGATCTGCGCGCAAGCCATGGTCAACGCTTCGCTCTGAGTGGGGTTCACCTTGCCCGGCATGATCGAGCTGCCCGGCTCGTTCTCGGGGATGGAGATCTCGCCGATGCCGCAGCGGGGCCCCGAGGCGAGCCAGCGCACGTCGTTGGCGATCTTCATCAGCGAGGCGGCGACGGTCTTCAGCGCCCCGTGCGCGAACACGATCGCGTCGTGCGCTGCCAGCGCCTCGAACTTGTTGGGGGCCGTCTGGATGGGGTGCCCGCTGATCTCCGCGACCTTGGCGGCCACCCGAACCGCGTATTCGGGATGGGCGTTCAGCCCCGTCCCCACGGCGGTGCCGCCCAAGGCGAGCTCTCCCAGGTGCGGGAGCGCGGCGTCGACGTGTCGAAGGCCGTGGTCGAGCTGAGCGACCCAGCCGCTGATCTCCTGGCCGAGCGTCAGCGGCGTGGCGTCCATCAGGTGGGTGCGGCCGATCTTCACCACGTCCGAGAAGGAGCGCGCTTTTTCGGCCAGCACGTCGCGGAGCGCGGCGAGCGCGGGCAGGACGTCCGCGCGCACGGCGTTGACGCAGGCGAGCGTCATCGCCGAGGGGAACACGTCGTTCGACGACTGACCGCGATTGACGTGATCGTTCGGGTGGACCAGCCGTTGTTGGCCGCGGCTGCCGCCGAGCAGTTCGCTGGCACGATTGGCGAGCACCTCGTTCATGTTCATGTTCGTTTGGGTGCCGCTGCCCGTCTGCCAAACGACGAGCGGAAAGTGATCGTCGTGCTGGCCGGCGATGACCTCGTCGGCCGCGGCGACGATCGCCTTGCCGATGCGCTCGTCGACCATGGACAGTTCCATGTTCACCAGCGCCGCGGCCTTCTTCACCGTGGCCAGCGCGCGCAGCAACGCGATCGGCATCCGCTCGCCGGAGATCGCGAAGTTTTGCAAGCTGCGTTGGGTTTGAGCGCCCCACAAGCGTTCGGCGGGGACTTCGATGGGGCCAAAGGTGTCGGTCTCGATGCGCGTGGGTTGATTCATGACACGGTCTTGCAGGTTGAGAGGAGCGCCGCTTTCGTGCACTCGGGTTGAAATTTGACCGGGGCGGCAGCGCGCGCTCCCGGGGGCGCCAAGCTACTACATGCGGTGTGGCGCGCGGGCGGGTCGCCGCGCCCGCGGCCATCGAGCGCCTCGGATCAGCGCTTTTCCGAGCTTGGTCGCGGCCGGCTGCCCCCGCATGAGATCTCGGCGGAACGCAAGATCGCTGCAAGGGACACCGGCGATTTGACCCGATGTCGTCAAATCGCTACGACTTCAGAGATGCGCGAGCGCCGCTTTCGCTTCGGCCGTCTGCTCGTGGGCGCGAGCCTGTCCGTGCTCGGCCACCATGGGCTCGCCTGGGCCGACACCGGCGGGGGCACGAGCGGGGCGGACGCGAAGCTCGAGCCACCCTCAGCGGGCGGTACGCTGACTTCGGTGGGCCCTGGTCCTGGCGCGGGCAGTCGGAGCATCGCTGCTGCTGGGGTTGGTGGCGAGAGCCCCGCCTCGGCGAAAGCCCAAGCCGCGACCGTGGCTGCGCCCGAGAAGAGCGCCCAGCCGGCGCCCCCGAAGAGCCACAAGCAGGGGCGCCCGCCGCGCTCGCCGAGCCCCACGCTGCCCGAGGGCGCCGCTCGGACGGAGCCCAACCACGCCGCGCGGCGCGCGGTCGCCGGTGGCCCCACCGCCGAGGAGCGCCGGGCCGGCACCGACGATCCGGAGCTCCGCGCCCTGCGAGAGGCGGAGCGCGTGCTGTTCCCGCGTCCGCTCGAGGGATTCACCTCCGGGTTTTCCTGGGAGTTCGGATCCGAGTCGAACGAGCCCGAGCTGGATCGCAGCGGCTTGCCGCCGAGCAGCCGCGTCAAGCCCGAAGACGGCTCTGCGAGCGCGCCTCCGGCCTGGCTTCGCTCGCTAGCGATGCCGGATCTGCCGGTGCGCTTCGAGGCTCGGGTGGTCAAGTACCTCGAGTTTTATCGCGACAGCGCGCGCGGTCAGGCCATCGCCCGTGCCTGGGCGAAGAAGAGCGGCAAGTACACCGCCGCGATCCGCGCCGAGCTGGCGCGCGCGGGGCTCCCCACGGATCTCGTGTGGCTATCGCTGATCGAAAGCGGGCACAACCCGACGATCTATTCGCCAGCGGGCGCGGCCGGTCTGTGGCAGTTCGTGCCGGACTCCGGGCGCATGTACGGGTTGACGGTCGACCGCTGGGTGGACGAACGGCTCGATCCGGAGCGCTCGACCCAAGCGGCCATCCGGTACTTGAGCGATTTGCACCAGCGCTTCGGCAGCTGGGAGCTGGCGATGGCCGCCTACAACATGGGCCAGGGGGGGCTCGCGCGCGCGGTGCGCAAGTTCAACACCAATGACTATTGGGAGCTCTGCCGCTTCGAAGCGGGCATCCCCTGGGAGACGACGCTCTACGTCCCCAAGATCTTCGCCATCGCGGTGGTGATGAACAACAAGCGCGTGTTCGGCATCCACGACGTCGTGCCGGATCCGCCCGTGAGCTTCGACACCCTGCTGGTCGAGCCCGGCACGCCGCTCGAGCAGGCCGCCCGAGCCGCCGAGATCTCCACCGCCGATCTGCTCGCGCTCAATCCTCAATACTTGGCGCGGCGCGCGCCGCCCGGCGCGGAGGGCGACAAGGAGAAGACCGCGCGCTGGCCGGTGCGGGTGCCGGAAGGCAAGGGGGTCAGCGCGAGCGCGCGCCTGGCCAAATCCGGAGGCCTCGCCGACGCGAAGCTGGTTTCGTACCGAATGCGTTTCGGGGACACCCTGGAAGCGGTGGCGGCGAGCTACCACACCAGCGAGAGCCGGCTGCGCCGCCTCAATGGGGTGCGGTCGGGAGAGAGCTTCGGCAAAGGCACGGTGCTGCTGGTGCCGGGCTTGCCGGACGGGGCTGCGCCGGGGCGCCTCCCGGAGGACGAAGTCACCGTCGTGCCGCCGCGCCGCTTCCACTACCCGGATCGGCGACGGGTGTTCTACCGCGTGCTGCCCGGCGATTCGCTGAGCAAGATCGCAGACCAGTTCACCGTCTCCCGCGCGGATCTGGTCAGCTGGAACGCGCTCGACACCAGCGCCCGGCTGCAGTCCGGCATGGTGCTGCAGGTCTTCGTGCCGAAGGGAGCGGACCTGTCCGAGGTTCGCTACCTGCCGGAGTCGGAGACGCGGGTGCTGGTGGCGGGCACGCAGGCCTTTTTCGACTACTTCGAGGGCTTGAACGGAAAAAAGCGGATCGTCGTCGAGGCGCGCCGGGGCGACACGCTGCGCTCGATCGGCAATCGCTACGGGATGAGCATCGGCTGGATGGAGCGGGTCAATCGGCGGTCGCGCAACGACGAGTTGAAACCCGGTGACCAGGTGGTGGTCTACGCCCCCCGCCATGCCGCGGGCAGCGCCGAGTTGGCCGCCGGGCAGCCTCTCGGACCGGTGGTGCCTCCCCGCCCGGAGGCGCTGCCGTCCGGCGACGAAGCGGCGGCGGAGCTGCAGCCGAGCGCCTCGAACCCCTGAGCTCGGGCGCGCGGCCCCTCCCGATCGGGGATCGGCCGTTCTCTGGCGTCGCCGGCGGAGACGACTTATACGTCGATGTTCGTATGACATCGGACATTACGGCGATCGTGCTGGCCGCCGGCCATGGCACGCGCATGAAGAGCTCCTTGAACAAGGTGCTGCACCCGATCGCGGGGCGCCCGTTGGTGTTCTACCCAGTGCAGGCCGCGCTCGAAGCGGGGGCCAGCAAGGTCGTGGTCGTGGTCGGCCCGACCACGCAGCAGGACATCGAGGGCTACCTGCGCTCGGCGTTTGGCGCCGAGCGCATTCGCTGCGTGGTGCAGGATCCGCCGCGCGGCACCGGCGACGCGGCGCGGGTCGGGATGGCGGAGGTCGCGTCGGAGCGGGTGTTGATCTTCTACGGCGACACCCCTCTGATCCGAGCCGAGGATTTGAGGGCGGTCGTAGCGGCGCTCGACACGTCCGGCACGGCCCTGGCGCTGCTCACCTGTCAGCTCGACGAGCCCACGGGCTACGGGCGCGTGCTACGCGACGCCCAAGGGCAGGTGCTCGAGATCCGCGAGCAACGGGATCTTCGCTCCGACGAGGAGCGCGCCATCCGCGAGGTGAACCCTGGCGTGTACGCCGGACGAGCGAGCCTCTTGCGCGAAGCGCTGCGGAGCCTTCGGCCGAACAACGCCCAGGGGGAGTATTACCTGACCGACGTGGTCGCCTTCGCTCGGCAGAGCGGCGGGGTGCGGGCGGTGGCGGGCAATCCCGAAGCGCTGGTGGGCGTCAACGATCGCCTTCAGCTCGTCGCGGCCGAGGCCGAAATGTACGCGCGCATCGCCGCCGCCCACGCCAGGAGCGGAGTGACCATCCGCGGCGATGCTCGCATCGATCAGTCGGTCCAGATCGAGCCGGACGTGACGCTCGAAGGGGGCGTGCACTTGCGCGGCAGCACCGTCGTCAAAAAGGGGACGGTCATCGACACCGGGTGCGTGGTGACGGACTCGGAGATCGGCCCTTCGGCGCTGCTCCGGCCGTACACCGTCGTCCTCGCCAGCAAGGTGGGTCCCGGCGCCCAGGTCGGCCCTTTCGCGCACCTGCGGCCGGGCAGCGAGGTGGGCGACAGCGCGCACGTCGGCAACTTCGTGGAGCTCAAGAACACGCGGCTCCAACGAGGCGCGAAGGCCAATCACCTCGCGTACCTGGGCGACGGGGAGGTGGGAGAGGGCGCGAACGTGGGCGCCGGCACCATCTTCTGCAACTACGACGGGTTTCAGAAGCACCGCACCGTCATCGGAGCCGGCGCGTTCATCGGCAGCGACTCGCAGATCGTCGCTCCCGTCCGCGTCGGCGACGGGGCCTACGTGGCCACCGGCACCACGGTGACGGAGGACGTGCCCGACGACGCCCTCGCGATCGGGCGGACCCGCCAGCAAAACAAGCCGGCGTACGCCTCGAAGCTGCGCGCCCGCCTCGCGGCGGCGGCGCAAAAGGCCAAGGCAGGCAAGTAGCCCCAACGCCCTGCGCGGCAGGATGGGGGGCGCCGCTCGGGATCCGCGCGAGCGCCCCCCGCTCGAGCCGAACGCCTCGCCTACGGGTCGCCCGGCAGGGTCATGCCTTGCTGGGCGACGCAGGCGAAAAATAGCAGCCCCTCCGCGTCGCAGGCGTCCGTCTCTGCCTCACCCGTGTCACTGCAGGTGAAGGTCGCCTCGTGCGTGCACTGCAAGTACGTCCTCCAACTGTCGGCGCACATCGGGAGGGCGCCGCCAAAGACCTGGCAACCGGTCGTGCAATCGGCGGCCCCGCCTTCCGCTTCGCACATCGGATCTGCCAGGCGTTCACAGTACTCTGCGCAGTCGTCTTCGAAGGTTGGGTCCACGAGCGAGTCGAGGGTGCAAAGCTCGGCGGCGGCCAGCTCGAGCTCACAACCGGCGGCCTCCGGGGTGCCGTCGTCGCTGCAGGTGATGGTGGCGTCTTGCACGCAGGTGAGCGCTTCGTTCCACTCGGCCGTGCACGTGGACAGCCGGGCCACCAGCTCACAGTCGATCGATGGCGCGTTCGTACACATGGCCGCTTCAAGGCGGTCCAGCGCGGCCTCGCAATTGTCCTGCACGACCGGGTCGGGCGTCGGTGAGATCGACCCCGAGCCGCCCGTGCTCGATCCGCCCGTTCCCGCGCCGGCGGAGCCGCCGCTCGCGGCGCCGGAGCCCCCCGATCCGCCGGTCGCTCCCGATCCACCGGTCGCCCCCGATCCACCAGTCGCCCCCGATCCCCCGGTTGCCCCGGAGCCGCCGCTGCCCGTCGCCGGGCCGTCGTCGTCGTCCCCACACGCGGGCAGCACCAGCAAAAGCCCCAGCACCACGCTTCCGATCGCACTCGTCTTCACCATGTCGTCCCTCTATCCGCTCGCGCAGCTCCGGTAGGTTCGAGCGAGGCGCGCCACCGCGCTTCGCTCTGCTCCGAGCGTGCCGATGGAGCGTACGCAAGATCCGCCCTCGCCGCGAGCCCGAACGATGCGCGCGAGCGCGCGGGTCAAGCTTGCGGAAGACTGCGAGCGTGGCCGCTACTCAGCGTCTCCGGGCGCCTCCACCTCGGCGGAGGTGGGTGCAGCGGGGAGCTGGTGGCGCATACGGCGCCGTTTGACTTCCAGGTAGGAGGCGGAGAAGGGATTCGCCGCGACCAGCATCGGCAGGCGGCGCTCCACCCGGATGCCGAGCTCTTGCAGGCTCTCGATCTTCTCCGGGTTGTTGGTCATCAACTCGATGGATCCAATGCCGAGCGACTCGAGCATGGCCGCGGCGACGTCGTACTGCCGCGCATCGACGGGCAGGTGAAGCAGCTCGTTGGCTTCGATCGTATCGGCGCCGAGCGCTTGGAGCGCGTAGGCCCGGATCTTGTTTGCCAGCCCGATGCCGCGCCCCTCCTGTCGCAGGTAGAGGATGACACCGATGCCGCGCCGCGCGATCTCGGCCTGAGCGTTCTCGAGTTGCTCTTTGCAATCGCACTTGAGCGACCCGAACACCTCGCTCGTCAGGCACTCCGAATGCACGCGGACCGGAACCGAACGCTGTCCGCGCACGTTGCCGAACACGAGCGCCAGGTGCTCGTTGCTGAGGCCGAGCCGGCGGCTGTCCGGATCCTCCCAACGGAACACGTGCATCTGGAACAGACCGTGCCGCGTGGGCAACGGCGCCTGGGCAAGCGCCTCCAGGCGGCGCGGGCGCGGGTCGAAGCTATGGTTTTGTGCCATGTCGCGGGGGCGCGGGGGTCAGGACGTACCCGATTGCCCAGTATGAGACGTCGGTTGCGCCGCTTTCGTTTCGAATTCTCTTGAGATTAAACATGAGACACGGGGCCGTGTGGGTCAAGCGAACGGGCGCCTGGCCGGCCAGTTCGGGCCATTTGCGCACCGCAGAGCTCCAGAATGGCATGTTCCAGGACGGCCTTGGGCGGTCGCTTGGACCCCCCTTTGAGCGCGAGGTCGACCCGCCCGAGGACTTGGAGAAATCCCTCGAGGTCGGCCCGTGTGAGGCGGCGCACCTGGTCGCTGAGCTCTCGGGCTTTGAACGGCGGCGCGCCCGCCAGCTTCGCCGCTTCCGGAGCAGCTCGGCCTGCGCTGAGAGCCGCTTCGAACTTGATGAGCTGTCGCGTGGACCAGGCGAGCACTCCAAGCAGCCGCAGCCCGCGGTCTTGCGGATCGTACACGCTCTCGAGCGCCTGCAGCGCCGCGCCCGCGTCCCGCCGCCCGACCGCGCCGACCAGCTCCCAGATCGTCGCGGGCCGCAGGCGAATGACGCACTCGGCGACCGCTGCTTCGGTGACCTCTTGGCCGGCACCCACGAACAGGCAGACGCGCTCGACCGCGTCCGCGACGGGTGAGAGCTCCGGGCCGGCGAGCTCGGCGATCAGGTCGGCCACGTGGGGCTTGATCGGGTTGCCGCGGCGGCCGGCGGCTTGCTCGATCCAACGTGGGAGCTCGGCGCGGGTGAGCGCGTCACAGCTCACGAGGAAGCCGAGCTTGTTGGCTTGTGTGACGAGGCGGCGCCGTTTGTCCAGCTTGCCCGCGACCGCCACCAGCACGCTGCTCGGCGCTGGTTGCTCCGCGTACGAAAGGAGCCGGTCGAGCGGCGAAAGATCGCCCCTGTCGCTCTTGGTGTCCCAGCGCTCGACGTTTCGCACCAGCACGAACCGGCGCTTGGCCATCATCGGCAGCGTTCGCGCTGCGGCGACCACCGCCTGCACGTCGCTCTCGCCCGCCATGAGCTGGTCCTCATTCAACCCGGCCACGCCGCCGGTGAGCGCGGCCTCGCGGATCGCTCGGACGACGCCGCTGGCGAGGTGGGTTTCTTCACCGATCACCAGGTAAAACGGGCGCAGGTTGCCCGAGCGCGCCTCACGCAGAGCCTCTTCGGGTGTCATGAGCGACTCGGTCGCGTTCATAGGCCCATCCCCTGCCGACGGCAAGCTCTTCGGGTCGCCGCTCCAGTGGCCTCGCTCCGGAGCCTGTAGTAGACACGCCCTCCGTGGCGTCTCGGCGTGTAGATGGCGCCGGCGCGCTCGGGCCGTCTCCGGGCGGCTCGCTGGTGGCAATCGGGAACTTCGACGGAGTGCACAAGGGGCATCGTGCGGTGATCTCCGCCGCCGCCCGTGAGGCCCGCGAGCGGGCGCTGGTGCCGCGGGTGCTGACCTTCCACCCACACCCTGCCGAGGTGCTCGGACGGCCAGCCGTGGCGCGGCTCACCACGCTGGATCGAAAGATCGAGCTCATCACCGACATCGACCCTGACGTGCAGGTGGTGGTCGAGCCGTTCACGCATGAGCTGTCCCTGACGAGCCCGGAGGATTTCGTCCGCGCGCTGCTGGTGTCCGCGCTCTGGGCCCGGGTGGTGATCGTGGGAGAGAACTTTCGCTTCGGGCACCGGCGAATGGGCGATCTTGCGACCCTGCAGCAGCTCGGGCGCTCGCTCGGCTTCGAGGCGCGCGCGGCGGAGCTGGTCGGTGACGCCGGCGGTCGTTTTTCGAGCAGCCGGGTCCGTCAGGCGCTGGCAGCCGGGGATCTCGCCGAGGCGGCGGCGGTGCTCGGGCGGCCCCACTCGATCTCGGGTCGCGTCGTGGTCGGTGCGCAACGCGGTCGAACGATCGGGGTCCCCACCGCCAATCTGGGGGGCGTCGACGAAGCGCTGCCGCCGTTCGGGGTCTACGCCTGCGCGGTCGATGTCCTGGAGCCGCGGCCACGCGCGCTGGGGCCGGCCGTCGCCAACATCGGGCTGCGGCCGACCGTGCAGGGGGGCTTCAGCGCGGAGCTGCACCTGCTCGATTTCGACGGCGATCTCTACGGCACGCGGCTCCGCGCCCACCTTCTGGAGCGGCTGCGCGAAGAGCGCAAGTTCGATGGTCTCGCCGAGCTCGAGCGCCAGATCCGGCGCGACATCGAGCAAGCCCGCGGGGTGCTCGCCGCGCGGCTGCCCGCCTTGCCCGCAGCGGGTCCTTACTTCTGATCCCGGCGGAAACGGCGGCCTCGGCCTCCTCCGGAAGATGGTGATCCGTTCCCGTCGAGACTTGGGTCGTGTCAGCCAGGTATTCCGGGCCGCTGCGAGAAGCCTTAGAGTGCCGGAGCGATGCCGAACGACGAGTCGTCCCTGGATCGCCTGTCTCGTGACGAGCTCATCGAGCGGGCCCGGTCGCACGGTGTGCTGAAGCCCGAGGTCATGACCCGCGTCGAGCTGCGCGACGAGATCCTGCGATTAACGGAGCAGGACGTCGATCGGCGGCGGCAGGCTCGCGGGTGGCTCGGCATCGCGCGCGATTTGGTGGCGAGCATCGTCGATCAGGGGCTGCACCTACCGGAAGCGGCGGCGCTGATCCGCGGCGATGTGCGCATGACGCAGGTCCGCATGCCGGCGCCCGTGGCGACGGTGACGCTCGCCGAGATCTACGCGGCGCAGGGTCACGTCGATCGGGCGCTGCGGATGCTGGACGAGGTGCTGGCGAAGGAGCCGGAGCACGAGGCGGCGCGCCACCTGAAAGAGCGGGTGCTGAAGGACGCCGAGCGCGAGCGGGCGGCCGCCGCCGAGCCGCAGCGGTCAGGTGCACCGAGCCCGGTCGACCGTGAGA
>JAEZYZ010000063.1 GCA_023418705.1 Pseudomonadota bacterium | reverse complement strand
GAGCCGCCCCCGGCACCCGCTCCCGCGCGTCCGCCAGCGCGCCCGGCACCCGCCGCCGCGACCCAGCGTGCCGCCGCCGCGAGCCAGCGTTCCGCCGCCAAAGAGCCGCCCGCCCCGAGCCAGGGCGCCCGCAAGCCCCCGCCGCCCGTCGTGCCGGCGCTCCGAAAGGGCGCCCGCGCCCGCAAGAAGAAGAGCAAGGCGCGCGGATGAACCAGGAAAAGCGCCAGCGTCTGATCGACCTTTTGCGCGAGCGCAGCTTCGAGCGGCGTCGGGTGATCCTCGCCTCCGGCAAGGAGAGCGATTTTTTCATCGACTGCAAGCAGACGATCCTGACGGCGGAAGGTCACGCGCTGGTCGGCGAGCTCATGTTCGAGATGCTGCAGGAGCTGCCGGAGTGCGCCGCCGTGGGGGGCGTCGAGCTCGGCGGCTGCCCGCTCGCCAGCGCCGTGTCGCTCGTCAGCTTTCAGCGCGGGCGCCCGCTGCCGGCGCTGTACGTGCGCAAGGCTCGCAAGGACCACGGGACGACCAAGCTCGTCGAGGGCGACCGTTCGATGTCCCCCCAGATCCCGGTGGTGCTCTTGGAGGACGTCGTCACGACGGGCGGCTCGAGCTTGAACGCGGTCGAAGCGCTCAAGGCCGCGGGCGCGCGCGTCGTGGGCATCGCGGCGCTGGTCGATCGCCTCGAAGGGGGCGCCGAGACCATTCAGAACGCGGGACTCGCCTTCACGAGCCTCGCCACGCGCAAAGACTTCATGGGATGACCCGGCGGCGCCGCCTCCCGACACTGCAAGGAGGTGCGGCGCTGCTCGCCGTCGCCGCGTGCCTCGACGCCGCCGGCGCCGAGCCGTCGGCGGCCGAGCAAGAGAAGGCCCGCGAGCAGCGCATCCGGGCGCTGCTCGAACAGGATCGAACGCAGCAAGACGCGGACGCGACCGCGCCGAGCTACGAGGAAGCGCCGCCGCCCGCGCCGCGCCATCAGGGCGTGGTGGTCGAAGCCGCCGTGGGCGCGCTGGTGCACGCCGGCGCCTTGCGCGAAATCTCGCCCCCGGCGCCTCGCTTTCACCTGCTCGGCGGCTACGAGCCCACCTCCTGGCTGCTCGTGTTCGCCGAGGCGGACCTGACGCTCGGCAGGACCTCGCGGGCGAGCCCCCCACCCGACCCGAGAGCGTACGCGCTGTACGGCTTCGGCGCCGGCGCCCGCCTCACGGTGCCGGTCGGTGATCGCGTCGGGCTGCTCTTGCAACCCAGCGTCGGCGCCGCGCAGGTCGGTGAAGATGTGCTTTCGATTTACGGGTTTAGGGACGCCGACCGCTGGCACCTGTACTACGGCGGCCTGCTCGGCGCGGAATGGTACGCGACCAACCCACACTATGCGCTCGGGGCCCACTTTGGTGCGCGACTGCATCCGGACGGACTGACGCACAGCAGCGTCGACGATCCGCCGTTGGTTCTGCTAGCGGAAATTGCCGCTCGTTATGCATTTTAGCGACCGCCCGACTGACGCGCGTCAGACTGATTTGCTTGACGGATCTTCAACACCTATCACCTTGTCTCATCGATTGGAGCCCGTGCCGCAGGGTGTCCAATAAGGACTCGCCCAACAGACCATCTCGTATCGAGCGAAGCTCGGTATCATTGATGGAGGACGATTGATGAAGACCCCTACCGCCCTCTCCATTGCGCTGACCGGCGCCTGCGCCTTCGGATGCTCCGACTACCGCATGCGCGGTGTCGAGCACCCGCCCGTCGCCGCCTTCGACGTGACGAGCGAAGAAGCCGCCACCATCTGCGTCTTTCGCCCACACGGCCTCGGCACGTCCGTGGTCGCTCCGGTCAGCGACAATGGCACCGTCGTCGGAGCCACCGAAGGCTCCTCGTACTTCTGCTACCTGGCGGAGCCAGGCAAGCACAAGCTGCGCGCCGCCGACGCCCCGGCCCTGACGCTCGAGGTCGACGTCGGCGAGCAGTACCACGTGGTGCACGAGCTCAACGTGGCCAAAGACCGCCTGGTACGCGTGACCAGCGAGAGCGCGCAGGGCCTGGCCTCCTACTGCAACTTCATGTCGTTGCGGCAGACCCCGGAGGGGGTCGCCGTTCCGGCGGCGCTGGCGGTTGCGCGCGCCGAGCCTTCGGTGCGCGAGCAGCAGGTGGCCAAGGCCATCGCCCAGCCCGCCCCGCAGGCGCCCAAGCCCGGCGTGGTCTCGGCGAGCAATCCCCGCTCGACCCAGTGAACGGGCGCTCCTAAAGCGACAAACGGTCTGCAGCGCAAACCGGTTTCTCGCGGAAAAGGACGATCTAGATCTAGAGCACCGATCCGCGAACAAAGCCGAGGGGCTCTCGGCTGGAAAGCTGATCGATGCTCTAGGGGGGGGCGTCAAAGCGCGTTGGCGCCGCCACCCATCGGAGGGTGACGGCGCCAAGCTCGTTTCGAACCCGACGGGTCGAAGCCGACGCGCTCAGCGCTCGACCATGAACTCCACGCGCCGGTTCATCTGAAACTCGGCCGGGATGTTCGCGTCGGGGATGAGCGGCCGATTTTCGCCGTACGCCTCGATGTCGATCAGCGACTCGGGCACCCCCTGCTCGATCAGATAGCCCCGAACCGCTGCGGCGCGCTGGCGGCTGAGGTCCATGTTGTAGGGCTCGGGGCCACGCCGATCGGCGTGCCCGGCCACACGCAAACGGGACCAGTCGTCGCCTTCGGCCTGGTAGAGCCGGACGATCTCGTCGAGCTGCTGCTTGCCCTCTGGCCGCAACGTGGCCTCGTCGTAGTCGAAGAACACCCGCTCGTCGATCACGATGCGGTTATCGACGACCGAGGCCTGCTGCGAATCGGGGCAGCCGTCGTGGTCGTTCATCCCGTTGAACACCTCGGCCTGCTCCGGACACCGATCGTCCTGATCGTAGAAGCCGTCTCCATCGGTGTCCCGCGCGCGCTGCTGGCGCGCCTGACGCTCCGCGGGCGTCTCGAGGCGCGCGGCGGGCACCAGCGGCTGGGGCGGCGCGTACTCGCGCATGGGATCGACGCTGCGCCTGGGCCGCCGCTCGTCGAAGAGCACCAGCTCGATGCCGACGGTGCCGATGCGCACGTCCTTGCCCTCCGGCAACCCTTCGTTGCCGATGGCTTGCATGTAACGCGCGGTCGGACCGATGCCGACGTCGCCCGCTTCGAAGATGTACCCGAGCCCGGGCGCGATGACCGGCTTGATCTCGTCTTCGACGACACCGGGGCCACCGGCCGCTTCGAGCCACAGCCCGGTCGCGCGCGCGGGGTTGCGTTCCCGCCCGAACGGGCGCAGGCGCAGCGCCGGGCTGAGCGCGCCGAAGCCCAACGTGTCGGTGCCGACGTTCGGTCCCTCGTCCTCTTCATTGGCGATGCCGCCGGCGTCGAGGCGTGCCCCGAGGCTGAGCTGTGGGGCCAACGAATGGTAGATACCCGCCCCGCCCACGGCACCGAACCCGTAGGAATCGGCGTAGGGATTGGCCACGGGCGTCGCGCCAGCGCCGGATCCGGTCACGAACAAGGTCTCGTCGGTCCGTTCCTGGGCTGCCGCTGTCAACGGAATCGAAGCCACCATGGCCGACGCGATGGTGGCAAGCGCAGTAAGCATCCTCATGGTTTGTCCTCCTGACTTGTTAGGTGAGCGCATGGTGAGAACGACAAGCTGTCGTGCGAGCTCTCCCCAAGTCGCCTCTTCGACAGTATTCAACGCCCATGCCGTCGCTCGTCGCGGTCACCGATCAGGGACGAAACGGCGGCGAATCAGCGCGGCGCTCGATCCGAGGCCGCGCACGACGACGGCGCAAATCAACACACCCCGAGGCGACCGGGCACGGCGTTCGGTGCCCGAAAGGGCGGGCCTTTTTCAGTCCAAGGGCAACGCCCGGCTCAACACGAACTTCAGGTATCGCCCTTCGGGGTGCTGCGCCAGCACCGGATGATCGCAGGGCTGCCCGGCGTCGTGCAAGATTTGCAGCCGTCGCTTGGCCTGACGCGCGGCATCAGCCAAGCTGTCGATGAAATCCTTGGGGCTCACTTGTGACGTGCAGCTGGCCGCCGCGTAGAGCCCACCCGGGCGGGTGACACGTAGCCCGAGGGTGTTGACCCGCCGGTAGGCGTGCAGCGCCGCCTCGCGCTGTTTCTGGCTGCGCGCGAAGCTCGGCGGATCACAGATCACCAGATCGAAGCGGCGGGCGCGCGAGTTGGCGTGCTCGAGGTACTCGAACACGTCCTGGTCGACGAACTCGTGCGCGTCGGGATCGAACCCGTTGAGCTCGAAGTTGTCGCGCGCCGCGCCCAGCGCGGCGGCCGAGACGTCGACGCTCGTCACGTGGCGGGCGCCCCCGAGCGCCGCCTGCACCGAAAAACCCCCGGTGTAGGCGAACAGGTTCAGCACCTCCTTGTCGCTCGCCAGATCGCGGATGAAGCGGCGGTTGTCGCGGTGGTCGAGGAACAACCCCGTCTTCTGGCCCTCGAACAAGTTCGACCTGAGGCGCATGCCGTTCTCTTCGATGACGATCTCGCGGGGCGGCCAGCGTCCCCAGGCGAGCTCCAGTTTTGAGCTTCCCTCCGACCTGGACACGCGACGGCAGATGCCTTCGAGCGGCGCCACCTCCGCCAAGGCGGCGATCAGCCACTCGAGCAGCGGCTCGACCGCCGGGGAGTAGGTGACCACCACCGCGAAGACTCCATACAGATCGACCGTGATGCCCGGCAGGCGATCCCCCTCACCGAAGATCCAGCGATAGGCCGTCGTGCCCGATGTTCGCACGAGGTCCCGGAGCTCCCAGGCTTGCCGCACCCGCCGGCGCACCCACTCGGCGTCGGGCGGCCGGGTCTCGGAGACGATCCGCAGCGCGATCGCGGATTGTTCGTCCCACAAACCGTAGCCCCTCCACGCACCGCAGCGCACCTCGACCAGCTGCCCCGTGGTCGCCTGGAACCCCGCCGGCACATGGTCGCGATAGACCCAAGGGTGCCCGCCCGCGAGCGACCGCTTGAGAAATCCTGGCAGCTCGAGCGCCACGCGTGGGTTCATGACGGGCAGCGCTGGACGATCAGTTTCGGAGCAGCTGCGTGAGCTGCTCGTAGTCGGAAGGCTCGACGGCGCCATTCACCACACAGCGCACGCGGCCGTGCGCATCGACGAGCAGGTGCAGCGGCAGCTCCGGATCGGGGCTGAGCTCGAGCGCGCCGAACCACTCCTCCCGCTGCTTGCCCTCCCGCAGCCAGTACGTGCTGCGCAGGCCCTCGGCCGGCTGCGATTGCAGGAAGCCGCGGAGCTGGCGAAGGTCGTCGTCGATCGAGATGAACACGACCGAGAGCGGCGTCGCGCTGCCGGCGAGGCGAGCCGCCCATGATTTGAGCAGCGGGATCTCTTCCTTGCAGGGCTCGCACCAGGCCGCCCAAAAGTTCACCCAGGTGAAGCCCTGGCTCTGGCGTGGCAGCTCCGGCAAGGCCGGCTCGGACGGCGCGGCTTCCTTGGACAGGGGCAAGCTCGGCAACGCCGGGCCGCCGTCGTCGAGGCGCCCGCCGCACAAGCGCCGGGGAGGCCGCGGCGTCGCCTCCGCCGGCGTGGGGAGCGCCTTCGCCTGCGCCGCCTGCTCGGTCGCCGGCGGGGTCCGCGAAGAGGCCTGAACGGCCTGGCTGCGCTCTCGGGTGACCGTGACGGCCTTCTTTTCCTGCTCGCAGCCGCACGCCAGCAGCAGGACGACAAGCGGCACTACAGCCGACAGTCGACCCATGACACGAAGGCGCTGCGGTTGATGGATTCGTCGTCGCATTTTTCGCCAGCTCGCGAGGTCTCCCAGCCGCAATAGTCTTCCGATAGCTGAGCAAACTCGTTGCCCAGCCACAAGAGGCCGACCTTCTTTTCGATCTCCGGGTCTTTGGCGATTTCCTTCAGGTGGAACATCACGGAATTTGCGCGCCGGTGCGACAAAGCTCGATTTTTCGCCTGTGTCCCGGTCCGAGAGGCCCGCGCCACGACGAAGAAGTACCGGGCGCCGCGGCGCTCGAACCACTGCTGCTCGAGCAGCTGCTTGGCGGCCGCGTCCAGGTCTTCCTTGCCGACGTCGAACATCACGACCGCGCCGCGTTCCTTCAAGGGCGTGAACAGCTCGTTGAAGTCCTCGTCGCTGATGGAGGCGAAGGTCTTCACGTCGGCAGGCTTGCAGCCGCGGCGGGCACCGCCTTCCGCGAGCCCGCACGAATGCAGGACCCGCTCCAGGACCTGCTTGAAGCGCGGGGTGCAGTAGCCGAGCTCCGCCTGCGCCGCCACCGCCACCTTCGGGGCCTCCGCTTGCGGCGTCAGCAGCCGCTCCTTCGCCGAGACCACGGTCGACCGCACCACGACGCCCGCGCCAGCGAGCAGCACCAAGAAGGCGCCGCCGCTGATCCAAAACGCCAGCTTGCTCCCGCTCATTTCACCACCTCCGGCGCGAGCTTCGACAGCGTGTAGCGCAGGCCGATGTCGGTGTCCTCGTCACAGATTCGGCGAGCGCCCAGGTACATCTGCGGCGTGGACACCGGGATGCCGTTGTCGGCCGCGAAATGCAGGTGCCGGTTCAGGTTGGCCGCCGTCTGGCGATCGTCGATACAGCGGATCATGTCGGGACCCCAGCGCTCCTTGATCACGGCCCGCAGGATGGGCTCCCCCGCCTTGCCCGCTCGGGTCAGGTATTGCTGCTCCTCGTAGGCCCACTCCAGCACCTCCAGAGCGCGGCTGCCGCCGCACAGCACGGCCTTGCTCACCGTGCAGGCCCCGGGGTGGAGCGGCGCGTCGAGCATCCAGTTGCAGCTGTTGTCCAGGGGAAACAAAGATAGCTGGATGTCGAGCTTGCCGAAGACGTCTTCGCCGACCAGGCGCTCGTGGAACGCCTTGCAGGTGGGGCACAGGGGGTCTTCGAACAACAAGGCTGGGGTCGACGACGCGGCGGTCCGGATCGAAACCAGGCCGTCCTGTTCGTCGGGCGCCTGCTTGAGCTCGCCGCAGCCCGTCAGGAACCGATCGTGGTCCGGAACGCTCCCGGCGTACACCGCCGCCGGAAACAGGGTGGTGATCGCCAGCCCGGACAGCCAGGCGAGCACCCACGCGGCGTTGCCCCGCCCGCGGCTCGGGGTCGGGTCCGTCGAGGGGCCCGGCTTGAGGGTGAACAGCCCGAGCAGCCCGCCCGCGGCGACCAGGAGCGACGCGACGTACAGCCCGACGCAGGTCTTGCACAGCGCTCCGACCTGGGTGACCGAGATGACGAACATCCCGAGCGACACGAGCAAGGGCGTGACGCTGACGGCCGCGAAGAACCCGACCGCGGTCTTCGGCGCCTGCCCCCTCGCCAGCAACAAGTAGAGGCTAAAGGCGGCGAAGAAGCAGAACGCGCCCAGGGCGAACAAGGAGATCGGCAGCCCGCCCCACAGCTGCTCGCGCAGCAACGCCGAGTACGGGCTGTACATGGCCGCACGGCAGGCCTCGGCTTCGGCCGTCGCCGCCGCACCCGGGATGAAGCTGCAGTGCATGTCGTGCAGCTGCCGATCGAGGTGCGAGGCGTAGTCGACGCTCGAATAGCCAGCGAAAATCAGCCCCAACACCGAGCCGACGAGGCCGAGCGCCGCCGGCGCCCGAGAGTTCGCGTGCAACATCGGCCTTCAGCGTGGCCGATGCTTGCACCTCGGCGCAAGCCCGAGCGACCGGGGGCCCCCCGCGTGCTGCGACACGCACCCACCGGCACGCACTGCGCTGCACAGCGCGCAGCGATGCGTTCTACTCCGCGGCGCTCGGCTTGCGCTGGCGGGCGGCGGCGAACAGCCGCAGCATCTCGTGGCAGAACTGCTCGAGATCGTCGGGGCGGCGGCTGGTGACCAGGTTGCCGTCCACCACGACCGGCTCGTCGGTCCAGTGGGCGCCGGCGTTCACCAGATCCGTCTTCAGGGAGGGATAGGACGTCAGCCGGCGTCCCCGAACCACCCCGGCTTCGATGAGGAGCCAGGGCCCGTGACAGATGGCAGCGACCGGTTTGCCCGCCTCCATGAAGTGCCGGGCAAAGTCCACGGCACGATGGTCGAGCCGCAGGTAGTCGGGGTTCATCACGCCGCCGGGGAGCACGAGCGCGTCGAAGCGCGCCGGGTCGGCTCCGTCGATCGGATCGTCCACCGGGAACGAGTCCCCCCACTCCGAGTGGTTCCACGCCCGGACGCTGTCCTTCTTGAGCGAGACGATCCGCGGCTCGGCGCCGGCCTGGCGCAGACGCTCACGCGGCTCGGTCAGCTCCACCTGTTCGAAGCCTTGAGTGACCAAGAGAGCGATTTTCGCTCCTTTTAAATCTGCCGTCATGTTCCCTCCAGACGTTCTGGTGTCGGCGCGCCGCCGAGGAGAAAAAAAGCCCGGCGCTCCCCCAGGGGCGCCGGGCCGTCTCTCTCTACATCGTGTGATTAGGTCCAAGAAAAGTAGGCAAGAAAGCGCCCCCGACGAGCCAGAGG
>JAEZYZ010000507.1 GCA_023418705.1 Pseudomonadota bacterium | reverse complement strand
CTACTTCGGCTTCGATCTGCAGCTGCCCGCGGTGATCCCAGGCGCCGACCTGTTCAACGATGACGATGACGAGGAGCAACTCGACGGGCTGGCCATCCTGAGCCTGGGCGCGATCTTGCAGGCGGGGTCGAACGGATTTGGCCTGTTGGCGGAGGGCGAGCGCTTCGGCGGCGGCGGCAGCACCACCGGCTTGCGCCTCTCCGGCGCGGATTTCGGCATGGTCACGCTGCTGTACGCCCGGGGTTTCGCTCACGACCAGCTGATCGTCGGGGCCGGACCCCGGCTGGGGGGCTTTACGATCGCCGCCGAAGAGCGCGACTCCTTGTTCGGGACCCTGGCGGTGGGCGGGGAGCTCGGCGTGCTGTGGCGGCCGAACTGGCAGCGGTATCGCGTGGGCGCCAACTTCAAGACGCCCCTCTCCCAGGGCCCGAGCAGCGTCGAGACCAGCAGCGACGCGACCTGGTCACCCGAGGGGGTGAGCTTGCCCTGGCAGGCGAGCGTGGGCTTCGCTTATCAATTCGGCCCCCGCCCGTTCAATCCGCGCTGGAAAGACCCGAGCGATTTGGCCGAAGCCGCGCTCGCGCGCGACCCGAGCGCGGATCCCGAGGACATCGACGAGCAGGTCGGCCAACGGCTCGAGCGGGAATACGAGGCGCTGCCGCGCTTCTACGTGCTGGTGAGCACCGAGCTGGCCTTCATGGGGTCGTCCAGCGACGCCGGTGCGCTGAGCTCGGTCGGCGAGGAGGAGGTCGTGGAGGCGGGCGAGGAGGTGACGCTCTCGCCACGGGTGGGCGTCGAGAGCGAGGTCTGGCCGCACCGCTTGAAGCTGCGCGCGGGCAGCTACGGGGAGGCGGCCCGCCTGCGTGGCGGACGCTACCGGGTACATGGTACGTTCGGCTTCGATTTGAAGATGTTCCGTTTCAGCATGTTCGGGCTGCTCGACGAAAAGACGGACTGGCAGTTCAGCACTGCCGTCGACGCCGCCCGCGAGTACCTGGCCACGTCGTTCAGCATCGGGACGTGGCACTGAAGCGGGCCGTCCTGACGCTCTGGCTGGCGAGCGCGTGCGCGGTGTCGATGCCGCGCCCGGCCAGCGCGCAGGTGAACGTGGAGCCGCTGCGCAAGGAGCTCGAGCGCGAGCGCCTGGGCGGCCGCGTGGGCGCATCGCTCGCCGGCTACCGAGGAAATACCGAGGGCGTGGTCATGGGCGCGCTGGTGCTCGTGGGCGGGCACCTGAGCCGGCACTTCGGCTACGTGAACGCGGCCGGGGACTACTCGCGCCTCGGCGGCAGCACGCAGGTGGCCAAGACCTTCGGTCACGTGCGGCACAACTACGAGCTGCTGCCGTGGCTTTGGAGCGAGGCGTTCGCCCAGCTCGAGTCCGATCGCTTCCGTCGCATCGTGCTGCGCGAGCTCATCGGCGCCGGGTCGCGCCTGGCGATCGTGAAGACGGAGGCGACCAGCTCCTATTTGGGCCTCGCGTACCTGCTCGAGTACACGCGCATCACCGAGGCCCAGGCGCCGGCCGATCGCACCACGCTGGCCCATCGGCTGAGCGGCTACGCCACCGTCACCTTCGAGCCCTCGCGGCGCGTCCTTCTGAGCGAGACACTGTACTTCCAGCCGCGGATCGACGCGCCCTCGAACTACCACCTGCTCAGCGTGACCGCGCTGGTCTTCTCGGTCACCGATCGCCTCGCGAGCCGCATCGATTCGACGCTGCGCTACGAGAGCGAGCCGCCAGCGGACGTCGGATCGCTGGACTGGGAGATCAAAAACTCGATCATGCTCCGGTTCTGACGCCAGCGCGGCCGGTCACGGCTCGACGAGCACGCAGCCTTCGTAGTGTGGGCCGGCAGGCGGCGGGGCCTGGGGCAGCGAGCGCAGCTCGGGCGCCCAGGCTTCGACGCAGGCCTCGTAGATCTGGGTGCCGTTGTCGGGGTTGCGGCGGTCGTTGCTTTGAGGGACCGGATCGGGCACCACGAAGCCGAAGCGCTGGTAGAAGGCCGCCCGGTAGTCGCTTGCCCAGGTCGCGTGATCGTCGAGGATCGACGAGCGCTCGAAGACGCGGAACGCCGTCACCTCGCGGCAGTGGTTGCACATGCGGTCCTCGGCGCGCAGCGTACAGCTCGTCGGAGTGCAGCTCCCGCCGTCGTCGCGGGCGTAGTAGGTGCCGTTCTCGTGGGTGCCGTTCAACAAGCACAAGAGCTCGGAGTGGATGCCGATCTCCGGCACGCCGAACGCGCCCACCAGCCCCTCGGTGGTGTGGATGCCGGCGCCCGGCAGCAGGTGGGCCCAGGGCAACTCGCCGCAGACGTTGGTGGAGACGACGTTGCTGGTCGGCGAGTTGTCCCAGGTGCGCGAGCGGAAGTCCTCTTCCATGTACTCGTCGCGCAGTCCGGAGAAGGCGTGGGTGAACTCGTGCGCGTGGCCGATCCCGAACGCGGCGGACAAGCGCTGCTGGTTGCTCTCGGGATGGCGCAGCGACAGCGCGCGCCCGCTGAGGCCAGCCCGCTCGCGCGAGGGATCGAGGATCAGGAAGGCAGCGGTGAAGTTTCGGACGCTGCCGAAGCCCCCGCCGGAGAAGTCGGTGGGCGGGTACGGGTGCGCCGAGACCGCTTGCCAGGCCAGGGTGGCGGTCTCGCCGTCGGACGAAATGTTCCCCGTCTGCCAGTTGCTGCCAGCCCCGCTGACGGGAACACGGAAGGCCGTGTCGCCGCCGTCGATGCGGGTCGCGCTCGCGCGCGGCAGGTACCAGACGACGAACGCCTCGTCGAAGATCGAGTAGGGCTCGATCGAGAACACCAGATCGATCCACTGGTCGACGTCGTTGTCGCGCGCGCTGTCGTCGACCGGATCGCCGTGGAAGATCGCCAGGTCGGCGGCGGTGTAGCCTTCGGGGAAGAGCAGCACGTGCAGCCGCTGTTCGATCGGCACCCGGGGCACGGGCGCCCCGCTGACGACGTCGTCGAAGCTGCCGGTGCCGAGCCGCTCGAGCACCCACTCGCCGCCGGGCGTCGCCGAGACCTCGGCCGACGGCGCCGATTCACCCGCGGAAGTGATCGCGGTGATCGCGTAGTAATAGGTCGTGCCGTTGGTCAGCCCGCGGTGGATCAAGCCGGGGGCGGCTGCGTCGAGCACCTCGGCCGAGCCCGGTGTGACCCCGGCGCTGGTGGACCAGTAGATCTTGTAGCCGGTGGCGCCCGCCACGAGCGGCCACTCGAGCCCGACGGTCGCGTTGGCGCCGTACGCGCTGAGCGTCAGATCGCCGGCGGGGACGCCCGGCGCCATGCCGCCGCTGCCCCCGCTCGGGCTGCCGGCGCTGCCGCCGCTGCCCGACGAGCTGCCCCCGGC
>JAEZYZ010000440.1 GCA_023418705.1 Pseudomonadota bacterium | reverse complement strand
GGGCGCGCTGCGGCTCGCCCTGGGGACGGGCAGCCCACGCGGCCGGCCCGGCGACGCCAGCCGGCGCCGGCGCCGCGCCGGCGCGACGATCACCGCCTTCGGTGACGGCTTTCTGGTGGCGGGCGGCTTCGACCCGGTGTTGAGCGAGGGTGGGTCGCCGGTCGTGCTCGCCGACGCCGAGGTGTTCGATCCCGAGAGCGAGCGCTTCGCCGAGCTGCCGCCGATCGAGCTCAAGGACGCGCGCGCCGAGCACGCCGCCACCGTCCTCGACGACGGCAGCAGCCTGCTGGTCGGCGGCGTGGACGCCAGCGGGCGGGCGTTGGTCACGCTCGAGCGGATCTCGACGGAGACGCGACGCTCGACCCTGGCGGGTCTGGCGACGCTGACGGTCGGGCGCAAGCGCCCCACGCTGCTGCGGCTGAGCGACGGCCGGATCGCGGTGGCGGGCGGCGAGCTCGCGGATGGCTCGGCCCCCGTCGACACCGTCGAGTGGTTGAGCGCCGACGCCTCGCGTTTGACGACGCCGCCGCCGCTGTCGTTCGATGCTCGCTTCGACCGCGCCTTCGTCGCCATGCCGGGCGGAGGTATCCTCGGCGTCGGTGGCTGCGAGCCACGCGCGCCGGGACCCGCTGAAGACTGCGCGCCTTGCCGCCGCGGCTGCGTCCCGGAAGGCGGCTTCGACGCGGTCTGGATCTCGCCCGAGGGCGTCGCGACGACGTTGCCGATCGAAGCGGCCGCCGCCGAGCCCGTGCTCATCGCGGGCAGCGAGGGCGCCCCTTGGCTCATCGTCGGCGGCGCGCTCTATCGCTTCAATCCGTGGCGCGCCCGCTTCGAGGCGTCGTTTACCCCGGCGGAGCTCCCGGCGCCGGGGCTCTCGGACGCCGAGGGCGTGTGGCACCCGCTGCCGCGGCCGCTCGCGGTCGATCCAGGCGCGTTCGTCTGGGTGTCGACCGCGGAGCACGGTCCCGCGCTCGTCGGGCTCCGCCACGGCACGCGCGGCCCCTTCGTGCGTGATCCGGAGCTGCTCGGCAACACCGCGCCGAGCGACGGCCTGAGGCCGCTCTTCCTGGCGCCCGACCGTGCTCCGACCGAGGAGGGGGCGACCCCGCTGTCGTTGCGCTTCGAGCGCGACGCCATGGGCCGCCCGCGGCTGTGGCTCGGGTTTGGGCGCGTGCAGGTGGTCGACGCGCGCTTCGCCGATGCGCGGCTCGACCTCGGGCTCGCTCGCGGCTCGCTCCCGCTCGTGTTCTTGGGCAGCAGCGAGCTCGGCGGCTTCGCCTGTCCCTGGCCAGGCGCCCAGCAACCGGTCACCGACCCCGAGGCGCTCGTCATCGAGCGACGGGGGGAGCGGGCCACCCTGGTGCGGGGTGAGCTGCGCCGTGATTGCGATGTCCCGCCGGAGCGGCTCGGCATCGCGGTGGGCGGCGGCGGGGCGGAGCCGACCGTGCTGAGCGAGCTTGCGATCGAGCGACTGCCTCCCGACTGAACGCTGGCGCCGCGCGGACGGCGTGCTCAGCGCTTGAACAGCTTGCCCAACAGCCCTTTGCCCGATTTCTCGTGCTTGTCCGGTGCGGCGGACGGCGTCACCCCCGGGGGCGGCACGCTGTCGCCGCCCCCTTGCCGGCGCATCTGATAGAGCCGAAGCTCGCGAGCGGCGTCGACGTGCCGCGGGTTGAGCTCCACGACGGCCCGAAAATCGCGCGCTGCCGCCGACATTTGTCCGATCCGCTTGAGCAGCTGCCCTCGGTAGTACAGGGCCCGCTCGTTGTTGGGCTCCTTCTTTACGGCGGCGTTGAGCTGGTCAATCAGCGGCTTGAGCGCGACGCCGTCGCTTTGCGCCGTCTGCGCGCGGATCCACGCGAGCAGCGCGGCGTAATCCGCCTGTTCCGGATCGTCCTCACACGCTTTGCGGGCTTCCTGCTCGGCACCGGCGAAGTTGTTCTTCCTGAGCAGCACCTGCGCGCGCTGGTACGCCGTCGTGGCGCGCAGCACGCGCTGCACCTGCTCCTGTTCTTCCGGAGCCGCGCCTTGCGCCCGCGTGAGCTCGTCGTACTCCTTACGCTGCGCGTCGTTGCTGAGGATCTGGTGCGCCTCCGACAGGCGCGCGAACACGCGCGCGCAGGTGTCGCGCAGATCCGCGAGCTCGGGCGCGAGGCGATCGGGGTGCCAGCGCTTGGCGAGCGCGAAGAACGCGCTCTGGATGGCCGCCGCGGGAGCTTCGGGCTCTACCCCCAGCATCTCGTAGTAGGTCATCTTCGGCAGCCTCTCGGCCAGCGCGACGAGCTCCGCCCGGGTCTGCTCGACGACCTCCGGAGGTTTGCTGGGCTTGGTGGACACTGGCGCCACCATGTGCGGCGTGCTGACCGGCGTCCGTCCCCGAAGCCTCGGCGTCGCCCCCCGGCGCGCTGGGGTTTCCGTCCGCTGCCGCTGCGCCGGCGGCGGCGGCGAGCCCACCGGCACGGACGCCGGGTTGCCGAGATCGAGGTGGCGCGAGATGGCGAGCACGTAGATCACCCGCCGCGTGGTCTCCGCGTCGGCGACCTCGCTCGCGATGAGCCGCGGCAAGGAGAGGGGTTTCACCCGGAGGATGTCGATGATCGCCTGCTCCCGCGAGTCGAACGCGAAGCGGCTGATCTGCGCGTCGGCGTGCAAGCAGAGCTCGCGCTCCCCGAGGCGGTCCAGGGTCTGCTCGAGCCGACCCAGGTCGGGGTGTGCCTTCACACCCCGCCACACGATCGCCAGGCCCGAGGCCACCACCGGCTCCCCGCCCCAAGCCTCGAGGTAATCGACGGCGTCGTAGTAGCCGTAGACCGTGGCCTCCGGCAGCCCGAACATCCAGACCACGGTCCGCACGAGCTGCTCGCGCAAGGCGATCTCGAGCGTGCGGGCGTCGATCTGCTGCGCCTCGAGCAACGCCCGGCCGAGCAGGCGCCCTTCGGTCCGCCCGCGCTGCAACCCCGCTTCGAGCGCCGCCTCGTCGATGGCCCCCATCTCGAGCAGCAGCTGCCCCAGAACCACTACCGGCGCGGCAGCACGGGCCTTCACCGGCGCGCCGGCGCGCAGCGAGATCGCGCTGCGCGATCCATCCGGCGACTCCAGCACCAGCGTCCCCGTGAGCTCACGATCGAGCGCATACAGAAGGACGTGCGACAGCGGTCGTTGTCGAAGGGTGCCGGTCGCCGTAGGTCGCACCTCGGTCATCGCCGGAACGCAGCGTAGCAGAGTGACCGCCGCCCGGCAGCGCGGGCGCGACGGCAGCAGGGAAGATTGCGACGCTGCCCGCAGAGGGATAGGGTGTGGGTGTCATGCCGCGCGGGCACGTCTTGGTGGTCGACGACGAACCGGCCATTTTGAACACGCTGAAGAAGGCACTGAGCCTGGAAGGCTATACGGTCGACCTGGCAGGTGGCATCGGCGTGGCCGAAGAGCGCCTCGCCAAACGCAGCTACGACGTGCTCTTGCTCGACGTGGCGCTGCCGGACGGGGACGGCATCGACCTGCTCGGCCGCATCCGAGCGAGCAAGAACGACCTGCAGGTCATCATGATGAGCGGGCACGCCACGATCGACGCCGCCATCCGCGCGACGCGGCTCGGCGCGCTCGACTTTCTGGAGAAGCCGCTCTCCACCGATCGCCTGCTGGTGGTGCTCGAGAACACGCTGCGGCTGATGCGCGCCGAGGCGGAGGCGCGCGAGCTGCGAGTGGAAGCCGGCCACTTCGCCGAGCTGCTCGGGGAGAGCGCCCCGATGCTGAAGCTGCGCGACCAGGTGGCGCGCGCCGCGCGCTCGCAGGCGAGCGTCCTTCTGACCGGGGAGCGCGGCACGGGCAAGGAGCTGGTGGCGCGGGCGATCCACCGCGCTTCACCGCGAGCGTCCGGGCCGCTCGAGAAGCTGAACTGCGCCGCCGTGCCGGCGGAGCTCATCGAGAGCGAGCTGTTCGGTCACGAAGCGGGGGCGTTCACGGGCGCCACCAAGCAGCGCCGCGGCAAGTTCGAGCGGGCGCACGGCGGCACCTTGTTCTTGGACGAGGTGGGCGACATGCCGCTCGGCATGCAGGCCAAGCTCTTGAGGGTGCTGCAAGAGCGCGAGATCGAGCGCGTCGGTGGGAACGAGACGCTCAAGGTCGACGTGCGCGTGGTGGCGGCCACCAACAAGGATCTCACCGCGGCGACCGCTGGCGGGCAGTTCCGCGCCGACCTCTTCGATCGCTTGAACGTGCTGCCGCTCGAGCTGCCTCCGCTGCGCGCCCGCCGGGACGATATCCCGCTGCTCGCGCGGCATTTCCTGGCGCTCCTCGCCAAGCTCAACGATCGCCCCGGCGTCGAGCTCACCGCCGAGGCGATCGAGGCGCTCACGCGGCATTCGTATCCAGGCAACGTGCGGGAGCTGCGCAACTTGATCGAGCGGCTCGTCATCCTGAGCCCTGACGAGCACATCTCCGCGAACGACGTGTCGAGCGCGCTCGGTCCGGCGGCGAGCTCGCCCACCGCTGGCCTCTACCGCCCCGGTGTTCCCTTCCGCGTGCTCACCGAGGAAGCAGAGCGCACCATCCTGGAGGAGGCCATCCAGCACCACGGCGGACAGATGGCCGCCACCGCGCGCGCGCTCGGCCTCGAACGCAGCCACCTCTACAAGAAGAGCCGAGCGCTGGGGCTTCGGGGCAGCAAGGACGAGGACGACAGCTGAATCCCCCGGGCCACCGTGGGGGAGCCATCGGAACGAGGGGTGCGAGCGGATAAGCCATCGAGTGCGTCACGGCTCTCGACGGGGGCAATCGAGCGAACGCAATGACCTCGGAGCGATCATGCCCTTCGACAGACGTTCTCTATACAGGTGCCTCGTCGCCGGCTCGTTCGCTGTGGCCCTGCTGAACCCAAGAGGGGCCCGCGCGCAGGCGGCCGCCCGCGGTGCGTCGCCGACCGCCGCGGTCGAGATCATCGGCGAGCCGGGGATAACGGTGTTCCTCGCGGAGCCGAACACAAGCAAGCCCGGGAGCTGTGCCGCGAAAGGTGCGCGGCGGAGCTACCTGCCGGCGAACATCGCTTCGCAGCCGCTCGCCCGGGGAGGAGGCCCGTCGAAGCGGACGCGGTTTTCATCCCCGCGGGCGAACGGGCGCTGACCATCGACTACGTCGATCGCAGCGGCCTGCGTATCGCCGGGTGGCTGACGCTTCTGTTCGGAACGGGTATCGGCGTGGGCCTGGGGATCGCCTCCATCCAGGGCACGAGCACGGCGGGTGAAGAGAACGACGCCACCATCGATCCCGCGCTGCTCGGTGCGGGGGCCGGCGTGACGCTGACGTCGCTGATCGTTGGCGTGGTGCTGGCCCTTCAAAGCGACGCCGTGCGCGCGCGACTTCTGCCCCCGACCTTCCGGCAAACAGGCGCCACGAGCAGGGATCGCCCGACCCGAGTCGCGCACGGCTGGGCAAGGATCGATGCCGCGCCGGGACGACCTGGTCTCGTGCTGTCGTTCGACTTTTGAACCACCGCTCGACAGGGGATGCCGGTCACCCCGGCGTTGCTTGACGCACGGGCTAGCTGGATGCGAGCCTCTTTCGCATGCTCGCCTGCGTCAGGGGTGCGGCGGCCTCGCTGGCGAGCGCCGCGCTCGTCGTGTGCTTCGGGTGCTCGAACGATGGTCATCCCGATGCCGCCGGCGCCGGCGGCTCGCAGAACCAGGCGGGGACCGCGGGAACGAGCCAGGTGGGGGGCAACCCGGGCACCGGGGGTGCCACCAGTAGCGGCGGTGCCACGAGTGGCGGCGGTGCCACTAGCGGCGGGGCGAGCTCGGGAGGGGCGGGCGGTGCAGGCGGCAGTATCGGGGACACGGGCGGCGCCGGCGGAACAGCAGCAGGCGGCAGCGACTCCGGCGGTGCGGCAGGCGCCGGCGGCGGCAACACAGGGGGTTTCGCGGGTAGCGGCGGCGAGGGCGCTGACCGCGATCCGTTCGGCATCACCAAACTGCACCCCACGCGTGCCGGCGGTCTCGAGTGGGACTCGCGCTACTGGAGCGACTCCACGCACGCCGTGCCCTTCGGATCGGGAGATCCGGCCGACCCGCTCGCGCTCGCCAACCGCCGCGGCTCTGGCGACGTCACCGTCAACGGCGATGGCACCCTCAGCATGACCGGGGATCAGCCGCGGATCTACATCGGCCACACCGACGAACATCCCTGGCTCAACACGGAGATCACGGTCTACTACCAGCGGCTCGAAGACAACGACACCGCCTACGCCGGGCTCGTCATCGGTGCCCGCAGCGGCCCGAGCGGCCACGGCGACGACAACTGCACCGCGACCACCTACTACGCCCGGATGCGGCACGATGGCGACGTGGACGTCGCCAAAGAGCTCGAGCACCCGACCGCGCTCGCTGCGGAGAGCAGCGCGATCTGGGACGGTGATCCGCTGCCTACGAACCAGTGGATCGGGATGAAGTTCGTCGTCGTCAACGTCGACGACAGCCAGCACGTCCGCCTGCAGATCTTCCGAGACGTGACCGAAGGCGCCGACGGCGGCGCCTGGGAGCCGCTCATCGACCGCGTCGACCAGGGCGGCTGGGCGCCCGCGCATGCCTGCGCGTACCAGGCCGATCACATCATCACCGCGGGCGGCGGCGTGACCTTCATCCGAAACACGGGTCTGACCGGAGCGGGCGCCCGCTACAAGTGGTTCACGGTCCGGGAAATCGACGCGCAGTAGCGCGGCGCGCTGGTGATCCGCCTGGGCGGGCGTCGTGCAACGTTCCGCCCTGCCCGCAGCCCTTCGCAGAGGCGAGCGATTTCATGACCGACTTTCGCTGCCCGCAGCAACCAGCAGATCATGGTCATGCGACGACTCTTCGCCGTGCTGTGGATCTCGGCCTTGCCGGCAGCCTGTACCGCCGCCAGCGATGAACCCGGCAACCCTTCGAAAGGTTCGTGTCTCGACGGAACGTTGCAGTGCAGCGGTGCCTGCGTCGACACGCTGAGCGATGCGGCCCATTGCGGTGCGTGCGGCGCGGCGTGCGCCGCCGGCGCGGCGTGCGTCGGCGGTCAGTGCGCCTGCCAGCAGGGCCTGATCGACTGCAACGGAAGCTGCGTCGACCTGCAGGGCGACGGCAACCACTGCGGCAGCTGCACGACGATCTGTTCAGCAGGTCAGGTCTGCTCCGCCGGCGTGTGCCAGGGCGCGTGCACCGGGCCAGGGCAATCCCCGTGCGGGACGAGCTGCGCCGACCTGCAGAGCAACCCAAGCCACTGCGGCGGCTGCGGCGTCGCCTGCGCCGCCGGCCAGAGCTGCCAGGGCGGCAGCTGCGTGGGCGGCGCGGGCACGGGCGGCTCGGGGGGCACCGGCGGCTTCGGGGGCTCGACCGGAGGGGCCCCGTCCAGCGGCGGCTCCGGCGGCACGTTCAGCACAGAGGTCGTGATCGAGGAGGGACAGACCGGTCAGTGTTCGGTCGACGGGGTGGTGGAGTCGACGAACGCCGGGTTCACCGGAACCGGTTACTTGAACTCGGACAACGCCGCGGGCGCCAGCATCGAGTGGGCCCTGAACATCGGCGAAGCGGGGACCTACGCGCTCGAGTTCGCGTACGCCAACGCCTCGACGGACCGCCAAGCCGACATCCTCGTGAACGGGAGCTCGGTCGCCACCGGCGTGGCTTTCGCGTCCACGTCCGCCTGGACCACCTGGTCGACCGTCAGCGCGGACGTCACGCTCGCCGCTGGGGAGAACCGCGTCGTCCTTCGCGCCTCGGGCGCCGAAGGCCTGGCCAACATCGATCGGTTGACGGTGTCCGGCGCGGCCGTGAGCGCCGCCAACTGCGATGGCACCGGTGGCACGGGTGGCAGCGGCGGCACCGGTGGTGCGGGTGGCACCGGCGGTGCTGGGGGCACTGGCGGCACCGGCGTCGGCGACTGCACGACCGCCCCGACCGGTCACTATCAGATGGAAGACCTGGACCGGGGCGTCGTCGCGGTGCGCGGCGACAACGGCAACTACGTCGGCTGGCGGATGATGGGTTACGAGTATCGCCGCAGCAATCCGGGCTCGGTCAGCTACAACCTCTATCGCGACGGGACGTTGGTCGCCAACGTGACCGACAGCACGAACTACTGGGACGCTGGCGGGTCGGCGAATGCGTCTTACGCGGTGAGCGTCGTCATGGACGGCATGGAGTGCGCACCGTCGAGCGCGGTGACACCCTGGGCGCAGGATTACATCCGCATCCCGCTCTCCTCGCCAGGGAGCTACGAAGCGAACGACGCCATCCCGGGAGATCTGGACGGCGACGGGCAATACGAGCTGGTGCTCAAGTGGCAGCCCAACAACGCCAAGGACAACTCCCAGTCCGGCAGGACCGACAACACGATCCTCGAAGCCCTGGAGCTTGACGGGACCTCGCTCTGGCGCGTCGATCTTGGCCGAAACATCCGCTCGGGCGCTCACTACACCCAGCCATCGGTCTACGATTTCGACGGTGATGGGCGCGCCGAGGTCGTCGTCAAGACGGCGCCCGGAACGCGCGACGGCACCGGGGAGTACCTGCGGACGGGCCCCGCCGCCAACGACGACGACAGCGCCGACTACCGCAACGGCGACGGCTACATCCTTACCGGCCCTGAGTACCTCACCGTCTTCGACGGGCTCACCGGCGCCGAGCTCGCGACCGTGAACTACCCGGTGCCCCGCGGCAACGTGGGCGCCTGGGGCGACACCTACGGCAACCGGCTGGACCGCTTCAACGGCGGCGCCGCCATGGTGACCGACGGCGACACCAACACCGGACGCCCGAGCATCATCCAGCAGCGTGGGTACTACACGCGGCTCACCATGTCCGCCTTGCACTGGCGCGACGGGCAGCTGACCACCAACTGGATCTTCGACAGCGACAAAGCCGGCAACGGGGCGGCCCGGGGCCAGGGCGATCACTCGGCGACCGCCGCCGACATGGACGGCGACGGCGGCCAGGAGATCAACACCGGCGCCCTCACGATCGGCAGCGACGGGACGTTCCGGTGTGCCACGGGCCGCGGGCACGGCGACGCTCAGCACGTGAGCGAGTTCGTCCCCGGCCGAGGGATCACCGTGTTCACGGTGTACGAGGGGAGCGGCGGCTACAGCGTCCACAACGGCAACACGTGTGAGATCTACGCCCAGGCTCAAGGCGGCGACGACAACGGGCGCGGCGTCGCCGCCGACGTCACGGCCAGCAACCCGGGCGCGGAGTTCTGGAGCGCGACCTCGAGCAACCTCATGTCCTGCGCCGACGGCTCGAACGTCGGCAGCGAGCCGTCGTCGCACAACTTCTTGATCTTCTGGGACGCCGATGAGCTGCGGGAGCTGCAGGACGGCGCCAGGATCAGCAAGTACGGCCGCAACGGCTTCTTGCTGGAACCCAGCGGCTGCAGCGGCAACAACGGGACGAAGAACACGCCGTCGTTGGCCGCCGATCTGTTCGGCGACTGGCGCGAGGAGCTGGTCGTGCGCGAGTCGAACAACTCGGCGCTGCGCGTGTACACGACGACCGAGGTGACGGCGCGGCGGATCTACACGCTGATGCACGATCCCACGTACCGCATGCAGGTGAGCTGGCAGCATTCTTCCTACAACCAGCCGTCACACACCGGGTTCTTCATCGGCGCGGGCATGGCCGATCCTCCCGAGCCGGACATCCACGTGCGCTGAGACCCCCGCCGACACGGCGCGAAGGGCCAGCTCACCCGGGCCTTCGCGCCGTCCCCGTCGATTTTCTGACCGACTCTTGCGGTCGGGGGCAACGGTATCAAGAAGCCATGCGACGACTTCTCGCCCTACTGTGGATTTCAGCCCTGCCCGTAGCGTGTACCGCCGCGAGCGACGCGCCGAGCGACGACAAGGAGGTTTCGTGTCTCCCCGGAACGTTGCAGTGCAGCGGTGTTTGCACCGACCCGATGAGCGACGCGGCCAACTGCGGGGCGTGCGGGACGGCGTGCGCGCCGGGGGGCAGCTGCGTCTCGGGCCAGTGCACGTGCCAGCTGGGTCTGGTCGACTGCGGCGGCACGTGCGTGAACCTGCAGGGAGACGGCCAACACTGCGGCAGCTGCACGACCACGTGTTCCGCCGGGCAGGTGTGTTCCTCCGGGATCTGCCAGGGGTCGTGCACCGGCGCAGGAGAGACGCCGTGCGGGACGAGCTGCGCCAACCTGCAGAACGACCCCAGCCACTGCGGCGGCTGCGGCGTGGCGTGCGGCGTTGGGCAGGCGTGCCAGGGCGGGATGTGCGTCGGCGGTCCTGGCGTCGGCGGAACTGGCGGCACCGGCGGCACGACGGGGGCCGGGGGATCCGGCGGCGCCGCAAGCGGCGGCACCGGAGCGGCGGCCACGGGGGGCGGGGGCGGAACCGGCGGCTCGTTCACCACGCAGGTGGTGATTGAAGAGGGCGAGATCGGTCAGTGCTCGGTGGATGGTGTGGTGGAGTCGACCAACGCCGGGTTCACGGGCATCGGGTACCTCAACACGGACAACGCGAGCGGCGTCGGGATCGAGTGGGCGGTGAACGTCGGCGAGGCAGGCACCTACGCGCTCGAGTTCGCGTACGCCAATGGCTCGGCGGATCGCGTGGCCGACGTGCTCGTCAATGGCGCCACCGCCGCAGCGGGCGTGCCGTTCGCGACGACGTCGGCCTGGACCACCTGGTCGGCCGCCAGCACGGACGTGACGCTGAGCGCCGGGGAAAACCGGATCGTCCTGCGAGCGACGGGCGCCGAAGGGCTCGCGAACATCGATCGGCTGACAGTCTCGGGCGCCGCGGTGAGCGCCTTCGACTGCAGCGGCGGCGGGGGTAGCGGTGGCGCGGGCGGGTCTGGAGGCAGCGGCGGCACGGGCGGATCCAGCGGCGCCGGCGGCAGCACCGGTGGCGCCGGCGGCAGCACCGGTGGCAGCGGTGGCTCTGGCGGCGACACGGGGGGCCGCGGACCGCTCGCCGAGGCCTGGCCCTGCCCGGGCAACCCCGGCGACTACAACGCCGTCGCGACCGAGAGCAACGGCACCTGGACCGTCACCAACGGCGGCAGTGAGCGCTACAGCGGGAGCAGCATGCAAGCGGCCATGGAAGCCGCATACAACAGCTTGAACGCCAACCGCTCCTCCAAGGAGAGCGTGCTCGTCCAGGGCTCGGGCGACATCAGCGCCGATGCGCAGCTCCGCATGCCCGGCAATCTCGTCCTGAACGTCTGCGGCACGGTCAACGTGACGGGCAGCGCGACCATCTCCGACCGGTCGCCGTTCTACGGGCGGAGCACCTCCAACATCGACATCCCGCACGCCAGCATCACCGGCAACGCTCAGTACGGTATGTTCTTCCGCGACGTGAGCAACCTGCACCTGGGCGACATTCATATCAACGGCACCGCCGGACACGGCATCCGCATCGACAGCCACGCCAGCCGAAACCGCGCCAACGCCCGCAACATCCGGGTCGACTACCTCCACGCAGAGAACACCGGCAGCGACGGCATGGAGCTCTATGGCGTGGACGGCATCATCATCGGCACCGTCGTGGCGCGGAGCACGGGCGACAACGGCCTCATCCTGGATGACTCGATCAACGCCGAGATCGGGCTCGTGGACGCCATCGACGCGGCGCACATCAACGACGGCTACGCTGCGTTCCGCACCGCCAACAGGAACGGGCGCCTGGACAACGGCAGCTACGACACGAACATCTTCCTGCGTGAGCTGCGCGCCGAAGGCGGCGGCCGCGGGTACTTCTGCGTGTCCGGCAGCGGCGGCGTGCAGATCGACAACTTCGTCCTCGATCACGTCGGCGGCAGTCCGGCCGTCTTCATCGAAAATTGCTACAACGTCACCCTCGCTTCGGCTTCGGGCGCCGGCCAGGTGATGGGCGGCCGCGTGTACATCGGGCACAACTCCGGCAACGGCGACCCGTCGCGCGATGTCACCTTTCAGAACATCACCCTGTCCGACGGCGCCTACGTCGAGGAGAACGGCGCCACCTGCGGCCGAAACAATCGAGCGATCAACGTCACGGGCGGCACCGTGAACATGTGTGATTGAGGCGCGCACCGGGGGTTCGACTTGCAGTTTGGCGGACCTGCCTGGTGAGCTTCGATCCATCGTCGTCGCTGCGTCCTTCGGGCACGGGCACGGGCACGTTTACGGAAAGTAGCGGCGATTCAGGGACCGCGCCTAGCCCGGCAGAGATAGTCGTGTCAGGGTGACGGTGCCCGATGCTCGACGGGATCGGCTGCCGCTGGGTTTGGATGCTCGCAGGGGGCGTTGCCCTCTTCGGTTGCGAGAATGCCGTCGCCGTGATCGCAGAGCAGCGGGAAGCGGGTGGCGAACCGAGCAGCGGAGGCTCGGCAGGTGCCGGCGGCCGGGGTGATGCTGGCGTGTCGCGGCCGCGTTTCGGCGCGCCCGTGGCCGTGGAGGAGCTCAACGATCCCGAGGCCAAAGATCAGGATCCCACGCTGACCGCGGATCTGCTGGAGATCTTCTTCTTCTCCGATCGAGGGGGCAGCGAAGACTTGTGGACCTCACGGCGCGCCGATCGCCAGAGCGCCTGGGAGCCGCCCGAGCGGGTCGCCGAGGTCAGCAGCGACGACATCGACCTCAACCCCATGATTTCCCCGGACGGCTTGCGGCTCTGGTTCTACTCGCGCCGGGCGCCGTCGGGGATTTGGTACAGCGAGCGGCCGAGCCGGGATCAGCCATTTGCCGCGCCGGTGTCGGTGCCCATCGAGCCGCCCGAAGGGGGCGGGCTCGTCATCGCGCCGTCGCTGACCGCCGACGAGCTGCGCATGGCGATTTCCATCGGCGAGGCCAGCACGCACGATATCTACGAGGTCGTGCGCCCCCACCGGACGGCTTCTTGGGGGCCGCCGGCGCTCGTGACCGGGTTGAACAGCGACGCCGCCGATAGCACGCCGTTCCTGATCGACGACGGCCGCCAGCTCTTGATGGCGTCGGCGCGCACGGGCAACGGCGATTTGTACTGGGCGTATCGCGAGAGCGTGGGCTCGGCGGTGAGCCTGCTCGAACCGCTCGAGGAGCTGAACGACGCCGAGAGCTACGAATCCCACCCGCACCTGGCCGCGGACGGCAGCGTGATCTTCTTCGGGTCCGACCGCAGCGGCGGGACGGATCTGTTCGAAGCTCCGGCGCGCTGAGGACGGGCGTGAGCCACGCCGCACGCGGGTCGGAAGCTCCACCATCTCCGGTCTGGCGAACGGATCGGTGCTCCAGGCTCGAGCTAGAGCGACAAACGGTTTGCAGCGAATACGGTTTGTCGCGGAAAATGAGACGATCTAGAGCAGCTCGACGCCGATTCGGAGCGCAGGGCGGAGGCGCCGGCGCACCAGAAACGGCTCGTTCCCGGCGTCGGTCGCGATATCGAAGCGCGCGGCGGCCAGGTCCAGGTCCAGCTCGACCGCCAGATCCAGGCGCAAGGTGGACGTCACGCGAACTTGCCCGACCAAGCCGGTCGCCAAGAGCGCGGTGGTGAGGGCGTCGTCGCCCACCACCGCGTAGGACGCCGGCGCGACCGCCTGCGGCGCCCACCAGGTCGTCTCGAAGCCCGAGGCGACGAAGGCCCCCACACCGAAATGGGACGCGAGCCCCGTCAGCAAACCTCGCATCTCCACCCGCGCGATCAGCGAGCGCACGTCGAGCCCCACCCGCTCGTCGCTGTGCTGCTGCGGCAGCAAGTAGACCACGGCCAGCCCGGCGCCGATCGCGCTGCTCGCGAGCATCGTATCGAACCCCGCGCGCGCCCCGGGCCCGTGCATGATGGGGATCTGATCCGAGTAGGCGCCGAGGCGGTAGAAGGAGCTGAAGCTGGGGAGCACGCCTTCGTCGCGGCGCCATGGAGTCGGGTCCACGGGCACCGCTCCAGCATCGATGTCCGCCCGATCGTCGACGCCGATCGGCTCCTCCGGAGCTCGGAAGAGCTGCACCGCCTCTTCCCGCGTCAACGTGTCGATCGTGCCCTGCGCCAGCGCGCGCAGCGACCACTCGATCACCTGGGCCAGCACCTCCAAGTCCATCTCGCGCAGCGGCGTCGACACCTCCAGGCGTCGAACCAAGAAGCGCTCGCGGCGCCGATCGGCAAAGTAGATCTGCGCCGTGCCGGGCGTGGCGACATCGACCCAAACCCGAACGTCGAACGGCCCCCGCCCCGGGCGATCGTACCACTCGGCGGGGTCGAAGCGTTCGGCGCGTGCGAACCGCAGATCGAGCTCGCGCCGGAGCGCGGGCCCGAGTGCGTTGGCCAAGGTGTCGATCGACAGACGCTTGCCAATGCCGATCACCTGGACGGACGCGGACCGCTCGGAGGCTGCCAATGCTTCCGCCTCCTCCGTCGTGGCGGCGCTGCCCGGCTCGGTTGCCGAAGCCATCGCGGCGGCCAAGAGCAGCGTCAGCCCGCTGCCGACGGCGGCCCGCCCTGGGCGGCTATTGCAGCTCCTGAAGGCGGCGCTTGGCGTGGGTCGCATAGGCGGAGCGGGGATACGTGGAGACGAGGCGCTGCCAATTGTGCGCCTCCTCTGCCCGGCGACCAAGCCTCTCGAGCGCCCGCCCGCGGCCAAACAGCGCCTCCGGCACCAAGCGCCGGTCGCCGCCGGCGAGATAGCCGTCGAACTGCGCGAGCGCGTCCGCGGTCGCGCCGCTGTCGAGCAGCAGCCCGCCGAGCGAGACGCGCGACAGCGTGGCTTCCGGCGATCCCGGGAAGCGCCGCTGCAGCGTGCGATAGCGTGCCATGGCCGTCTTCCTGTTGCCCTGCCGGCGCGCTTCGTTGGCGAGCTTGTAGAGCGCGCTGGCCGACGGCAAGGGAGCCTCTGAGGGGCCGGCCGCTGGCTGTGGTGGCGACGCCGGGACGTCCTGCGGCAGGGGCTCGGTGTCCTCGACCGCTGGCGCGTCGCCGCGCCCGCTCGTGCCGGTGGCCCGCTCCTGGGCGACCGATCGTGCCTCGGCCGCCTCTGACGGCGCGTCCGGCGGCGGCACGATCTCGGCGGCGCGCTGCTGCAGCGCGAACGCCCCGGCGGCGAGGCCGGACAGCACCATGGCCGCGATCGCGAGCGGCGCGGCCCGACGCAGCCGCGTGAAGCGCCGCGGTGGCGCAGCCTGCGCCGCGTAGGCAGCTCGAGCCCGAGCCGCCAGACGCGTCACCAGCTCCGCGTCGTTGGGGGCGGCCTCGCCCTCCGCGTCGAAATCGCCAGCGATCTCCGACGTCAGCCGACACACCTCGCAACAGCGCAGGTGCGCGTCGAGCGCCAACCGGTCCCGCTCGGCGGCCAGACCACGCCGCACCCGTTCGAGCAGCTCGCCACGACAGTCGTTCACGACAGCTTCTCCCGCAAAAGCTCAGCCAGGCGCCGATCGCGCGACAGCGCCTCCTTCAGCGCCCGCTTGCCGAGCTTCAACCGACTCCACACCGTGTTCGGCGAAATCTCACTCACGGCCGCGATCTCCTCCACCGTGTAACCGAGCATGAAGTGCAGAGCGAGCGCCTCGGCGGTGGGCTCCGGCAGCCGGCTGAGCAGCTCCCGCACGATGCGCCGCCGCTCGCGCGAGATCGCCGCATCCAGCGGCGACCCACCCCTGGCCACCCCGCGCTCCTCGATGTCGGCGTCCACCTCACCTACTCGATCCCGCGTCGTGAAATGTCGTCGCGCGTGCAGCGCTCGCTTCAGCGCCACCTGGTGGGCGAAGTGCGCCACCGTGCACTCCCCGCGAAACCGCGCCAGCCCACCAACGAAGCCCATGACCGCGTCCTGCGTCACGTCTTCGGCGTCCGGGTGCTGCGCTCCCAGCACCTTGCGCACCGTCCGCAGCATGCCAGCGCCGAGCTCCATCACCAGCGCATGGATCGCGTCGCCGTCCCCCTCCGCCGCGCGGCTCGCCAACGCCCGCAGCGGGTCCGGCGCCGCCCCCACCGGACTCGGGCGGACGAGCTTCAGCGCGGGCTTGGCCACAACCCCGAGCCTAGCACGGCCGCCGACCTCGACGCTCGGTCCGCCCGTGTCGCAACGGCAGCTACGTTCCGCGATCGATGCCAATGTCACTGCGTTGCGCGCCCGTCCTCGAATCGGTCACGCGAAACCGCGAAGCGCGCCGAAAAGCGACACCCCCTGGCAAGCTCTGGGGCGCACCGCCCCTTTCTCCATGTCCCTCGCGGCGTGCCCCGGCGGATGTCTGCGCTAGCCGGAGTAGAATTGTTTTCGGGCCCGTCGCTTTTTCGTGACCGAAAACGGCGACGAGAAGCAACGGGACGCCATCGCCCTGGAAGGGTCCTCCCCGCCCGTGCGCGCGTCCGAAGGTTTGGCCTTCAGTTCAGGCAATCGAGGAACGCCGCCTGTTCGCTGGAACACGCTGCGATGACCGCCCGGCCCGACGCATCGCAGCTGATCGTTTCACCCTCCGCACACGCCAGCAAGCCCAGGTACTCACTGCCGCAGCCGCTCATCGTGAGCGCCACACAGTCCTGCTCGCATTCGCTCTGACTAGCTGGCCCATTGGCGCAGTCGGCCGCCAGCGTCGCCTCGCAACCCTGCCGGCACGCCGAAGCGGCGCCGCCCCCTGTCCCGCCAGCGCCCCCCGTCCCACCAGCGTTCCCTGATCCGCCGGTCGCCTGCGAGCCGCCGCTGGCACCCGAGCCGCCGCTGCCCGAACCGGCACCGTCGCCATCGTCGCTGCTGCAACCGAAGGCAAGAGCAAGGCCACAGATCAAGGTGAGCGACGACTGCAGTCTCATAGGCCGTCACGGATATCACGGACACCCTCGACGTGTCAGCTGGGCAGAGCAAGCTGGCGCCTTCAAGGGCGAGCGGGTGAGCGAGGGCCTGCCCAGCGAACGGCCCTGAACGGCTAGCGCGCGAAGCGCGCGATCTCGTCGAGGAGCTGTCCCCCCGCCACGGCGAAGAGATCATTCGACGGGCCACGACGGATTTCGAGACGTTCATCGCGGCTTGCGCTTTGCGGAACGGTCCCCTCGCTGGCCTGCTTCCGGCGCGCTCCTGACAACGAAAGAGGCGCAGCGCCGCCAATCGGCGGCGCTCACTCCGCGAACACCTCTTCGATCGACGCCGCCACCAACAGGCGGCGCGCGAAACGTCGCAGCGCCGCCTCGTCGGCTCCGTCGAGCCGGGCCAGCTGCGCCGGGGGGACCGTCCCGAACTTCG
>JAEZYZ010000422.1 GCA_023418705.1 Pseudomonadota bacterium | reverse complement strand
TCGAGCGCCTCGGGCGTATCCCCCGAACTCCCAAAATCTTCCGCTCTTGCGCGCCTTCCTGTGAAAATTCAAGGGAGCGCGGGGTCGGAAAGGCGGGAGGATCTCTATGGGGGTTTACGGTTCGCTCGTCGCGATCCTCGCGTCCGGGGGCGCCACGGCGTCGGGTCGCGACGCGTTCGCCGTCGGGCGCCGCCGAGATCACAGCGCGACGTTTCGCCACGACGCGGGAGCCCCTCGGCCTCGACGTCGTCGCAATGGATCCAGAGCGGTCTCGGATCTTTCAGCGGATCGGGGGTCGTTGCTGCAAGATTTGCGAAACCTTCCCATGGCACACTGCGTGCACATGCCCCCCGCGCATGTCCCATCCTTACGCTTTGCCCGTCGCGTGCACGGTCACCGACCGGGCAACGATCCCGCCCGCGGAGCTCTGCGGGGTTCGAATCTACGCCGAGTACAGTCCTGCGGGGGAGCTCGGCGGAGACTTCTACACCTTGAGCGGTGATCCCCAAGCTGGTTTCAGCTTGCTCATCGGAGACGTCTGCGGCAGAGGCCACGAAGCCGCCCGGCTCGTCGGCAAGCTGCGCCCGACGCTGGAAGCGCTCGGACGATCCGGGCTGACGCCGGCTCAGCAGTTGTCCGAGCTCAACCGAGCCGCCTGCCAGGCGTTGCCGCAGAACGCCTTCGCGACGGCGGTTTGTCTGTCGATCGCCCCGGGGAGCTACCAACTGCGCGTCGCCAACGCGGGGCACGTTCCTCCGCTGGTGCGCAGCGCCTCGGCACAGCCCTTCGTCGTCGGCCGGGCGTCGGGTCCCCCCCTCGGAATGCTGAGCGAGGCCGTCTACGACGAAGCCCGGACCGACCTGCACCCTGGGGACGTGCTCTTGCTGATGACCGACGGCGTGCTGGAGGCGCTGGAGACCGACCTGGTCGGGATGCCGCGGCTGCTCGACCTGCTGAGCGCTTGGGGCTCCGGCCCGGAGTGGTTGCGGCAGCGCATCGTACAGGACGTGCGTCGGTCGTCACGGGTGCGCGGCCGGGACGACCTCACGCTCTTGTGTCTCGAGCTGGCCGGCGCGCTTGGCGTGGACGAGCTGCCGCGCTCGCGACCGTCCACCGCCTCCTTACATTGACGTCTTCACGAACCCCGGCCCATGAAACCGATCGACACCAAGCCGCCCGCCACCGCCCCGGCCGACCTCGAGCGCCGGAGTTGGTTCCATGACGAACCCACCGCGTTCACGGCCCTGGGCGAGGCCTCGCGCCTGTGGAAGCGGGCCGTGCGCCGCCCCTTCCGAATCTTGCTGTTCGGCATCTTGACCGGCGCCGCAGCCTTCGGGTTCATGGTCCTGCGCGAGCACCTCTACGCGCCTCGCTTCATCCTGCGGGCGGTCGAGACCGACTACAACGCCGCCACCGCCCCCCGCGCCAAGCGCCGCTTTCGGGAGTACTTGACCAGCGCGGTCTTCACCCACCGCCGGTTGCTGCAGGTGATCGAGAAGCACGGTCTGTACCGGAAGCTCATGGCGTTCAATGCCCCGGCGGCGGTCGACTCCTTCCGCCAGAACATGGACATCGACGTCTACCAGAACTACTTCGTCGAGGAACGCCGCACCTTCCGGGACGCGCCCCGATCGGCGCGCATCTCGATCCGGTTCCGCTCCGAGGATCCCGGCGAGGCGCTCGCCGTCGCGCGCGAGCTCGGGCAGCTCGTCATCGACACCGAGAAGGCCTCGCGGCGAAAGCTCGCCGAACAAACCCGCGCTGCCGCGAAGCGCGAGCTCGTGCGGGTCAGTGAGGCAGTCGTGCAACACAGGAACGAGCTCGCTCGGGTCACCCGCGATTGGGCGACGAGCAGCGGCGCCGACGAAGCGATGCTGGCGGTGCGCTTGATCGAGCTGCAGGCGAGCTTGCAGCGGCTGGAACATCAATTGCAGGTGGCCGAGCAGCGCAGCGCCGCCATCGACGTCAGCGCCATCATGGATCAACACGGCATGGGTCTTCACTTCGAGGTGGTCGACGACGGCGTGATCGCCGACGGCGCCGCCGAGCGCCAAGAGCGCGCTCTGATCGCCAGCATCATCGCCTTCGTCTTCGGGTTGCCGCTCGTCGCGCTGGGCGTCGGCGCCTTCGACCCCCGGATTCGCCGCGTCGAAGACCTGGACCGGCTCGGCGTCCCCGTGCTCGGCCACGTCACCTTGTCGCCAATGCGAGGCACTACATGACGAACATGCACGCACCGAAGAAGGACCCCCGCGAGCAGTACGAGCGGGCCGTCGCGTTTGTCAAACGTTCTCGGCGGTTCTGGTGGATGGTGCCCCTGGCGATGCTGCTCGGCGGCTTCGCCTGCGGCGTCTTCCTCTTCCTTCGTCAGCCCGACTATCTGTCCGAGACGGTCATCTTGTACACCGAAGGTGCCCGACCGGCGGATCCGAACGCCGCTCCCCTGCTCAACCCTCGCAACACCGGCGTCCGCCTACGCGAGATGCTGTTCGCACGCCAGCGCCTGGAGGCCATCATCGAGGAGTTCGATCTGTACCCCGACATCGTCGAAGAACAGGGCGTCATCGCCGCCGTCGACGAGTTCCGTGAGGACATCGTCTACAAAGCACCCGGCAGCGACACCTTCTTGATTGGCTACCGCGGCAAGTCCGCCAAGCAGGCGAAGGGCGTCACCGAGCGCCTCGCGGAGTCGCTGATGCTGGAAGACGGCAGCTTGCGTCGCAGGCAAGCCGAGATGACGCGCGACTTTCTGGACAAAGAGCGCTCACGGTCCGAGAAGGAGCTCAAACAGCGGGAGCGGGAGCTGGCGGAGTTTTTGGCGGACAACCCGGGCTTCGCGCTGGACGCGGCGCTGCTCACCGGCGCGCCCTCTTCGGGCGCCGCCATCCGTGCCGCGGAGGCCGAGACGCGCGCCCAACGGGCCGGAGCCCCGCCCACGCCGGGCGGCGGACGCTCCTACGTGATCGTCCCGGGGACCGCGCCCGCGCGCGCGACCCCGACCGGACCTGATCCCCAGCTGGTCGCCAAGCAGCAGCGCGCCGAGGCGGCGCTCACCGCAGCCCGACAGAACCTGATCGACAAGCAGGCGCGCTACACCGCCAACCACCCAGACGTCCGCTCCGCGAAGGCCAACGTCGCGCGCGTCGAAGGACAGCTGAAGTCGATCGAGGACGCCGTGGCGGCCAGCCTCCAAGCTGCCCAGTCCGCCTCACCGGACCCCGTGCCGCAGCAGCGCGTCGTGGTGCGCCGCCGCGCACCGGCACCGGAGCCAAAGACCAAGGCCGAACGCGCCGAGCAGCAGCAGATCGAAAAGGACCTGGTCGCGCTCGAGACCGAATGGAGCCGCCTGATGCGCGGCGTCCAGGAATCGCGCACGCGTCACGATCAGCTCGAGGCGAGCTTCTTCAAGGCCGACATCGCCGCGAGCTCCGAGATCGGTGGCAGCGGGATCCAGATGCAGGTCATCGATCCGGCCTTTTTGCCGGGCAAGCCCTTGCCGCCGGGACCCTTGACCATCCTCGTCGCCGCGTTACTCGTGTCGCTGATGCTCGGCACGGCGATCACCGCGGGGCGCACGGTCGTCGATGACCGTCTCTACGACGCGCGCGACGCCGCCGTCTTCGCCGCCGTCTTGACCGAGGTGCCGCGGCAAGATCCCCGTACCCTGAGGAGGCTCAGTCATGGCTGAAACGTTGCGCATGGATCTGCACGCGCTGCCTGGCTCCGGTGAGACGCACCGCGAGGACGACGAAAGCACGGGGCATTTGACCCCGCACCCGGGGGCCCGCTTGCGCACGCAGCTCGGCCTCGCTGCCCACCGTCCACGAGTGGACACCAAGACCGTCGCTGCTCCCGGCCGGCCCGACCCGCGGCTCGTGCTGCTCTGGGATCGGGAATCCCCGCAAGCGCGCAGCTACCGGGTGCTGCGCCATCGCCTGCTCAACCTCGACGACCCGAGGGTGGTGGGCATCACCAGCGCCCAGGCCTCGGAGGGCAAGACCAGCGTCGCGTTCAATCTGGCCATGGCGATCGCCGAGGAGGTCGTCTCCAGGGTGTTGCTCGTGGAGGCCAACGTCCGCTCGCCCGTCCTCGCCGAGCTGTTCGACTTCGTGCCGCCGGCGTGCTTCGCCGAGCAGACGGCGAGCCTGCGCTCGTCCGACACGCTGTGGAGCTTCGCCGAGCTCAGCGGCACGAAGCTCCACATCGCCGCGGTCGAGCCCTCCGGCAGCCGGCCCACCTTCGATCGCGTGCTGTTCGGGGCCGCCATGGCCCAGCTCCGACACGCCTACGACTACGTCATCGTGGACACGCCGCCCGCCCTCGACAGCGCCGATGTGAACGTCGTGGCCGAGGGGGTGGATGGGTTGGTGTTCGCCGCGCGCGCCCGCAAGAGCAGCCGCCGCGCGCTCGCCAAGGCGATCGCGCAGGTCCGGCCCACGCCCGTCCTCGGGCTCGCGCTGATCGAGTCGAGGGAGGCGGCGTGATCGCGGAGAAGCAGCTGCACCGCTGGATGGGCGGCTACGTCAAGCACCTGGTGGGGCGGCTCGCGGCGCCGGCGCCCGCCAATGGACCGCGTCACCTCTTGTTCGCGTTCTGCGATCACTACGAGCCGCTCTGGAAGGACGCGAGCAAGCAGCAGGGCGACGCCCGCGTCGACTATTGGGTGGACAACTATCCCCGCATGGCCAACGGCTTCCGAGACGCCGACGGTCGACCGCCGCGTCATTCGTTCTTCTTCCCAGGAGAACAGTACGAACCGAGGTGGCTCGAGGCGCTCGGCCGCATGGCGGAGCAGGGCTTCGGAGAGGTCGAAGTGCACCTGCACCACGATGGGGACACCCGACAGAAGCTCCGCCGCGATCTGCTCGAATACCTGGATCTCTTCGCACGGCACGGCCACCTGGCGCGGCACGACGGAAAGCTGCGCTACGCCTTCATTCACGGCAACTGGTGTTTGGCCAACGCCCGCGACGACCAACGCTGGTGCGGCGTGGACGACGAGATCCCGCTGCTGTTCGAGACCGGTTGCTACGCAGACTTCACCTTCCCCTCGGCGCCCGACGAATCACAGCCGAACATCGTCAACCAGATCTATTGGCCCGCCGGCGATCTTTCGCGGCGGCGCGCCTACGAGCAGGGGATCCCAGCCGAGGTCGGGCAAGCGCTAAAGGACCGTATTTTGATCGTTCAGGGCCCGCTCGCCTTGTCGACCCGGCGCGCCAAGCTGCCGGTCCGGATCGAAGGGTCCGCCGTGCAGGCGGTGGATCCGGCGACGCCCAAGCGCCTCCGCACTTGGGTATCCCAGAACATCCACATCCGCGGGCGTCCGGAGTGGGTGTTCGTCAAGGTACACACCCACGGCGCGCCCGAGAAGCAGGCGGCCTCGCTGCTCGGCGCGCCGGGCAGCGCGATGCACCGCGAGCTCACCACCCGCTACAACGACGGCAAGCGCTGGAAGCTCCACTACGTCACCGCGCGCGAGATGTACAACGTCGCGATGGCGGCCATGCAGGGTCACGCCGGGGATCCCAACGACTTTCGAGACTACGTGCTGAAGCCTCCGCCGGTCGCGCAGGGCTGATCCGTCCGGTCCCGCCCGTCCCGGGGCTCGGGCAAGCTCGGTGCGCCCCCTCAGCCGGAGACCAAGACCACCCCGAGTCGTTGGTGGTCGGGCAGCCCGCCGTGGCGAGCGAGCAACGCGCGCTCCGTCGTCTGGTGGGTGGCCGCCACGACGAAGGCCGCGTCGAGGTGCGCGAGCGCGGTCAGATCCTCGGCGCTCGGCATGAGGCCAGAGGTGTCGACCAGCACGTACTCGCAACGGGGGCGCGCGTACTCGACCAGACCCGCCACGGCGTCGCTCAAGCTGCCCGCCTGCGGGCGCTGCCGCGGCGCGATCGCCGCCAGCTGCGGCCCGCCCAGCCAGCGACCGCGAAACTGCCGCGTTCCCACCTCGGCCGCGTCCGCGCCATCGTCCCAGCACGGCCAGGCGAGCACCGGATCCACGAGGCCAACATGGTAGTGCCCGAAGTCCGCGAGCGCACGTCCCAGACTGGACAGCAGCGGAAGCAGACCCATGCTGGGCGACATCGGAAAGGCTCCCACCACCCGCTTGTCGCTATGCAGGAGCCGACGCGCGATCGTGACGCAGTCGGGGTGGCGTTCCACTCGCGGGGCGGACGGTTGTGCGGCCGAACGAAGCATGACGTTTTCCCGGCCTGGTATCGATTGGGACGCCGTCCGCCGCTGTCAACGGCTCCTGCCCGTCGCGTGTCTGCTGTCGCTCTTCAGCACGCACGCCGATGCTCGCGATCAACTGCAAGGGGTCTTCGAGGGCTCGATCGCCTGGACGGACAACATCCGGGCCACCCCGGATGACCCCGAGCCGGGCAGTCTGGTTCTGCCGGCGACGGCCGACGTGTTCGCTGTCTTGAGCCCCGGCATCGTCTACGCCGTCGAAGAGCGCGACCGCGCATTTCGGCTCGGCTACCGATACACGGCAAACCTCTACTTCGAGCACTCCGAGACGAACGCCTTCGCCAACATGCTCGACTGGGAGAGCTTCTGGATCCTCTCGAGCCGGACGCGGCTCTTGCTCGCGGCGAGCGTCACCCAGTCGCACTTCCACTCGGCCGGCACGCTCGCTTCGAGCTCCGCCACCGCCCTGAACGCGATTTTTCCCGGCACGAGCCCCTTCATCATGGGACGGGCCGCGCAGACCCTGACGCTCCGCCCCTGGAACCACTGGCGGCTGATGCAGGCCGCCGCGGCGAACGTGCTGACTCCGGTGTTCGCCGATACGGAAGCGGCCACGACCCTGGTCGCCAGCAACCGCTTCGGCGCCGACTACTTTTTTCGACACGACGCGCTTGGAGCGGAGATCGGCGCGGAGTATGCGCGCGTCAGCGGGCGGGTCGACCCCACGGGCTTCACGCCGGGCGATACCCAGAGCCAGATCATCAGCCGGGCCCTGGCCCGCTGGCGCAGCGACTGGGGCCGCCATTTCTTCAGCCACCTCGACGCGGGCCCGGTGCACGTCTACCTGTTGGAACGCAACCGTCACTTCTGGAACCCCGCTGGGACCGCGTCCCTGGGGTACACCCGCCGCGAAGGGGATCTCAGCCTGACCTACCGCCGCGACGCGCGGACCAGCCTGTTCCTCGGCCAAACCTTCTTGATCAACGAGGTCACGCTGCGCGGCGCTTTGCCGCTGTCCGAAGACCCGGAGGTAGATTTTGCCACCTCGGCCGGCTACCAGCGGGGGCGGTTGATCGACGCCAACGGAGACCTTGCCACCCCCATTCGGGTGTGGCTGGCCGACGTCTCCCTTTCCTGGCTGGCGCTGGATCACTTGCGGCTCGGCCTGCGCTACCAGCACGCCCAGCAGGAGACGGATGCTACCCGCCCTCCCCTGCCGCTCAGCTACGTCCGCAACACCGTCATGGCGACCGCCTCCTTCTACTATCCACCGGAGCGGGAGATGCCCCGACGGTACCGGCCCCCGCTGCGCGTGGACGCCGAGGACGCGACGGACGATCCGCTGATTTTACGCGACCAAAGCGAGCCCTGATGCCCGTTTCGCTCACAGCAGATTTTGCATTTCACCGCAGGAGCTGCAGCAAGTGCACGTCGCCTGAATTTCGCGTAAGTTGTCCCGCCCGGGGTTCCGAACAGGCCCCGCTCTTGCATCAACGAGGCAATCATCATGGATCACCGCATCGCTGTCATCGGACTTGGTTACGTCGGCCTGCCAGTTGCCCTCGCGGTGGCCAAGCGCTTCGACGGCACCGTCGGGTTCGACATCAATCGGCAGCGGGTCGACGCGCTCAACGGTGGCGTCGACCAGACGCGTGAGGTCGATCCCTCCGAGCTGAAGCAGTCGCGCCTGAACATCACCGCCGATCCCGAGGTGCTCCGCGACTGCAACTTCTTCATCGTGGCCGTCCCCACGCCGATCGACGCGCAGCACCGCCCCGACCTCCGCCCGGTCCTGGCAGCATCCGAGACGGTGGGAAAGGTGCTTCGCCCCGGCAGCGTGGTGGTCTACGAGTCGACCGTCTACCCCGGCGTCACCGAAGAGATCTGCGGCCCGCTCTTGGCGCAGATCTCCGGCCTGAAACAGGGCGTGGACTTCAAGCTCGGCTATTCGCCGGAGCGGATCAACCCCGGCGACAAGGAACACACCTTCGAGAAGATCACGAAGGTGGTCTCAGGAGAAGACGCCGAGACGCTCGATCGGGTGGCCAGCGTCTACGAGGCCGTGGTGACCGCCGGCGTCTACCGCGCGAGGTCCATCAAGGTCGCCGAGGCGGCCAAGGCGATCGAGAACATCCAGCGTGACCTGAACATCGCGTTGATGAATGAGCTCGCGTTGATCTTCGATCGCGTCGGCATTCGGACCAAGGACGTGCTCGATGCTGCTGCCACGAAGTGGAACTTTCTGCGCTTCGAGCCCGGCCTGGTCGGCGGGCACTGCATCGGCGTCGACCCGTACTACATGACCACGCTGGCGGAACAGGTCGGCTACCACCCCGAGGTGATCTTGGCCGGGCGCCGCGTCAACGAGAGCATCGGACCGTTCGTCGCCCAGACCGTCGTCAAGACGCTCGCGCGCAAGGACGTTCCGATCAAGAGCGCTCGCGTCGGCATCCTCGGCATCAGCTTCAAACCGGACGTCCCCGACTTGCGCAACACGAAGGTCGTCGACATCGTAGAGGAGCTTCGTGATTACGGCATCGATCCGATGGTCCACGATCCGATCGTGCTCGCCGAGGAAGCCCACGCCGAGTATGGGCTGAAGCTCCAGCCGTTCAACGAGCTCGTCGAGCTCGATGCATTGATTTTGGCAGCGCCTCACCAAGAGTTCTTGCGCCTGCCGCGCGCGGAGCTGCTGCGGCCGTTGAAGCAGGGCGGCATTTTCATGGACGTCAAGAGCGCGGTGGATCCGAAAACCCTTCCTTCAGGAACTAGCTACTGGAGTCTTTGACATGGGCCGTTACTTGAATATCGTCAAAGCGCTGCGGACCGAACCGAAGCGCTGGCTCGTCACGGGGGCCGCGGGTTTCATCGGTTCGAACTTGGCCGAACGCCTGCTCGCGTTGGGGCAGCACGTCGTCGGGCTCGACAACTTCGCCACGGGACACCGCGCCAACCTGGACGACGTGCTGCAGTCGGTGGGCCCCGAGGCGGCCGCGCGCTTCCGCTTCATCGAAGGGGACATCCGCGACGAGCAAGGCTGCCGAAAGGCGGTGGATGGCGTCGACTTCGTGTTGCACCAGGCCGCGCTCGGCTCGGTGCCAAGGTCGGTGGAGGATCCACTGACCTCGAACCACGTCAACGTGGACGGCACGCTGACGATGCTGACGGCCGCGCGGGACGCCAACGTGGCACGCTTCGTCTACGCCTCGTCGAGCTCGGTCTACGGCGACGATGAGTCGGAGACCAAGCGCGAGGACCGCTTGGGACGGCCGCTGTCGCCCTATGCCGCCACGAAGTTGACGAACGAGGTCTACGCGGACGTCTTCACCAAGACGTACGGCATCGAATGCATCGGCCTACGCTATTTCAACGTCTTCGGACCGCGGCAGGATCCGAACGGGCCCTACGCAGCCGTCATCCCCCGCTGGACCGAGCGCCTGATCGCTGGCGAGACCTGTCAGCTGTTCGGCAGCGGCGACAAAAGCCGGGACTTTTGTTACGTGGAGAACGTCGTGCAGGCAAACCTTCTGGCCGCGACCGCCGGCCGCGACGCCGTCAACGCGCGCGTCTTCAACATCGCCTGTGGCGAGCGCACCAGCCTCGAGCAGCTGTACACCCTCATTCGCGAGCGCGTGGCTCGCCAGTATCCCGGCGCTGCCCGCGTGGAGCTCGAGCGCCTGCCTCCTCGCGTCGGCGACATCGCGCACTCGCTCGCCGAAATCGACCGCGCGCAGGAGCTGCTCGGCTACGAGCCGGACTACCCGATCGCGCGCGGGCTGGATCAGGCCGTCACCTGGTACATCGCCAGCCACCGCGCGCGGGCTCAAAAGGCCGACGCGCCCGACGCACCGAACGCCGCCGTCTCGGCCGCCGAGTGAGCGAGGGCCGGGGGCGGGCCCCTCAATCTCACCCCGCGCCGTCCGATCTGCCCGCGCGAGCGCCCCCCCGCTGCCCCGCGCGAGCGCACCCCTGCCCGCGCGAGCGCACCCACCGCCCGCCGCGCACCCACACCCGTGCCAG
>JAEZYZ010000418.1 GCA_023418705.1 Pseudomonadota bacterium | reverse complement strand
CCACGAGGCCGCAGCGGCGCTCGAGAGCTTGTACGCCGCGAGCCCCATCGAGGCGCGCGCGGACGTCGCAGTCGAGCTCGCCCGTCAGCTGCGCGTGATCGACCAGGGCGATCTGGCGCGGGCTCGGTTGGGCGAAGTGCGCGCCGCCGGCCATGCGACGCCGGAGCTTCGCGAGCTGTTGGTCGAGCTCTACCGCGAAGGTGAGCGCTGGCAGCCCCTGGCGGAGCTCTTGTCCGCTCGCGCAGACGAGGATGCGCTCTCGCCCGCCGACCGCATCGCCTCGCTCTCGGAGGCCGCGGACATCTACGCTGGCCGCCTCGACGCGCCGCTGGAGGCCGCCCCCCTGCTCGAGCGGGCGCTCGAGCTCGATCCCCAAAACCTCGAGCTCGAGCAGCGCCTGGCGCTCGCGTTGTCGCGGGCGGGGCGCCACGCCGAGGCGCTCGGGATCTTGCGGGCACGGCTCGAGCTCTACGGGGAACGCAGGCCCCGCGAGCGCGCCGACGTGCACCGGCAGCTGGCGCAAGCCCTGCTGTCGGCGGGCGACGCCAACGCAGCCCTCGAAGAGCTGAAGCTCGCCGCCGACGTGAACCCAGGGCATGCCGGCATCGTCTACGAGCTGGCCCGGCTCGCGCGCGATCTGGGTGACCTTGCCCTCGCCGAGCAGAGCTACCGAACGCTGCTGCTCGTGGTGCCCCATCAGGAGGCGGTCGATCGAGCGGCGCCCGAGCGCCCTGAAATCTACCTTCATTTGAGCGACTTGGCGACGCAACAGCAAGACCCCGATCGCGCCGCCGAGCTCCTGGAGTCCGCCTTCGACGCCGCGCTCGAGGGCGATGAGCAGGCTCGCGCGCTCGCCAAATCCCTCGCGGACCGCGACCAGCCGGCGTTGCTGCGCCGCGCGCTGCTGGCGCACCTCGAGCAGACCCAGGACGCGGCGTCGAAGCTCGCCTCGCTCGCGGACCTGGTGACGCTGGCGGCCGCCAGCGGAGAAGCGGATTTGCTCGAGCGGTGCCAACAAGTCGCCGAAACGCTGTTCTCGACGCTCGACGAGCTCGACCTCACTCGAAAGGCCAGCCTCGCCGGCATCTACCAGCGGCTCGCAACGCCGGCGAGCGTCGAGCGCGCGCTGTCGATTCACGAGCACTTGTTCGAGCGCCGACCCGAAGATCACGAGGTCCGCCGACGGCTGTTCGAGGTGTTCGTCGGCGCGGGCGAGCTCGAGCGCCTGCGCGAGTGCGTCGAGCGGGTCGCCGCGCAGTGCGGCGACCCGGTTCGGGCCGGCACCCTACGCCTCGAAGCGGCCAGGTGTCTGCTCGCGGAGGATGCGCTGAGCGAGGCAGCGGTGGGCTTGCTCGAGCAGGTGGTGCAGCAAACCCCCGAGCAGCACGAGGCGCTGCCGCTGCTCGCCGAGCTGCTCCAGCGTCTGGGACGCCAAGCCGCCGTGCTCGATCTGCTCCGCAATGAGATGGAGCTGGCCGAGCGCCGCGGGGACGCGGCCAGGGCCGTCACGGCTGGCCTCGAGCTCGCCGAGCTGCTCGAACGCCAGGAGCAGCCCGCCGAAGCGCTCCGCGTCTGCCGCCGGGTGGTCGAGACCGACCCGACGCACCGCCCGGCGCTCGCGCAGCTGCTCCGGCTGTGCGACGCCCAAGGCGTCGCCGCCGAAGAGCTGCTCGATGTTCTCGAGCGGCTGCTGCAGCTCGAGTCCGGGCAGGGCGCCGCCGAGCTGTCGCTGCGGCTCGCGCAGCTGTACGGCGAGCGCGCAGAGGACGCCAAGCGCCGCGCGGCGCTCGAACGGGGTTTCTCGGCCTGCCCGGAGCACGCCGACGTGCGCGAGCAGCTCATCGACGCACACTCGAGCCTGCCGAGCCTGGTTCCGCTGTGTGATTTGTTCGACCGCGCGCTCGCCGAGCGGCCCGACGATCGGCGGCTGCGCCGGGAGCTTGCCGAGATCTATGCCCGCGCGGGCAACCTGGAACGCGCGCTCGCCCTGGTCGACGACGAGCTGGCGGCGGCACCGCAGAAGCCGGCGCTGCACGCCCGCCGCTCGCAGCTGCTCGAAGGGCTTGGGCGGCAGGCTGAAGCCGTGGCAGCGCTGGAGCGCGCCCACGCGCTCGATCCCCGCTACGCCGAGCCGTTGATCGAAGCCCTCACCGCGCAGCTCGCAGATCAGGATCGGGGCGACGATCCCCGGCTGCGGCTGCGGCTCGCGGAGCTCGCAGCGGGCACCGGAGACGTGGGCGCCGCGCGCGAGCAGCTCTCGCGCCTGCTCGAGGCGGCGTCGCTCCCCATGGACCTGCTCGAGCGGCTCGCCGTGGCCTTGGAAGGGCTCGGGGATTTGGGGGCCGCCTGCGGCGCTCGGCGCCGCCTGATGGATCAGGGCGCTCCCTTGGGGCCGCAGGCGTTGGCGATCGCCAGGTTGTGCGAAAGGCTCGGAGAGCCCGGGCGGGCGCTGGCCGAGCTCGAGCGCGCTTACGCCGCCGATCCGTCGTCGACGGAGGTCGGTGATCGCCTGCTCGAGCTCTACGATGCCCGCGGGGAACGCCAAAAACTCGCCGATCTGCTGCTCTGCCAGGCGGAGGCGACCGAGGGACCTGAGCGGCTGACGCTCCTCGGACGAGCCGCCGAGCAGCTGCTCGGTGACGACCGGACGGCGGCGCAGGGTCGGGCGTTGCTCGAGCAGGTGTGTGAGGAGCAGCCGGGCAATCTGCAGGCGGCGCTGCTGCTCGCCGAGAGCGATCGAGCGCGCGGGCAGCGCGCGCCGGCAAGGGAGGTGCTTGGCCGCGCCATCGGTGCGTCTCCCGGACGTCGGTCGCCCGAGCTCGCTCGGGCGTACGCGCTGCTCGGAAGGCTGCACCTCGAGGACGACGAGCTCGCCGAGGCCTACGAGGCCCTGACGCGCGCCTTCGAGATGAACAAGACCGAGTCCGAGATCGCGCTCTTGCTCGGCCTGCTCGCGTTCGATCTCGACCAGCTCTCGGTCGCCAATCGGACGCTGCGCACGGTGATCATGATGAAGACGAGCGAGCAGAAGGCCCCGGGCTGCGCTCGTGCGCGGGACAAGGCGACCGCCTACTATCAGCTCGCCTACCTGGCGCACCTGCAGCGCGACGCCGGCAAGGCCCGCTTGATGTTGAACAAGGCGCTCTACGAAGACCCGCAGCATGCGCGCGCCCAGCAGCTCTTGAGCGCGCTCTCGGGCTGACTTGCGACGAGAGGAACGAACCAGAGATGGAGATGCCCAGCTTTCCCACCCCGGTCGACGACGACGCCGAGGACGTCGTGTTGGCGCTCGAGACGGCGGGTGCCCTATGGAGCAACGGCAACCCGGCCGAAGCGCTGCGCTGGTTGCGGCGCGCCGCCGACTCCGCCGAACAAGCCGGCAACGACCTGCGTGCGGTGGCCCTCGCCAAGACGGCGGCCGAGCTCACGCCCATCTCCGAGAGCGTTCCGCCGAAGCCGGCGACGGTGCCGCCGCCGCCGCCCGAGCCACCCGCGCTCGAGCCGGCCCTCTCCGGCCCCCCTCCCCTGCCCGACGGGGCGCTCGGCGAGCCCGCGGGCGACGCCGGGCCGCCCTCCGCTGCGCCGGACGACGTGACCG
>JAEZYZ010000049.1 GCA_023418705.1 Pseudomonadota bacterium | reverse complement strand
CCGCCGGCGGCGGGCCCCCGATCGGACCTTTGATCGAGCGTCGTGACCTAACATCGTGGAGGTACCGGACGCGAGGGTCGCGTCCGGCCCAACCGTCGGAACCCCACAAAATCTGCCGTACTTCCGACCTTCTCGGGCGATCTCTTTAGCGTGCCCGCAGGGCGAGGGCTGGCTCGCGGCTACTCGAACGGGTTGTTGGTGTCGATGCGCCGGCGAGGGTCGGGGAAGACGGGCTTCGGCGGGGGCTTGTCGCCCGTGTCCGAGGCGGGGCTCAGCGTGGAGGTCGCCGCGGGTTTCGTGCGCGCGGCGCTGCGTCCCGTGCTGCGGGGGCGCGTGGGCTCGCCCGCGCGGGGCGAGTCCGCCTCCTCGGTCTCGGTGGCCGTCTTCGCCAGGACGACCTCGATGCTCTGATTGTGCGTGAAGCGGATGGTGCGGGTGCTGGTGGTGAAGCCCTCGGCGCGGACCTGCACGATGTGCGGCTCGACGCTCGGCTCGACCGCGAGCACGTGCGGGTTGGCGACCTCTTTGCCGTCGATGCTCAGGGTGGCGTGCGACGGCTCGGCCCGCAGCTCGATCACGATCGGCTCGCTCTTGGGGGCCCGCACGACCGGCGGCGGCGCGGCCGCCTGAACCGCCGTCGCGTCCGCCGCCCCCTGCATCCGGTTGCGCACCGCCCACGCCGCGGACAGGCCCACGGCAGCGGCAGCGCCCAGCGAAACGGCCACGGTCGCGCGCCGCGCCTTTTGACGGACGTTGGAGCGGTGCGCCGAGCGCGTCGGGATGACGTACGGCTCGCTCGACTCGATCACCGGGCTGTGGCGGTGCGGCGGTTGATGGGACACGAACGGCGAGGTCGTGATGACCGTGTCGGCCTCGGTCAGGTCGTACAGCGACTGCTGGATCAAGGCCTCGCGGGCGTCGATCTTCTCCATCAAGGTCGTGCTGACGAACTCCGCCACCGCGTTGTCCGACCCGGACGCGCGCGCCTGGAAGAGCCAGCCATCGAGCGCGGCCTGCATCTCTTCCGCGCTCTGGAAGCGGTCTTCGGGGTGCTTGGTGATCGCCCCCATGATGATGTCTTCGAGCTCCCGCGGAAAATCCGGATCGATGGCGCGGGGCCGCTTCGGGGAGCACTGCAGGACCTGGTACAAAACACCCGCCGGATCCTTGCCGTAGAAGGGCCGCATGCCGAGCGTGGACTCGTACAAGATGCAACCAACCGAGAACAAATCGGCGCGGCGATCGAAGGACGACGACTCGAGCTGCTCGGGCGCCATGTACGCCGGCTTGCCTTTGACGATGCCGGTGTCCGTCGCTTGTCGGAGCTGCCCGCGCGCCTTGGCGATGCCGAAATCGGTGAGCTTGACCTGACCCGTGCGCGATATCAGGAGGTTCTGCGGCGAGACGTCGCGGTGCACGAGGTTGAGCAGCTGACCGTCCTCCCCCCTGAGCTCGTGCGCCGCGTGCAGGCCTGCGCACGCCTGGCTGCAAATGCGCGCCGCGAGCACCGGATGGATGCGCCGCCCCTCGGCCGCGCGGAGCAGCTCGTGCAGCGTCCCGCCGTCACACCACTCGAGCACGATGTACGGGTAGCCCCGTTCGAAGCCGAGCTCGTAGATCCCGCACACGTTCGGGTGGTGCAGGCTGCTGGCGATGCGCGCCTCGTCCATGTAGACCTGCGCGAACTCGGCATCGACGCCGATGTCGCGTCGCGAGCACTTGACCGCCACGATGCGGTCGCCGTGGCTGCCTAGCCAGCGCCCCGCCCAGACCCGGCCCATCCCCCCTTCACCGATGATGGCGAGCAGCTGGTACTGACCCAGGACCTCGCCGGCCTTGGGCTCGATCGGTTCGGGCGACTCCCACACTGCCGGTATCTTAGCTGATGGCCCGTCGAAACTCACGGCAACACCCTGCTTTCCATAGGATCGACCGGCGGCGCGCGGAGCGCCGAAAAGCTCTGGAAGGACCGCGCTCGAAGGGGTGCGACTCCCTGCGCACCTCTCCCTCCTTTGCGCACACCATTGGCTTCGATCCGCAGGTTGCCCGAGCGAGCCAATGCGCGCCTCGCCAAGCTCGCTACTTTCCCTTGCGGGGGCGGGGCAGATTGTAGTCGTTCAGGCGGTTCGACAGGGTGCGGCGCGACACACCGAGCATCCTGGCCGCGCGCGTCTGGTTGCCGCCGCACGCCGCCAGGGCGCGCAGGATGCGCTCACGCTCGTCGACTTGCTGCCGCGGCTCGAACGAGAACACGTCCATCACGTCCGTCACCTCGCTCCCCCACTCGTCGGCCGCCATCAGGGTGCTGGGGCTCATGCCGTGATCCGGCATCACGTGCTCCGACAGGATCGGCCCCGTGCCGCACAACAGCGGCACGCGCTCCATCACGTTGCGCAGCTCGCGCACGTTGCCGGGCCAGGGCAACGACGCCATCGTCTTGATCGCCTCGGGCGAGAACTCCGGCATCGGGATGCCGGAGCGCGCGCAGAACTGCTTCAGAAAGTGGCGCGCCAGCGGCTCGATCTCCGCAGGCCGTTCGCGCAGCGGCGGGATCCGCAGCGTCACGCCGTTGATCCGGAAGAAGAGATCGCCGCGGAAGGCGCCACGGTCGACCTCACGCTTCAAATCCCGATTGGTGGCGGTGACGAAGCGCACGTCGATCGGACGCGGCTTGGTCGACCCGACGCGCATCACCACCCGCTCCTCCAGCACGCGCAGCAGCTTGACCTGCGTCGCCAGCGGCAGCTCCCCCACCTCGTCCAGGAACACCGTCCCGCCGTCGGTCGACTCTAGCAGGCCGAGCTTGGCGCCGGTCGCGCCGGTGAAGGCGCCCTTCTCGTGCCCGAACAGCTCGCTCTCCAGCAGATTCTCCGGCAGCGCGGCGCAGTTGAGCCGCAGGAAGGGCTTGCTCGCGCGCGGCGAATGCCGGTGGATGCTCTCGGCGAGCACCTCCTTGCCGACGCCGGTCTCCCCCAAAATCAAGACCGTGATTTCACTGGCGGCAGCCCGCGCGGCGAGCGCGTAGATACGCCGCATCTTCTCGTCCACCAAGATCGGCGCCGCCGCGGTGATCTCCTGCGGGATCCGCGCCGGCGGACGCACCGTCTGGCGCATCGCCTCTTGCCCCGGCACCTCCACGAACAGGAGCACCAGACCCGCGCGCAGGGACGTGCCGGGCTGGATGCGGCGCGGCACGCCGGGCTCGAGCGGCGTGTCCGTGGTCCGCGTCTGCGTCTCGTCGAACGCCCGTCCGCTGTCCGGGTGCATGAGCAGCACCGTCCCGTTGGCGCTGCCGAGGTCCTCGACCTCGATGGATCCGTCCTGGACGGTAATTTTCAGGTGCTGGCGCGAGATGCTCGGATCTTCGACGCGGATCTCGTTGCTCAGCGCTCGACCGAGCATCACGCTGCCGCGTTGGGGCAATGGGTGGACCCGTGTCTGACCATTGACGTAGACGACGAGCCGTATTTCCTGAGGCGCGGGAGTCATTCCCTCGAAGTGACTACCTAGCATACCACGCCACCTGGGTTTCGGTCTTGGCGCATCTACGAGGCCGAATCAACTGGGATTTTCTGGGTCCGTCGCTTTTCACCTTCAATCCATTACGGCCGCACCGCGGACAAAAAAAGGGCAGCGCTCGGGTGAGCGCTGCCCCTCTCGCGTCGCCCGGGCGGAGTCAGGTCGCGCCGCAAAGCGCGGCCAGCTCGGCGTCGCAGTCGGACGTCACAGCGGCGTCCTGCTCGTTGCACATGTAGGTCGCGTTTGCCATGCAGGCCGTGAACTCCTCGTATGCCTCGGGACAGGCGGCGTAATAGCCGATCAAGTATTCGCAGACCGGCACACAATAGTCTGGGGGAGTGACGTTTTCGCACCCGGATGCTTGCTCAGCCGCGCAGCGCGCCTCGCAGTTCTCTGCCAGCGTGGCGCCACCACCGCCGGCACCCGCCGCACCGGCAGCACCCGCCGCGCCGGGCGCTCCGGCGCTGCCTGCTGCGCCAGCAGCACCGCCCGCACCCGCGCTACCTGCTGCGCCCGCGCTACCTGCTGC
>JAEZYZ010000369.1 GCA_023418705.1 Pseudomonadota bacterium | reverse complement strand
GTGCCCCCTATTTTGGCGGGCGCCCGGGGCGCCCCCTCGACAGCAGGTCGCACGCGGGCTAGCGCGCACCCGAGCGGCTGGAGTAAAGAGCCGATGGCCCCCGCGCGCGGGTTCACCACATCGTCATGCAGCAGGTGCTCTCTCTCTATCAAACCAGCCTCGGTCGAAAGGGCGTGATGGCCCTGAGCGGGCTCGTCCTGTTCGGCTTCACGATCGGCCACATGCTCGGCAACCTGCAGGTCTTCGCCGGGCGCGAGGTCATGAACGGCTATGCCGAAACGCTCGCCAGCATGCCGGTCTTGCTCTGGACCGTGCGCCTGGCGCTGGTCGTCGCGTTGGTGGCGCACATCGCCTCCGCCGTGTCCGTCTACCAGCAGAGCGCCCGGGCCCGTCCCGTGCGTTACAAGCGCCACGACCATCGGGCGACCAGCTACGCGGCGCTGACGATGTGGCTGAGCGGGCCGCTGATCCTCCTGTTCGTGGTCTATCACCTGGCCCACTTCACCTGGCCCGGCATCGCCATGGGCGCCTACGAGCACAGCGGCAAGGGCGTCGGCGCGGACGTCTACGCCAACGTGATCAACGGCTTTAGCATCCCCTGGGTCGTGGCCATCTACGTCGCGGCGCAGGTCGCGCTCGGGTTTCACCTCTACCACGGCACCTGGAGCCTGCTGCAAACGCTCGGGATCAATCACCCGCGGTACAACGAGCGGCGCCGGCAGGTCGCCCGCGCCCTCGGCCTCTTCGTGGTCGCCGGCAACATCGTGATCCCCCTGTCCGTGCTGCTGGGCTTCGTGTCATGACCCGGCGGCAGTCGACGTTCCTTCCAATACGGCGGCGTCGCCGTCCACTCGAGCCGAGGACCGATTGATGCAACTAGAGTCACGTGCCCCGTCCGGGCCCATCGAGACGCGCTGGGAACGCCGCCGGTTCGAAATGAAGCTGGTGAACCCGGCCAATCGCCGCAAGCACACCATCATCGTCGTCGGCACCGGCCTCGCGGGCGGCGCGGCGGCCGCGTCGCTGGGTGAGCTCGGCTACAACGTGCGGGTCTTCTGCTACCAGGACAGCCCGCGCCGCGCCCACAGCATCGCGGCTCAAGGCGGCATCAACGCGGCCAAGAACTATCAGAACGACGGCGACAGCGTGTTTCGCCTGTTCTACGACACCGTCAAGGGCGGCGACTTCCGCTCGCGCGAGTCGAACGTCTATCGGTTGGCCGAGCTCAGCGTGAACATCATCGACCAGGCGGTCGCGCAGGGGGTGCCGTTCGCGCGGGAGTACGGGGGCCTTTTGGCGAATCGATCGTTCGGCGGGGCGCAGGTGTCACGCACCTTCTACGCCCGCGGCCAGACGGGGCAGCAGCTCTTGCTCGGCGCCTATCAGGCCCTGGAGCGCCAGGTCCGCGCGGGGACCGTGACCCAGTTCACGCGCCACGAGATGCTCGAGCTCATCGTGGTCGATGGAGTGGCCCGCGGGATCGTGGCGCGGGACATGGTGACGGGCGCGCTCGAGGTACACCTGGGGGACGCGGTGGTGCTCTGCACCGGCGGCTACGGCAACGTCTTTTTTCTTTCGACGAACGCCAAGGGCTGCAACGCCAGCGCGGTCTGGCGGGCTCACCGCAAGGGCGCGTTGTTCGCGAACCCCTGCTTCACCCAAATCCACCCGACCTGCATCCCGGTCAGCGGAGAGTATCAGTCCAAGCTGACGCTGATGAGCGAGTCGCTCCGAAACGACGGCCGCGTCTGGGTGCCGAAGCGCGCGGAGGACGCCCGCAAGGATCCGAACGACGTCCCCGAGCAGGATCGCGACTACTATCTCGAACGCATTTACCCGAGCTTCGGCAACTTGGTGCCGCGGGACATCGCCTCGCGCCGGGCCAAGGAGGCCTGCGACGAGGGCCGCGGGGTGGGGCCGGTGGTCGGGGACAAGGCCCGCGGCGTCTATCTGGATTTTCGAGACTCCATCAAGCGCCTCGGGGAGCGGGTGGTGCGCGAGCGCTACGGCAACCTCTTCGACATGTACGAGCGCATCACCGGTGAGAACCCGTACCAGGTGCCAATGCGCATCTACCCGGCGATCCATTACACGATGGGTGGGCTCTGGGTGGACTACGATCTGATGAGCACCATCCCCGGGCTGTTCGTGGGCGGGGAGGCGAACTTCTCCGACCACGGCGCCAACCGCCTCGGCGCCAGCGCGCTGATGCAGGGCCTGGCGGACGGCTACTTCGTGCTCCCGTACACCCTCGGCCACTACCTCGCACAATCCAAGCCTGCCAAGATCGACGAGAGCCACCCGGAGGTGCGCGGAGCGCTCGAGCAGGTGGAGCAGCGGCTGAAGCGGCTGCTCGGCGTCGGCGGCAAGCGCAGCGTGGACTCGTTCCATCGCGAGCTCGGCACCTTGATGTGGGACGAGTGCGGGATGTCGCGTTCGGCGAGCGGCTTGCAGAGGGCGCTCGAGAAGATCCCCGCGATCCGCGAAGAGTTCTGGAGCAACCTCAGGGTGGGCGGCAGCGGGCAGGAGCTCAATCAACAGCTCGAGAAGGCCGGTCGCGTCGCCGATTTCTTCGAGCTCGCCGAGCTGATGTGCATCGACGCCCTGCACCGGGAGGAATCCTGCGGCGGTCACTTCCGGGAAGAGCACCAGACCCCGGAAGGGGAGGCCAAGCGCGACGACGATCGCTTCACCTACGTGGGGGCGTGGGAATACAGCGGCGAGACAGCGGCACCCCGGCTGCACAAGGAGCCGCTCGAGTTCGAATACGTGAAACCGACGCAGCGGAGCTACAAGTAATGGGCACGATGAACCTGGTGCTGCACGTCTGGCGCCAAGAGAGCGCCGCGGTCGACGGCCACTTCGAGCGCTACGACGCCAAAGACATCAGCGAGCACATGTCCTTTCTGGAGATGCTCGACACCGTCAACGAGCACTTGATCGCCGAGGGCAAGACGCCCATCGCCTTCGATCACGATTGCCGGGAGGGCATCTGCGGCACGTGCGGCTTCATGATCAACGGCATCGCTCATGGGCCGCGCGCGGCGACCACGGTGTGCCAGCTGCACATGCGCGAGTTCAAGGACGGCGACGAGCTGTGGATCGAACCCTGGCGCGCCAGCGCTTTCCCGGTGCTGCGCGACCTGGTGGTCAACCGCGGCTCTTTCGACCGCATCGTGCAGGCGGGCGGCTACGTCTCCGTGCGCACGGGCAGCCCGCCCGATGCCAACGCCGTCCCGGTGCCGAAGGAGACCGCAGACCTTGCGATGGATGCGGCGGCGTGCATCGGCTGCGGCGCTTGCGTGGCCGCCTGCCCGAACGCCTCGGCCATGTTGTTTACCTCGGCCAAGATCGCGCACCTGAACCTATTGCCACAAGGGCAACCCGAGAAGAAGGACCGGGTGCGGCGCATGGTCGCGCAGATGGAGGCCGAGGGGTTCGGCCATTGCACCAACCACTACGAGTGCGTGGCGGCCTGCCCCAAGCTCATCAGCGGTGATTTCATCGCGCGCATGAACCGTGAGTTTCTCAAGGCGATGATCGCCGCTCGCGAGGACGTGCCCTCGCCGAAGAAGTGAGCACCGCATGACCACGCGCTGGCGGCTCGAGACCCAGCTCGTGCACGGCGGAGAGCTCCGCCCGCGGGTTCGGGGCGCGGCCACGTTGCCGATTTTCCAGTCGACGGTCTTCGAGTCACGGCACGCCGTCGGGCACGATCAAATCGTCTACCCGCGCCTCAACAACCTGCCGATCCACGAGGTGCTCGGCGCCAAGCTGGCCGCGCTCGAGGGGGCCGAGGCAGGGTTGGTGCTCGGCAGCGGCATGGCCGCGATCACGGGCGCGCTCTTGTCCGTCCTCGGTCCCGGCGACCACGTGCTCTTGCAGGCGGGCGTGTACGGCGGCAGCCACACGTTCCTCACAGGGGAGCTGCCGCGCCTCGGGATCGGCTGTGATCTCATCGACGCGGACGATCCGGAGCAGTGGGAGCGGCTGTGCCGAGCCGAGACGAAGGCCGTGTTCGTCGAGAGCCTCACCAATCCGCTCCTTCGGGTGATCGACCATCGCAAGCTCGTGGATTTCGCGCGTCGCCGCGGCCTGGTCTCGATCGTCGACAACACGCTGGCGACGCCGGTGCTGTTTCGGGCCGGCGCGTTTGGCTACGATCTCGTGGTCCACAGCGCGACCAAATACCTGAACGGGCACTCCGACGTGGTCGCGGGGGTCGTCTGCGGCGGCGCCGCGCGGATCTACGCGGCTCGGCGCACGTCGATCCACTACGGTGGGACGCTCGACCCGCACGCGGCGTTCCTGCTCCACCGCGGGCTTCTGACCCTCGGCCTGCGGGTGCGGCACCAGAGCCGAACCGCGCGGGCGCTGGCGGAGTTCCTCGAGCACCGTCCCGAAGTGAAGCGGGTGTTCTATCCGTCGCTCGCAAGCCATCCGGACCGAGCGCGGGCAAGTGAGCTGTTCGACGGCGGCGCTGGCGGGCTGCTGTCGTTCGAGCTCGCGGGCGGCGCCGAGGCCGCGGAGCGGCTGCTCGACCGCGTCGAGCTCCCGCTCTGCGCGCCGAGCCTTGGCGGGCCAGAGACGCTGTTGACCCGGCCGGTCACGAGCTCCCATTCCGGGCTGACGCAGAAGGATCGGGAGCGGGCGGGGATCGATGATGCGCTGCTGCGCATGGCAGTGGGCTTCGAAGCGCCGGAAGATCTGATCGCCGACCTCGACCGAGCGCTCGGCGAGGGATAGCGGCGGCTCCCGAGACGGCGGCGGGGGCGGGTACGAGCGCTCTGGGGTACGCCTTGGAGCGATAAACGGTCTGCGGAGCAAGCCGTTTGTCGCGGATTGAGACGATCTAGAGCACCGATGCGCGAGCAAAGCTGAGGGTTCCCCGATTTCTCGGGGCTCTCGGCTGGCAACCTGATCGGTGCCCTAGAGCGGGCACTCCGCTTCGCAGGCGGCGCTGGCACAGTCGAGCAGGTCTTGGCCGGCGTTGATGGTCGTCGTGCTGGTGGGATTGGCTAGGGCGCACTCGACCTGGCACGCATCGTCGGTGCCGCAGGGGTAGGCGCACTCGATCAGCTCTTCGCAGCCGGTGGCGGCCTCGCAGGCGGCGACCTCGTCTGGGCAGCTCTGTTCGGCGCAGGTGCGGCAACTGGCAGGAATGGACGATCCTCCGGTGCCGCCGGTCGCGCCGGTGCCGCCGCCGCCGTCATCGTCATCCCCACAGGCCGGCACCCCCGCCGCCACGACCAACATCAGCGCGCCCGACCAAACCGCCCATCGAGTTCTCATGCGGCCCGCATCTTGGATCCGAACGCGGCCCGGAGGCAATCGTGCGCGCCCGCTCCGGCCGGCCCCCCGGGAACCCGACTGCCCGACTGCGGCGACGCTCAGGCGTTCTGCGCTGCCGTCGCTCCCTTGCGGATCGGCAAGATGGGCGCCCAGGTCAGCCGCTCGAGCATGCGGTCGTCGATCATCATGCCGCGATCGCTGAAAAACAAGGCGTTCTGCGACTCTTCCTCGCGTTGCTCGGCGACGAAGACGATGCCCTGCCCCTTCTCGTTGTAGCCGAGCTGAACGATGGCGTTCTTGAGCCAGCGTCCCCCGCCTTCGAACTCCAGGGTCTCCGGCAGCGTGTAGAACCCTTCGGACGGCAGCGGCTTGAGGGTCTTGGCCCAGGTGGGGGAGCGCAGGGGGGTGGTGGGCTCGCCCCAGTACCAGCGGTTGTTACGATTTTGACCCGGCCGCACCACGAACTTCAGGCCCCCGTTTTGGGGCTGACCGATGTAGACGAGCACGCCCGCCGGGAAGGCATCTTCGTGCCCGGGCATGGCTTGAGTGGTTCGGTAGAGACCAGGATCGGGGAGGTCGAGCATCGTTACAATCCATCCATCGACGGGACGTCGCGTGGCAGGTGAAGCGCGACTTTATCGCAACGATGGCCCGGGACAAGTCGAGAACTCCCCCGGAGCTTGCGGTCCGGGCCCGCACTGACGATGATGTGCGGGACGAAGCCACCGGCGCCCCGGCGGTGGGGGGCCATCGAGCCTCTGGAGGTCAGCATCAGCCATGGTCTTGAAGAAAGCTGTGAAGAGTCGTCCGGCGCGTTCGGCGCCCGCCGCACCCCGCGCGAGCGGCAAGCTGATCCCTCGAGCCGCGACCCGCGCCAAGGCAGCTGCCGGCGCCAGCGTCGGCAGCAACGGTAGGAAGAGCGCCTCCGGGACGGCGGCCTCGAAGGCGAAACCCGCGAGCCGCCTGCGCAGCGCGATCGAGCGCGCCGCCGACAAGCTCGGGGCGCGCCGCGCGAAGAAGCGCGCCGCGACGGCCTCGGCC
>JAEZYZ010000095.1 GCA_023418705.1 Pseudomonadota bacterium | reverse complement strand
CGCGGTGGCCGTGTGTGCGCGGTGGCCGTGTGCGCGCGGTGGCACGTGACCGCGCGGCGGCGACGTGAGCGCGCGGCGGCGTGGACGCGCGTGAGAGCGAGTACGTGCCGCGCTGGGCGAGCCGGACGGGACGACCGCGGAACAGCAGCCGGACGGGGCGCCCGCGGAACAGCAGCCGGACGGGGCGCCCGCGATACAGGAGCGGGGCGGGGCGCCCGCGGAACAGCAGCCGGACGGGGCGCCCGCGATACAGGAGCGGGGCGGGACGACCGCGGCACGGGGGTTACCGGCGCAGAGCTCTCGGCCGAGGGGTGGCCGCCTGGCGTGGCGGGTGCGCTACTCGCGCTCGACCGGGGCGCCCCCGGCGCCGCTCGGGATGGGGTTTTGCTCTTTTTCGAGGTAGCGGAAGATGGTGCGCGGGTCGACCCCGAGATCGCGGGCGGTCTGGGTGCGGTTGCCGTTGTTGCGCTCGAGCACCTCGAGCACGTAGCGGCGCTGAAAGTCTTCCTTCGCCTTCTCGAGCGGGACGATCGGCACCTGGCCCTCGGCGTCGAGATCCAGGTCTTCGACCCCGAGCAACGTTTTGTCACACAACACGAGGGCCTTCTTGATCCGGTTTTCGAGCTGTCGGATGTTGCCCGGCCACCCATACTTGCGCACGGCGGCCAGCGCCTGCGGGGAGAAGCCGCGGACGGGGCTGCCGAGCTCGTCGGCGTACTTGCTGAGCAGCGCCTTGGCGATGATGAAGATGTCGTCGCCCCGCTCCCGGAGGGGCGGGAGCCAGAGGTTCACGACGTTGAGGCGGTAATAGAGGTCTTCGCGGAACTCCCCCGTCTTGATCATCTCCTCCAGGTTGCGGTTCGTCGCCGCCACGATCCGAATGTCGCACTTCTCCGGGCGGCTGTCGCCCACGCGGTACACCACCCGCTCCTGGATCGCGCGCAGCAGCTTCACCTGGAGCTGCAAGGTGAGCTCCCCCACCTCGTCGAGGAACAGCGTGCCGCCATCGGCTTGCTGAAATTTCCCGGGTCGCGAGGCGATGGCTCCCGTGAAGGCGCCCTTCACGTGGCCGAACATCTCGCTCTCCATCAGGTTCTCGGGGATGGCGCCGCAGTTGACCGTCACGAACGGGCCGCTCGGGCGATTGCTCCGGCGGTGCAGCTCCCGAGCGATCAGCTCCTTGCCTGTCCCGGTCTCACCGGTGATGAGCACGCTGATATCGGTGCCGGCCACCTTCTGCAGCTTGCGGAACACCTCCATCATCGACGGACAGGCGCCGATGATCTCTCCGAAGCGTTTGTCGGACAGCTCCGTCTCGAGCTTCTGCTTGTCCGCGCGCAGGGCGGAGAGCAGCATCGCGTTCTGCAAGATGAGCGACGCCTGAGCGCCGAAAATGGTCAAGAGATCGAGCTGTTTGACGTGAAACAGGTGCTTCACCTGGTCGTTGCCGACGTACAGGACGCCGATCACCTCGCCCTGGTTCAGGAGCGGCACGCACATCACGCTCGAGAGCTTCAAGGCAATGACGCTCTCGCTCTTGCCGAAGGTCGTGTCCGTCAAGGCGTCGCTGACGATCACCGGTCGCTTGGTCTCGACCACCTGCCGCACGATGCTGTCGCTGATGCCCCCGCTCGGATCCTCGATCGCTTCGCGCCGCACGTTGCGGGCGACGCGCACGCGTGGCTGCCGGTTTTCGCCGTCGCTCGGATCCACGAGCAGGACCACCCCGCGGGCCGCTCCGGTCAGCTCGATCACGTCGTCGAGCAGGGTCTCGAGCAGCTCGTCGACGGAGCTGCTCGTCATCAACCGCTCGCTGAAGCGGTGCAGTCGCCGCAAACCCGCGATTTCGCTGCCGGAGGCGTCTGGCTCTCCCGACGGCTCGGCGGCCACCGTCTCGCTGAACATGCTGAAGCCGAGCAGCGCGTCGCCGAGCGCGATGCGGTCGCCGTTGACGAGGCGGGCACGGCGCTTCTTTTTGCCGTTGATCAGGATCTCGCCGTCGCGATCGAGCTCTTCGAGCTGAAAATCGCGCCCGTTGAAGACGATCTGCGCGTGGTGCTCGCTCACGCTGGGATCGGCCAGGTGCAGGTCGTTGCCAAGGGCGCGCCCGATCGTCGTCACCGGCTTGTGAATCGCGATCAGGGTCGGCTCTCCACGGGCCGGGTAGTAGCGGATCGTCGCCATGTCGCCGTCAGAGTAGCGGAAGCCGCCAGAAACACTACCGCCACCTTCGCCATAACGCGCTGCGCCATTCGTAAAGAAACGTCAGAAAATCTGGCCCGCGATCGACACGCCGAGACCTCCTTCGACGGGCATCGGGCCGATCTGGTGGATGGCGATGAAGCGCTCGTTCGAGAGCCCCGGGACGGAGCCCGAGCCACCGCCGAACCCGGCCGAGAAGACGCCGCCGGCGATGATGCCGAGCGTCGTCGCCGTCCCCATGAAGACGAAGCCCCGCTTGGCGGGCGGCGTGTCCTCGCCCGCGTAGAAGAGAAATACTGGCAGCGAGATGGCGGCGCCGATGCCCGCACCGCTCCACATCCACGCCAGCTGTTCGAAGCTCGGCTCCACCGCCATCGCCAGCGCGCCGGTGGCGATGACGCCCGCGTTGAAGCCGATGAGCCCGCCGAGCCCCGCGCTGTCGTTGGCGAGCCCGTACCCCACGCCGGCCTCGGACGCGCCGTAGCCGAACATCGCCCCGATCGCGGTGCCCCAAAGCCCGCCGCTCGTGACGAGCGCGCTGCTCTCCGGCGGGGGCTCGAGATAGTACCCGACGGCGTAGCCCGCCACGGCGCCCACGGTCGAGCCGATCGCCACCGAGCGCGACAGCCCCCGAAAGCCCCAAGCGTCTTCGTCGTCGGCGGTGACGAACTGATAGCTCGCGATGCCCACGCCTTCGGTCGCGCCGATCAACATCCCGGCGGAAATCGCGGCCGGCATGCCCCGCGGCATCCGCGGCTGATTCAAAAAGAACACGCCCACCGGCGCCGCGATGCCCAGCACCGCCGGCGGGATCAAGAACACCCCCGGATCCTCGATCCCCGCCTCGGCGCTGACCCAGATGCCCATCCCGACGCCATAGGCCGCGGACAGCCCATAGAGCGTCGCGATCTCTCCGTCGCTCGCCTTGCGTTGCCGCGACGGCGGCGGAGGCGGAGGCGGCGGGATGAAGGGCCCCTGCCCGGAGGCCTGAAACTGCGGTGGTGGCGGCTGAAAGCCTCCGGGCTGCTGTGCCCGGGCGAGCGCCGCGTCGCCGAAGATCGCGAGCAGCGCCGAAGCGGCGGCCGCTGCCGCGCGAACCGATCCAGCGAGCCCATGCCGTTGGTGCATGCGAAGCATCACTCCCATTCCGATTTGAGCGGGCGTGCCAGCACGTCCCGCACGGCGCGCGCGAGCGACTTTTGCTCGTGCAGCACGTGGTAGACCTGATTGGTGATCGGGAGGTCGACGCCCAGGCGTTGCCCGAGCTCATACCCGCTCCTGGCGGTCGCGACGCCCTCGGCGACGTGACCGAGGTCCCGCAGCACGTCGGCGAGCGGCCGCCCGCGGCCCATCTCCACCCCGACGGTGCGGTTGCGCGACAGCTCACCGGTGCAAGTCAGCACCAGATCACCGAGCCCGCTGAGCCCCGAGAGCGTGCGCGCGTCGCCGCCCTTGGCGACCGCGAGCCGAGTCATCTCCGCGAGGCCACGGGTGATCAGCGCCGCCCGCGTGTTGTGACCAAAGCCCAGGCCCTCACAGGCCCCGACGGCGATGGCGATCACGTTCTTCAGCGCGCCGCCGATTTCGACGCCGATCGGATCGGAGCTGACGTACACACGCAGCCAGTCGGTGGACAGCCAGGACTGCACGGCGGCCGCGGGCGAGCCGACCGAGCCCGCGACCACCAAGTTGGTGGGGGTCTTGCCGACGACCTCGCGCGCGAAGCTCGGGCCCGACAACACGAGGAGCCGGTCGCGGCATTCGGGTCCGAGCACGTCGAGAGCCACCTCGCTCATCGTCATGAGCGAGGTGTTTTCGATGCCCTTGGTCGCGCTGACCCAAAGCGCGCCGGCCGGCAAGAGAGGTGCGACGCGTTCGAGCGTGTCGCGCAAGGCGTGGGAGGGCAGCGCCGCGATCACGCGGTCGACCCCGGCGAGCGCGCCGGCGACGTCGGAGGTGGGAGCCACGGCGGGTGGCAGGGGGACCCCCTCGAGGAAGCGCGCGTTCTGGCGATCGCGCCGCATGGCGTCAGCGTGCTCCGACTCCCACGTCCAAAGGCGCACCTCGCTGCCGCCTTCGGCGATCACCTTCGCGAGCGCCGTGCCCCAGGCGCCGGCGCCCAAAACCGCAACCTTCGTCATGCGCTCGCCCGAGCGAACCCCGAGCGGCAGTGACTGTCAACCGGGACGCTCGAGAGGCCGGAGGTGGCGCGGCCAGCAGACGCAAAAGCGGCGCCGCGCGCGGCGGGTGCTGGTGCGAGCCGGGGAGCGCGCCTATGCTCCGGCCGCATGTCAGCTCATCGGGCGCTCGTATCGGCGCTGGCCGCAGCGGCCGTGCTCGGGACCGCCTGCGCGAAGCAGGAGTCCCTGGGGCACTCGTCGGTGACCGTGCTTGGTGCGGGCGTCGTCAACAACCCAGCGAACCGCTCGTTGCGCTTCGACATCCTGAAGTTCGGGCTGAGCCGATTTTGTCAGGAGATGACGCGCGTCGGCGTGCCGCTCAAGCTCGCCGATGATCAGCCCGTCGTCGGGCGTTTCTTCGCCGAGGGCTGCCAATCGCAAATCATGGACGACGAGGAGCGGCGCGCGCTGGTCGTGCAGTACAACGGGCGGGGATATGCGTGGTCGAACGTGACCGGCCGCATCGGCTTCAAGAGCGCGGGCATCGTCGAGTTCCTGCCGGACTTTCAGCTGCACGAGGGCGCCATGTACATCTACTTCCGCCCGCGGAAGATCAGCGCCAACTCGTTCGAGACCACGCTGGTCGAGTCGGCGGTCGCCCGTGGCGGGATGGCGGTCGTCGGCGTCGACCCGGACAAGCTCGGCCGGCAGGTGGTCGACGCTCAGCTCGAACGGGGCTTCACGGTCATCCGCTACGGCGAAGATGGGAGCACCGATTTCGCAGTTGGCCTGGTGCCGCTCGGCCAAACGCCGTTTCAGCCGTTTCGCATCGTGCAGAGCGACAAGCAGTCGTTGGCCAACGAGCGCACGGAGGTGCACGCCGGGCAGCAGGATTTCGTCGGTGGCTTCGAGATCACCGAGGACGACCAGTCCCTGTACCTGACCATGAGCCTCGATGGCGCTCCCGCTGTGGACGTCTTTTTGGTCCCGAAGCCGGCCGGCGACCAGATGATCGCCGGCTACGTCACCCACCCCGGACCCGCGGCGCTCGTGGGGCACCCGCTGCTTGGGGAGCCGCTATTTGCCGGCAAGGTGTGGAAGCGCTACGTCCGAGCGCCGAAGGGATCCTATTATCTGGTGATCGACAACACGGCTGCGGTAGGCCCCACCTCGCCGGCGACCAGCCCTGGTGACGACCGGGCCGCCAAGGTCGACTACGTCGTGCAGCTCGGAGAAAGCCCCTGAAACCTCCCACTGCCCAGCAAGAATCCAGCGTGACAGAGCCTGTTCAGCCAACGGAGCGCCGGATCGAGGCGGCCTCCGCGGAGCCCGCCTCGGCTTCGCCGCCCGCGAACCCCGGCCCGCCAGCCGTTTCGAAACCGCTGCGCTACTTGTTTTGGTTCGTGTGGTTCGTGCTCGTGCCGCTCGTGCTGGCGACGATCGCGGTCAATCTGCTGCAGGCGGCCGAGGCGGCAGCGCCCCCGGACAACCCCTTCGGGCAGCTGCGCTGGCTCATCCAGGATCAACCGGTGCCGGCGGGCATCGTGCTGTTCACCGGCTTCGAGATGATGCTCTATCGCATCCGGCACTACCTGCCGCTGGCCGATCGGGTCGGCATCGGGGGCCGCAGCGACGTTCCGCGCGAAATCCGCGGCGAGTACGAGCACGCGGCCCAGCTGCTCGACGAGGCCGAGCGCATCCTGCACAAGAACGCCAAAGCCATCGAGCGAGGCGTTCCATCGAGCGCGCGCCAGGAGCTGACGGCCTCGCTCTCGGCCCTGCGCGCCAGCATGCAACGCGAGCGCTTCGAAATCGAAGAGTTCGAGCGCGCGCTGGAGCGCGCCAGCCGCGGGGTGTCGCGCCACCTTGGCCGCTGGCGAAAGAGCGAGTTCCGGGAGTACGCCGAGTCCATCGGCATCGCCGTCGGCGTCGCGCTGCTGCTGCGAGCCTTCGTCGTCGAAGCGTTCAAGATCCCGAGCGGCTCGATGCTGCCGACGCTCCAGCTGCAGGATCACATCTTCGTCAACAAGTTCGCCTACGGCCCCACCATCCCGTTTACCAAAGCGCGCCTGTGGCACAACCTGCCGCCCGAGCCAGGCGACGTGATGGTGTTCGAATTTCCGGATCCGAACCCCAACAACGAGCGGCAGGACTACATCAAACGCGTGATCGCGCTGCCAGGGGACACCCTGGAGGTGCAAAATGGGCACCCGATCATCAACGGTTGGAAGGTCCCCAACTGCAGGGTCGGCGACTACCAGTACTGGGAAGGGGACACCCAGCACAAAAAGAGCGGTGAGCTGTTCATCGAGTTTCTGGGCGACGAGTCGTACCTGGTCCTGTTCGAAAAGGACGGCTACGAGGCGCATCAAGGCCCGTACACCGTCAAGCCCGGGGAGGTCTGGGTGCTCGGTGACAACCGGGACAACAGCAGCGACTCGCGAGCATGGAACGGCGGCCGCGGCGGCGGGGTGCCCTTCGAAAACATGAAGGGGCGGGCGATGTTCGTCTGGCTGAGCTTCGGCCCGAACGGCAACGTGACCTGGGATCGTCTCCTGACGAATGTCATGGGCAAGCCGACGTTGCCCGGGGACGCCCCTGCCGAGCTCGTCCGGCGCATCGATCAGTGCTTGAGCGAGCGTCCGCCCGTCGAGCAGACAACACCGCCAGCGGGGTCTTCGACGAACCTCGACACGCTGTCGGCCCGCTGATCGGCGTCCATCGAGGCTCCGGTCCCCGTAGAGGGTTTGCCGTTGGCACCGCCGCGGCCTCTGTGACGCTGCAATCCGCGCAAGTCCCTCACGAATAGGCCGGCGAGCAGAATGCCGAGCGGGCTCATTTTTTCCGTCATCGCGTGGTCGAGCTTACGCTCGGCGCGCGGCGCCACTTCCCTGGCGGTCGTCTCGACCTACTGGCCCGCCGAGGGGGTGCCCTCGCCCGCCGTCCGGGGTCCGAGCACGATGCCGAGCGCCTCGCGCTCTCGGCGGGCCCGGGCCCTGAGCCGCGCGGCGGCGATCAGCGCGATGATCCAGCCGAAGAACAGCCCCGCTCCCACCCCGCGCACCAGGCTGCCCGACAGGGCGTACTGTCCCGCCGCGTAGAGCCAGGCGCGATCGAGCACGATCATCGCCACACAGGCGAGCGTCGCCAGGTTGAAGCCGAACTGCTCGCTTCGCTGCCAGCTCAAGAACGCGCGCCGGTCGACGTGGGCGAACTGCTCCGGCAGGCGCCGCTGCACGTCCAACTTGCGGACCGTGTAGAAAACGGCCAAAAGCGCTGCAACGAGATAAACGGCTCCGTTAACCATGGTTGCTCGTCTCCGAACGGCGGCAAGATGACACCAAAACCCCCGTGCAACAACGCGTGACCGCGCCCTTGGCTTCGACGGATCCCCCGCTCCTGGTCAGCTGGGGTGAGCTGCTCTGGGATCTGTTTCCCGATGGGCCCCGGCTCGGCGGCGGGGCGGCCAACGTCGCCTACCACCTGGCGCGGCTTGGCAATCGCGCGGCGCTCGTCAGCCGGGTCGGCGCCGACGACCTCGGGCGAGCGGCGGTCGAGCGCCTGGCGGCAGCCGGCGTGGACACCCGGGCCATCGACGTGGACGCGGAGGCGCCGACGGGGACGGTCATGGTGGCGATCGAGCAGGGCGAGCCGCGCTACACCATCGGTCAGCGGGTGGCCTGGGACCGCATCCGGTTCGACGAACGCGTCGAAGGCTTGCTCCAGGCCGCCCAGGCACTTTGCTTCAGCACGCTGGCGCAGCGCACGCCGGTCGCCGCGCGCGCGCTCCTAGCCGCCCTCGAACGCGCCCCGTCCCGCTGCCAGCGCATCTGCGACCTCAACCTGCGCCCGCCGTTCATCGATCGCGCGACCGTCGAAAAGCTCGCGAGCCTCGCGCACGCCGTCAAGCTGAACACCTCGGAGGCCGCGTCCCTGCAGACGCTGTTCGGCGTCCCGGACGCGGTCGCGTGGCTCTTCGAGCGCGGCGCGGAGCTCGTGGCGCTGACGCGCGGCAGCGAGGGCTCGACGCTGTTCTTCGCCGGCGGCCGCAGCGACCGCGAAGCCGACGCCTTCCCTGCGACCGGCGGGGATGCCGTCGGCGCAGGCGACGCCTTCACCGCGGCCCTCGCGCACCACTTGGTGCGTGGGAGCGCGCTCGCCGTTCTGCACGAGCACGCGAGCCGCTACGCGGGCTACGTCGCCTCGCAACCTGGCGCCATGCCCCAAATCCCCGTCGAGCTGCTGCTGCCCTCACGCTGAAGGGTCAGAGCACCGAGCCGTGAGCAGACGAGAGGGTTTCCCGATGAATCGCCCCTCACCCCGATGGGGCCGCGATTCACCGGGATCCCCGCGCTGGCAAACCGATCGGTGCTCCAGACGCTCACCAGCCGCTCTCGATGAAGAAGCTCGCGACGATCGCCGCGAACGCCAGCGTGGCCACGAGCAGGCCTATCAGCTCCTTGCCGGATTGGCCGCTAGTGAGCTGATCGGGCAAGACGGGATCCCCGGAGTGATCGCCAACGTGCATGGTTCGACCTCCTGATCTCGGGAGTTGCAGCAGGCATGCCATGGGGATCTCCCCTTCGGGGCCAAGCGAGCCCCCCGAGGGCGCTTCGCTCGCACCGGAGGGCCGATGACGCGGCAAGGCGAGCCGCGTGTGCTATCGCTTCGGCCACGGCCATGCCTGCACTCGAGACAGCCCCGCCGGACGCCGGGCGCCGCCGCGTCGCGCGCTTTAGCCTCATCACCCTCGGCTACACCCTGCTGGTGATTTTGTTCGGGGCGGTGGTCCGCATCACCGGCTCTGGAGCGGGGTGCGGGCAGCACTGGCCAACCTGCCATGGGGAGGTCGCACACCTGCCAAGCTCGGTGGAGACGATGATCGAGCTGACGCACCGGGTCACCTCCGGGCTGAGTCTGCTGTTGGTGGTGGGCGTCGCGGTGCTCTGTTTTCGTGTCAGCGCGCCGCGCGATCCGCTGCGCAAGTACGCGCTCGCCTCGGTCGGCTTCATGCTGCTCGAAGCGGCCATCGGCGCGGTGCTCGTCCTGCTCGAGCTGGTCGGGCGAAACGACTCGTTCGCCCGGGCGGTCGTCATGTCGCTGCACCTGGTCAACACATGCCTGCTCACCGGGTCGCTGACCCTGCTGGCGCTGGCCGCCCGAGACGCGCGCACGGAGCTCCGGTGGTCCCTCCGGCTCGCCCTCGCCTTCGCCGGTGTCCTCTTGATCTCGGTCACGGGGGCGGTCACCGCGCTGGGGGACACGATCTACCCCGTCGCCTCCGCCGCGCAGCAGGTCCCCACGCACTTTCTGGTGGAGGTGCGGGCGCTGCACCCGCTCACCGCCGTGGTGGTGAGCGTGTACCTGCTCGCGCTCGCGGGCCGAAGCTTGAACGCGCCGCTGGCAGCGGCTCGCTCCTGGGCGCGGCTGTTGATCGTGGCCGTGGTCGCTCAAATGGCGATCGGTGTGATCAACATCCTTTTGTCGGCGCCCGGCTACCTGCAGGTCATCCACTTGGCCGCGGCGAACGCCCTCTGGCTGGTGCTGGTCGTGCTCGGGACCCATCCGCTCGAGCAGGCGGTCCCTGAGCAGCAGCCCGCGACCGCATGACGCCGTCCGGGTTCACGCGCCGAGCTGCACGCCCATGCTGAAGCGGTACTGCGGGTAGGCGTAGGGGACGCCGTCGAGCTGAGGGATGGGAACGGCGATGTGCGCCGGGTTTATCACCAGGTAGAGCGATCGCGTCAGCTCGATGTCCACGCCGAGCAGGTTTCCTCCCACGAACAGCCCCATCGAGCCTTTCGGAGCGCCCACCAAATCGAACATCAGGCGCGACATCCCGAAGTTTAGCGTGGTTCGCAGGTTGACGCGCTGAAACCGCAACGGGAAGCGGACCACCCCGGTGGCGTAGACGTTCACGACGCCCGAGCGGATTTCACCGGAACGCACCGAGAAAAACGGATTGTACTCGCCGTCGACCCCGAACAAAAAATGGTCGTTCAGGCGGTAGCGCGCCCCGAGCGCCGCGGCGAACGCCGCATTTTGCAGCGCGACGCTGCCCATCAAGCTGGCGCCGAACGGGAACCGCTTTCTTTCGGACGCGTCGGGCGTCGCGTCGACGATCCCGGGCGTCGAGGCGTTGCCGTCGACGTAGCCCACGGTGGCAGCATGAGATGTGGTGGCGGCGTCGACCGTCGGGTTCGGCTGCGCCTTCGCGCCGCGCGGCCAGCAGACGGCAGCAGTCAGCGCGAGCGCGGCGAGGGCGTTCGCTCGGCGGCGCCAGCGCAGCAGCACCAGCAGCGCTCCTCCTAGCAGCCACGCGGCCGATCCCGAGGGCGCGCCGGGGGCCTGGCAGACGCAGCCGCGGCTGGTCGGGTAGGTCGCTTCCTGGGCGTCGCACCAGCGGTTCTCCGCGGTGCAGCCTGGCTCGTAAGAAAGGTACTGGTCCATCACGCTCTCCACCGCTCGTAAGCGCTCCTCTGGCGTCGACGACGCGTCGAGCGCAGCCAGCAACAGCTCCGTCGAAGCTCGCTTGACCACCTCCAGCCGCTCGGCTCGAAACACGTCCAGATCGCGGCAACGATCGAGCGCGCTCGAGTGGGGCGGGCCGTCTTCCGACGGGTCGTGGGTCTCCTCGACGTATTCGACGTAGTTGACGACGGCGATCACACGCTGGTGGTCTGCCGTGCGGTAGGTGTGGCTGAACGAGTCCTGCAGCGCGTGCAGCGCCTCGCCCAGGCGGAAGTAGGTCGCTGGAACGGCGACGTCGACCGTGCCCCGAAACTGGAGGTAGATGGATTCGGTGACTCGCGCCGCTGGATCGACGCCTCCGTCGCCCGAAAGGCCTTCGAGCGCGTCGGTGACCTTCGACAGAATGAACTCCCGGCAAGCCGCCAACGCCCGTTGGTCCCCGTCGGGGCCATCATGGCTGGCCTGCCGCAGACAGTGCGGCGCCTGGTTGTTCGGGTCACCGTGGATGCTCGCCAGCTCGTCCAGGTCGTCGGGTGCGACCCCCTGCAAATCCACGTGGCGATTGCCGAGCACCAGGGTGGCTGCGGCCAGGTCGGCGAGGTCGCCGGGCATGTCGAACGGCAGGTCGTCCACCAAGGCGCGGTCGTCGCGGGTCTGGGGGCCGAGCCGAAGCTCGCCCGGGAGCTCGGCCCGGGCGCGCCGGATCGCGTCGAAGGTGATGTCCTCGTGGCAAGCGTCGGAGGCGATGCTCTCGGTGCTGTAGGCCTTGGCCGAGGAGCCCGCGAACAGCAGGCTCAGGAGCGCGCAAAACGGGGCCACCAGCGCCCGAGAGCACCTCGACCGACCGAACGTCGCGGCGGCGGGCGCCGACCTCGACCCGGCGAGGATCAGGTCGGGGCGACGGGGCTGGCACTCGGTCCCGGCTGGGCGCTTGACTGACGTCACGAAATCCCAGGCATAGGTAGGTCCTGATTTCGGCGCGTAAAGGGCCTGACCGCTGCACACTTGTCGAGGCCCGGCCGAGCGCTCGTTTTCGCTTTGACGCCGGCTTCGGGTATGGCACGAAGACGGACCGGCTTACCCGAGCGTTGACGGAGACGAAGCGAAGATGGCCAAACCCGAGCGTTCCGAGGCTGCATTCGAGTCGCGACTTTCGGAGGGACGACAGCGGTTCCTCGCGCGGCTCATGGTTTTTGCCTTCGCGGACGGCTGGCGCTCCCCCGACGAATTCCTTCGGGACTTCCCGCCGCGGGAGATCATGCAGGCGCTGAAGGACGCGGACGAGCTGCGATCGCGGTTGCTCGTGATGGCCGCGGGCGTGCACGAGCGCCTGGCGCTGAAAAAGTCCATCACCTCCGCTGGCGAGGACCTGGCGTTGGCACTGGAAGAGGGCGTCACCGACGCCGCCTCGGTGCTCGAGATCCTGACCCCCGACGACCGGGTGCGCTACCTCGACGCGCGAAAGCTCTGGGAGTTTTTGCACCAGGACGCGTTTTGGCAGAGCACCGCCAACAAGCCCGGCCATGGTCGCTCGGCGGCGCGCATGACCTTCCTGCTGGAGCGCGCGCTCGAAGAAAACCTGCTGACGCTGCGCGACATCGCCGATGGCGTCACCTTCGACGAAATTGCCGAGCGCCTGCCGCCGGAGAAGCTCAAGCAGGTGGTCACGCATGCCCTCCAGCGCGCCCGTCGAGGCGAAGCCCTGGACGAGGAGAGCTTGCTGGAAATCGTGCCGCTCGGTGAGCTGATCGAGAGCGTCCCGCTGCTGCACGTCTGGACGAACGTGGTGCTCGACAAGGTCGCCCTACCGCTCGATCTTGCGACCCCAGAGGCCAAGCAGGAGGCCTCGCGCGCCCTGTCCGCCGTCTCCCCTGCCGTTTCGGCACCGCCCCCGGCGCCTGCACCGGCGCCAGGCAAGCCCGCTCAACGCAAGCAGGAAGCGGCGCCCCGGCAGCCGCAGCCGAGCGAATCGGAGATCAACGTCGAGCTGAACGAGCTCGAGTTCGAAGCGCCGCCCACGCCCGTGGACGCGGGTCCCTTCGAACAGGAGGCGCGCGCCAAGGCAGTGGAGTCGCTGCAAGCCCTCGACCGCCTGCCCCCGAGCCATGCGGAGCTGGCGCTCCCCATCCTGCTCTCGATCGAGTCCATGTACGCGGACCTGCTCGAGGCGACGACGGATGAGGACCGTGAAGCCGTGATCCGAGAGTCGTTCCCCAACGACCATCACCTGCGGACGGCGATGTTGGCCCTGATCGAGGTGCTCGATCCCAGCATCAACACCAAAGAGCCCTTGATCGCCGAGGCAGAGATCGACTCGTTGATCAAAATCGTGTTGTTCGAGGAGCGGCACCGGTACGAGCAGGCACGTGGCAGCCGGTCGGGACCGCCCGCGGCCCGCACGCGCTCGGTCCCTCCGCCGCTCCCGGGCCGCGAGTGACGGGCAGCGCCTGAAGGCGCCCGCGAGCCTCGCTCAATCGACCTGCAGCGCGAAGACCCAGGCGGCGCTGGCGAACGGCCGCCCCCAGACGGCAACTTGCTGATCGGCGAAGGTGATGACCGGGCGCGACAGCGTCGCGCCCCCGAGCAGCTGCACGCCGATCTGAAAAGGCCCGGTCACGTGATACAAGAGCGACGATCCGAGCACCGGCGCGGGCACGGTGATCGTGTCGGTGCGGGCGCTGAACGGCGCCACCGCCGACCCGGTCATCCGGAGGTGCACGAGGCCCATCCCAACGCCGATGCGCGACTTGAGCACGCCGTCGCTGAGCTCGAGATCGGCCCCCAGCACGGCGATCGCGGTGCTGACCGCCGCTTGCCCCTGGGTCCCCTCCAAGGTGCCGGGCACCGTCGGCAAGAGGACGTTCGCGAAGATGCCCCCGGGGCCGAAGTCGAAGCGCGCGCCGATGCCCGCCACGAACGCTGGGGGAACGCCCCCGGGGCTCAGGAGGACGGCGGGGCCGAGCTCCACGGTGCTGCCGCCCGGGGCGCCGGTCTCGGGACGCTGTTGCGACAGCTTGGCCGCCGCGCTCGGGGGCGTCACCTCCGCGTGCTGCCGCGCTTGGGGCAGCTGCAGCTCGAGCAGGCTCGCCCGGAGCAGCTCCACCGTCCGGAGCGCCACCAGCTCTTCGGCGGCGGTGCCCTCGGCGATCACGAAGTCACGCAGCAGGGTCTTGCCGGTCACCCGATCGGCGATCCACACCTCGACCCCGCGCTCGGAGGCCGTCAAGCGCACGGCGGCGACCGCGTTGGCTTCCCGAGCCAGATCGTCCAGCGCTCCGGGCGTGGTCTGCCGATCGGACACGAGCCGCACGACATCGAACCCAAGCGCCCCGAGCTCGACGGACAGCCGCCTCAGCACGGTGGTGTCGGGTGGATCCGCGTGGACGATGAGGACGCGCGCCGCTTCCGAGGCAGCAGCGCGATCGCTGAAGATCGACACGAGCAGCAGCAGCAGCGCCGCGATCCGCCGACCCGCGCCGATCCCCGACCGCGCCACCGAGGGGATCGCTCTCAGTTGCCTAGCAGACGATGCCCCAGCTCGCTGTGTGGTCCGGTCGGATAGCGGCCCAGGTAACGCTCCGCGGCCTGACGCGCACCCACCATATCGCCCGAGCGCTGCAAGGACTCCATGTAGCGGCCCAGGGCTTCGCGTGCCAGGGACCCCGATGGGCGCTCGCGGAGGTAGGTGCCGAACCATCGCGCTGCTTCGGAGTACCTGCCCCGTTGATCAAAAGCAATCCGGGCCAGCGCGAAAGCGGCGACCGAAGCGCGATCGTCTGACGGGAAGCGGCGCCTGAGCTCACCATAGGCGTGCTCGGCATCCGCGAGCTGGCCCGCGTAGCGCGCCACGTCTCCGAGCCCCATCAGGTCGCCAACGCCGGCGCGCGCGCATTCATCCCGGAAGCCGAGCGCCTGTGCTGCCGCGTAGGCGCTCTTGTAGTCGCCCTCGGCCGCCAGATCTTTCCAGGTCGGCGTGGCCTGCACCTTCTCCGCGGTCGCGGTCCGCGCCGGTTCGGGGCGCGGCGCCGGCTCGAGGTCGGTCTCGACCTCGGACTCGTACGGTTCGGCGTCGCCGTCCGGCGGAGGCACCTCGAGATCGGCCGCCGCCGTCACCTGTGCGGGCTGCGAGGTGATCTCCACCCGGCCCTCCTTGCAGGAAGCCCGAAGCACTTCGCCCGCGACCAGCGGCCGCGGCTCGTCCAGCATGCACCCCGAAACCAGGACGCGCCCCTCCCGCATGCTCACCATGAGCCGCTCCGCGTCCGGCTGCCAATCGACGTCGAACCGCGTCCCGGTGACCTGCACGCGGAACGGTCCCAGGCTCAGCTGCCACTGGCTTTCCCGACGTGAGACGATGTCGAGCTGCACCTTGCCGTTCTCCACGACCAGGTCCGCCCCTTCGGCGCCGAGCTCGATCACCCGCGCCCGTGACCGCTCCGCCAGCGAGACCCGACTTCCGTCGGAGAATCGCAGATCCACCGCTTCGCCGGGCGACGCCGACAGCCAGGAGCCTTCCTCTCCCGCCGAGCTCGACCCGCGGCTGACCACCTCGAAATGCAGCGGCTCGGGCGCCCGGTACCACAACACCGCCAGCACGGCCCCAGCGGCCATCAGCGCCGCGGCAGCGGCGATCATCAAGGGGTGCGCCTTGCGTCCAGCGCGCTCCGGCTGGCCGTAGCGCAAAAACCGCTCCCGTGCCCGCCCGAGATCCACGAGCCGATCGAGCTCTGCGTCCTGTTCGTCAGCGACGCGGCGTCCGAGGTCCGATAGTGATCGCGTCATTGTGCCCATCGTCCCCCTCCCGAAAGCCAAGGTACGAGCTCCGGGTGCCGCCGCGCCTCTTCGGCGAACTTGCGTTGCGCCGAAGCCAGGCGCCGTTTGATCGTCGCGAGCGAGACGCGGCAAGCGGCGGCAACTTCCGTCAGCTCCATGCCGTCGACGAACCGCAGCGCGAAGGCGATGCGCTCGTCCGCGGACAGGTGCGCCATCACCCGGTACACCGATCGAACGGCCTCGGAGTGACTCGTGCCGTCAGGAGCGGTCACGAACTCCTCGATGTCCGAAGGCGCGAAGAACCGGAACAGCTGCTGGCGCTTCTTTTTTCGAATGTGCGCTCGCGCGACGAAGACGGCGATGCTCGTGATCCAACCGCGCAGCGCCTTGGGCTGCTGCAGGCGATCGAGCGACTCGAGCACCTGGACGAAGACCTCTTGGACCAGGTCCGGCAAATCACGATCGACCCCCAGGACACGCACCAAGACCCGGCGTACATGCGGCGCGTGGCGGTCGAACAGCGCGGCAGCGGCACCACCCCGACCGGCGCGGATCGCCTCCACGAGCACTGCGTCGTTGTCCGGAATCGGCAGATGCCGCACCACCCCCGTCCGCTCGGCCGCGGCGGCGGTGGCTGCTCCCGGGAAGGCTTCGTCGTGCACTGCCAATGGACCTCTGAAGACTAAGTGTCCGCGCCCAGGCGGCCCGGCTCAGCGAATCTGGGTCATACCACCCCAAATGGGGAAATTCTGCGATTCTGAGGATCCCAGGCTATTTTAGCCGGGATAGCGTCATAAAATGACCCCTTCGGCGCCACAGACTTTCTTCCGCCGCCGTCCGCCCGCGCCCCTCGCGACAGGCCACGCTCGGGCGGCGCGCGAGGCTCGCGCTATGCTGCGCCCAGCCAATGGAGTGGTCGCTACCGCCTGGAAACTTTTCTGGCTTCATTTTCGATTGTGACGGCACGCTCGCCGATTCAATGCCGCTGCATTTCCGCGCCTGGCGACACGCGCTCGCGCAGGCCCAGGCGCCGTTCGTGTTCACCTGGGAGCTGTTCGTTTCGCGGGCGGGGATGACGCAAGAGCGCACCGTCGAGGAGCTCAACCGCCAGTTCGATTGCGCGCTCGACCCTGTCGCCGTCGCCGAGGCGCAGCACCGCCGCTTCGAGCGCGACATGGAACGGATCGAGCCCATTCACTCGGTCGTGACGTTTGCCAGAGAGGTGTCCGAGCGCCACCCGGTGGCCGTCGCCTCGGGTGGGGAGCGGCAGGCGGTCTTGCACACGCTGGAGCTGATCGGCGTGCGGGCGCTCTTCGACACCGTCGTCGTGGCGGCGGACGTCGAACGCGGAAAGCCCGCGCCGGACCTGTTTTTGTTGGCCGCCGAGCGGATCGGCGTGCCGCCTTCGCGCTGCCTGGTCTTCGAAGACAGCCTGCTCGGGCTGCAGGCGGCGCACGCCGCCGGGATGCAGTGCGTGCTGTTGCAGCCGCGCCGGCCGACGGCGCTCGAGCTCAGCGCGGACGAGTGATGAGCGGCGGCTTTCGGTAGTGCGCCGTCGGAGCACGCACGTCCACGTCGCGCACCAAGAGATCCGGGGCCGCGATGCTGACGGGCAGGTCTGCCGCATAGCCGAAGCCGGAGTCCCCTGCCCCGGGGGCCAGGTAGTTGTGCACGTTCGGGGAGCTCGACGCGGCGATCAAGTACCTGAGATCCCGAACGGAGAGGCCCTGCAGCGTCCCTCCCCGCACGATCCGCTGCTTGCCATCGCGGGTCAGCTCGATCAGCCGCACCGGCATGGGCACGAAGGCCCCCGTCCCGAACCCGCGCTCCTGCTCGAGCACACCGCCGGTCAGGCGCGGATCGTCGAGCTTTTGCACGATCAAGCCATACGGCAGACCCTCGGCGCGGATTTCGCGGAGCAGGCGAGCGCGCAGCGCGGCCCGGGACAGCCCGCGAGCGGACCGAACGATCAGGTTGGAGGCCCGGGCGCGCACGAGGCCGCTCGGCCCCAGGTGGCCGTGGCCGTTGCTTCCGCGGACGCGGCGCGACGGCGTCCGGGAGCTCAAGAGCGTGGTGAGCTTGCCGTCTTCCACCAGCGAGACGGCCCCACCGCGCACGCCCTCGTCGTCGTAGGTGTACCCACCGATCAGCGGAACGCCGGCGAGCTCCGCGCGCGCGGGATCGTCGCTCACGGAGAAGCCCGCGGGGAGCACCTTCCAGCCCAGCCGAGCCTCGAGCTCGCTCTCGTCGCCGAGCGGCCCACCGTCGCTTTCAGGGGGCGGCGTCGCCGAGAGCTGCTCGACCAAGAGCGCCCGCAAGAGCTGGGGTGCGGCGGCGTCCTCGAACAGGACGGGCCCGGAATAATCCTTCACGACGTCGGCTTTGCGCAGCGCGACCAGGCCGGCCGCGAGCTCGCGCACGTGCGCGGCCAATTCGCGGCGCAGGTCCGCGTCGACCGTATCGATCACCACGCTGAGGTGATCGGCGAGCGGCATCCCGTCGTCCGCTTGCGTGCGCGCCCAGACCGACAGCTCCACGACCCGCTTGGACTCGACGACCTCTGCGCCCTCGCTGCTCACGAAGGCCCGCCGCTCGGAGGACGCCGCGACGGTCACGCCGCTCTCGTGCACGTCGGTGAACTCGCCGAAGATGCCGGAGAGCTCTTCGACGAGGGCGACGTAGCTGCCGTCTGCCAGCGGTTCGAGCTCGGGCCCACGGAACCTCACCGGCGGCGCCGGTGTGTAGTCGGGGGGACGGTCTTCTTCCGAGCGGCTCTGGCGGGCAGCGCGCTTGGCCTCGAACGTCGAGACCGCCTTCTTGTAGCTCTGATCGGCCAGCAGCCAGGCTTCGCGGCGCAGCACGGCCGCGTCGTCCTCGAAGGGGACCACGGTCGCCTGCCACGGCGTGCCTTCGGAGAAGAAGTTCGAGCTGTCGAACGTGTAGTCGCCGACCTTGACCTCGACCCCGAGCGTCCTGCGGCGTTGTCGCACGTCGGTGTCGAGCGCGCCCAGCGTCGCGCTGACGATGCGGTCGTCGCGGTCGATCAAGCTCATGTGCACGAGATACGGCCGCGGCATGCCGGGCAGCTCGAGCGCCAGCGAGCGCCGCGCTTCCAAAGCGAGCGCGTGCACCATGGCGTCGGCGGTGCCGGGCGACGGCCGCTCCGCTTGGCCGTCGGCGGCTCGGGCGTTGGCGCCGTTGGCTTCGTGGTCGCTAGCGGCCGGCTCAGCGTGCGCGTCCCACGCCAGCAACAGCAGCGGCGCGACCGCCGAACGAAGCAGCGCGCGAAGCGTCCTGGCCGGCGCGCTCATCGCTGGCTCCCGGCGGTGGCAGGCTCGGCCAGCGGTGGCGGCGGCAGCAGCGGGGGCCGGCTGTTGCCTTTGGGTTGACGGGTCACTTCGAGCTGGGCGACGAGCAGGCTCGGGCTGACCGCCGAGGCGGGGACTTCGCCGGACTCTGCGCCGCAGAAGCCATTGAACACCGCGAAGTCGTCCGCAGCGGCGATCAGCTTGGAGAGCACCGACAGCGGGGTGCCCTCGAGCGTGACCCCACGCACCAGCTGCTCGCGCCCGTCGGGAAACACTTTGAACACCATGATGGGGGTGACCACGAAGGCCTGGGGGTCGCTGCGCTCGGTCATCGTGTAGCCACCGGTGACCTCGCCGATGCGCAGTCCAAACGGTTTGTTCTGCCGGCGGATCTCACGCAAGAGCGCCTGCTTCAGGCCGGCGGTCGTGGTCACCTGGCGCGGGTCGACGACCAAGTTGGCCTGTCGCGCCACGGATCGGAAGCCCAGCTGCCGGCGGCCGTGGCCGTTGGAGCTCGTGAATCCGCGGATCGGCGAGCGCGACATCAAAAACCCAACGAAACGTCCGTCGTCGACCAGCGCCGCTTTCTTTGCGCGCACGGCTTCGTCATCGAACGCGTAGAAGCCGTTGAGCGCCGTGCCGTTCACGGTATGGATCCTCGGATCGTCGTAGACATCGAAACCGGTGGGCATGATGAGCTCGCCCACCTTGCCGGCGAACGTCTGCCCCTCCGACTCGTCCTTCTGCCGGTGGCCCTCGACGCGATGCCCGAACACCTCGTGGAAGAACACGGCCGCCGCCGGGCCGTCGAGGATCGCCGGGCCGAGGTAGGGCTCTCCGACGGGCGCGTCGCGCAGCGCGCGGAGATCGTCGATCAACCGAGCCACCCGCCGCCTCGCCTCCGGCAGCGCGGGCAGCCCCCCGTCTTCGCGCGCATCCATCCAATCTTCTCGCGCCAGCTCCGTTCCATCCGGGGCGATGGTGACCGCGCCCACCGCCAGCCGTGCGTGCGTGTGCGGCGTCTGCAGCTGCGATCCGGCAGAGTCGACGAACAGGCGCGTCCGAGCCGTCGCCGAGAAGCGCACGTACGATCGATGGATCTCCGGGTGCCCGTCGAACAGCGCCGAGAGCTCGCGCACGCGCCGCTCCCACGCGGGCCGATCCACGCGCGCCGCTTCGGCCGCTTCGAAGTGGGACACGACCGGAGCGGCGCTGAAGTCCGCCGAATCGTCCGCTTCGGCCGCGCCCACTCGCTTTTCGGCGCGGACCCGCAAGAGGTCCTCGATCGCCTGTTTGTAGGCCGCGTCGGTCGCGAGCCAGATCTGATTTCTGAGCGCCGGCTCCCCCTGATCGAGCGGCAGCGTGTGGATCCCCCGATAGCCGGAGGCGCCGCCGTGGGTGTTGTCGAGCTCGGCCGAGCCGACGCGCACCTCCACGTCGAGGCCGCGAAACTGCTGGCGCTCGCTCTGCAGCAAGGCCCCGCCCGTGGCGGCGATCTGCAGCTGCTCGATCGCGCTGACCTCGTAGGCCAGGTAGTAGGGGGGTTCGGCCAAACGTCCGAGCTCGGCCATGCCGCGCACGAGCTCCGAACGCAGCACGTTCAGGTCCGGAAGCGGGTCCGCCTGGGTGCTCGGCGTCGCACGCAAAAGCTCGAGCCGCTTGCGAGCCACCGGCAGCGGGACCTCGCTGCCCGGCGCCGATGCCTGCACCGGCGATCGTGGTCCCCCACCGCAAGCCACCGCTCCAAAAAGAAGGCCAAAGCCGAGATGCTGCCAACGCACGGGTCGGCGAGTATACCCTAGAGTCTCGATCCGTTTGCCAGCCGAGAGCCCCGAGCATTCGGGGCCCCACTTTCGGTGAGGGCCCCGATTGCTCGGGATGCCCTCAGCTTTGCTCGCGGATCGGGCCTCTAGGTCGTCTCATTTTCCGGCGTTCGCCGTGGGCTCGCTGGCGTCCCCGAGCTGGCGAAGTCGATGCGGATGGAGCGGCCGCGGCTCAAAAGTCCTGTCGCGTGTCGAGCAAGATGGTGACCGGCCCGGAGTTGACGAGCTCGAGCTCCATGTGCGCCCGAAACCGCCCCGTCTGCACGCCCACGCCAGCGCGCCGGCAGGCCGTGCAAAACGCCTCGAACAGCAGCTTCGCCGGCTCGGGCGGCATGGCCTGCGAAAAACTCGGGCGCCGCCCCTTACGGGCGTCGCCGAGCAGCGTAAACTGCGACACCGCGAGGAGCTCGCCGCCCACCTGCCGGAGGTCGAGGTTCATCTTGCCGTCCTTGTCCTCGAAGATGCGTAGTCCGACGCACTTGTCCGCCAAGGCCGCTGCGTCCGATTCGCTGTCCCCTTGCCCAACGCCCACCAGCACGCAAAGCCCCGGACCGATCGCGCCCAAAAGCTCCCCGTCCACCTCGACTCGGGCCCTGCTGACCCGCTGAACGACCGCTCTCATGGGCGGGAGCATCGTGCAGCCCCCGCGCGAGTAAAACGAAAATGAGCCCCGCGTCCCCTCCTCCGAAGAAGCCCGCGTCCCCGTCGAGCGGCGCCTCCCCGCCCGAGCCGATCCCATCCTGGGCACGCTTGCTGACGCACTGGCTCGACGAAGCGATCCCGATCCCCGGAACCAAGATCAAGCTCGGGATCGAGGCGGTCTTGGGCTTCTTGCTGCCCGGTATTGGCGACGGCGTGGGTGCGCTGGCCGGTCTCTCGATCATCGCGCTCGCCCTTCGGCGGAAAGTGCCGGCGGTGATCCTCGCTCGCATGGTCCTGAACCTGGCGGTGGACGGGATCGTCGGCGCCGTCCCGCTCTTGGGAGACGTCTTTGACGTGGCCTTTCGGGCCAACCGCAAAAACCTGGACTTGCTCGAGCGCTACGCCGGTGCTTCACGGGCCTCCCCCGGGTGGGTGGACTACGCGCTCTTGGGCGGCGCGGTGCTGGCCGCATTGCTCGCGGTGGCGATGCCCGTCTTCCTGATCGGCTGGCTGCTTTCGAAGGCGCGTTGAGGGGGGCGCCAAGCCTTTGATTGATCAAGGGCGAGACGGGGCGGTAGACTGAGCGTAATGGCCGGCGGAGTGCCTCAGGCGGCGCGCCACCCGTTCATCGGGACGGTGGTCTCTTCGGAGTTCTATCATGGCGTGAGCTACCGCTTGGAGCACCTGTTGGGGGAAGGCGGCACGGCCGTGGCGTATTTGGCCACTCGCCAATCCATGGACGGTCAGTCTCCCGTGGTGATCAAGATCATCCAGCCACGGCTGGTCGCCGAGTCCGGAGAGCGGGCGGTCACGATCATCAAGAAAGAAGCGGTCGCTCTCGGCAGGCTGAACGAGCGCCTGCCGCCGAGCCAGTCGATCGTCCGCCTGCTGGACACGGGCACGCTCGACTACGACCGATTTGGCACGCAGCTCACGCTGCCCTGGCTCGCGCTCGAGTACGTGCACGGCGGCGTGGAGGGCTCGACCCTCTATGATCGCGTCGAATACGCCATCGCCAACACGGGCTACGCCTTCGATCCGGAGCGCGCTGCGCGGGCCATCGAGAGCCTCGCCGAAGGTCTGGACGACATTCACGAGGCCGGCATCGTCCACCGCGATCTGAGCCCGGGCAACGTGCTCTGTTGCGGTGCGGGCGAATCGGAGCTGTTCAAGATCTCCGATTTCGGCATCGCCCGTCCCGAGGGGCTCGCCCAGACGTTCGGTGACGCGACCCTTGGCACCCCCGGGTACCTCGCCCCGGAGCAGTGCGGCGCGGGAGAGCTCGGTCCCCACTCCGACATCTTCAGCTTCTCGGCAGTGGTGTTCTTTTTGCTGACGGGCGAACACTACTTCAAGGTCAACAACGCCATCGAGGCATACTCCACCGCGCAAGCTCCCGCGCGCCGCAGCATCCTCGACACGCGTGGCCTGTGCCCCGAGCTCCGGCAGCGGGAGGTCGCTTGCCACGCGATCGATCTGGCGCTCGCCCGGGCGACCGCGGCGGAGCCGAGGCTTCGCCCGCAGACGGCGCGGCAGTTCGCGGCGAGCCTCACTCCTTGGATCAGCGAGCCCAGCTCGAGCGTCCGCCCGAGCCAGCGCTGGTTCACCAGCATCGCGATGCTGAGCGTTCCCGAGCCGGCGGCCTCGACCCACTGGACGGTGCTGCACCCGCCCGGAGGGGAGCGGCTGATCCACAACGCCGCCTGGAACGCCTCCGGTCACTGTCTGGCGCTGACCGACCAGGGGCTCGCGTACTGGGACAGGGTGCGCTGGGCAGCCGCGCCGCTCGACGCGCGCTTCGACCCGCGCGCGGTGCGGTTCGTGCGCCGGCTCGGGCCCGCGAGCTTTTTGCTCGGCGGGGACGCGGGACGTTTGCTGGAGTACTCACCGAGGGGAACCGAGGAGCTCGCGGTCCATCCGGACCGTCGTGTCCGGCTGCTCGATGCCACGAGCGATTTCGATGACCTGGTGGTCGCGATCGGCAGCGTCGACCGCTCGCCGCCCCTGCTCTGCGCCCTGGTCGGCAACCGCTGGCTGAAACCATTGCCCGTCCCGCACGCCGCGGCGCTCAACGCGCTCGCGCGGGTCGAGGACGAGCGCTGGCTGGTGGTCGGGCGCGGCGTGGACGGCCGCGGCTTCGCCGCGCTCTACTCCCCGCTCGCCTGGGAGTACGAGCCGCTCGGCCTCCCGGAGACGCGGGCGCTCGTCGCCTGCGCGAGCCGTCCGGAGCGCCGCACCGCCCTCGGCGCCGGCGCCGACGGCGCGGTGCTGCGCTTCGAGGCGGGTCAGCTCATCACCCAGGTCTTGCCGGGCTCCCCCCACCTGAGCGCCGTCGCGACCGACACGCTGGGGCGCGATTGGGCCGCGGCCGCAGGTCGCATGTTCTTGCGACGCCAGGTGGGCGACTGGAGCTGCGTTTGGGCGGACCCGCACTGGACGAGCCCGTTCGTCAGCGTCATGGCGGAGGTCGGCTTCGTCGCCGCGCTGACCGTCGACGGCGGCTTGATCGAATACCACGCCCAGGCGGACGCCAAGACGCGCCCGGCCTTCAGTCTGTGATCGGCAGCCGATAAAGCATCAAATACACGAGCACCCCGCTCACCGAGACGAACAGCCAGATGGGCAAGGTGAAGCGCGCGAGCCGCTTGTGTGCGGCGACACGGTCGGTCAAGCCTCGATAGATCGTGAGCAGCGCAAGCGGCACGACCGCGGCCGCCAGGGTGATGTGTGGGATGAGCAACGAGAAGTACACCACCCGCCAGAGGCCCTGACCCCGAAACGGCACCGAGCCAACCTGCGCGTGATGGATCAGGTAGGTGACCAGGAAGATCGCCGAGATGCCGAAGGCCGACAGCATCGCGATTTTGTGCGCTTTGAGCTTGCCCTGTCGCACGAAGACAAAGCCGCAGACCAGGCAGGTGGCGGCCGCGGCGTTCAGCCACGCATTGAGCGTCGAGAGCATCCCCGGCTCGTTCGAACGGGAGCCGCCCGGCAGGGCGTACAGGCTCAAGGCGACCAGGAGCAAGACCAGGAGTGAAACCCCGGCGACGACGCGCCGCGCCCTCGCCGACTCCACCGCGATCGGTACGGACATGGTGGCCTGGCTTAGCACTCAAACCAAAAGCCGCACTCGGCGCTCGACCACGGCTTCAGGGCCGGCGCCGAGCTCTCCCCGCTCGGCCTGCCGGAGCAGCCGCCAGATGTCGGCGCCGAGGACGTCCGCTTCGGTCGACGTGAACTGCTCACCGCCGAAGCGCTGCACGGTCTCCGTCTGCGCCTTGAGGATCGCGGCGTCTTGGCCGAAAATTCTGAGCGCCAGCGGTTCGAGGATGGGTTTTATGGCGCGCGCCGGGACGCGCAGCTTGAACTCGACGACGGCGCACATGCGCGTGCTGAAGTCGGTCTCCGGAGTGGCGAGCGACGTCACCAGGAAGTGGTTCTCGGTGCCGAGCCGGTACTCGACCTGTGCGATGGAAGGCAAAATGAAGCGGTCCCAGTGCTCGACGGTGCCGCCGCTCGGGGAGAGCAGCTTCGCGACGGCGCCGGTCGGGCGCGGTTCGCCCAGGTACTCGGCCTCGACGCGGTCGGCGCGCCGGCGCACGACCGCGGTGATCTCGTTCTTCTCGGCGTCCGCCTTTTCGCTGCGGAACAGGCCCTTGTGCAAAAAGGCCGTGTGGGGCACGTCCAGCGCGTTTTCCATCACCGCGTGCAGTGATGCGTCGGCGCGCACCTCCCGCACCACCCGAACGTATTCTCGCCCCAGCCTGGGCAGGTCGGGGGGGGAGGTCGCCGGCTGCGCGCTGGCGACGGGGTACACCCAGATGAGGCCGTCTTGCTCGATGACGGGGAATGCATCGACCCGTCGCTCTCGATCGACCCCCGCGGGGAGACCCGGGATCTTCTGGCAGCGCCCCTCCGGGTCGAATTCCCAGCCGTGGTAGCCACATTGAAGGTGGCGCCCACCCACGACCCGCCCGAGCGAGAGGGGCACGTTGCGGTGCGGGCAGCGATCGAGCAGCGCCCCGGGGCGCCCGTCGGTCCCACGGAAGAGCACGATCGGGATGCCGACGACGGTCCGTCCGAGCGGGCGGGCAGCGAGGGTCGAGGACGGGCACGCGACATACCAGTAGTCGACCAGGCGCGCGACGGAGACGTGCCCCTTGGTAGCGGGGGGTTTCAATCTCGGCTCGAGGCGATCCATCGGGAGCGAATCTCGGTCGGGCGGCGGGCGGCTGCAAGCATCTCAGGCACGGCGAGCCCGCGCGCGGCGGGCGATTGGCCGGGGACCGGCGAGCGACACTTCTGGTATGGTCCCGCCGAAGATGACATTTCCGGAAGGGTTCGTTTGGGGCGCCGCAGCGGCCTCGTACCAGATCGAGGGCGCGGCCTTCGAGGACGGCAAAGGGCCGAGCGTCTGGGACATGTACTGCCGCAAGCCCGGGATGATCTGGTCCGGGCACACCGGGGACATCGCGTGCGATCACTACCATCGCTACCGCGAGGACGTCGCCTTGATGAAAGCGATCGATCTCAAGGCGTATCGCCTGAGCATCTCCTGGCCGAGGATCTTCCCCGAGGGTGTGGGGGCCAAGAACGAAACCGGGCTCGGGTTTTACGATCGGCTGGTCGACGCTTTGCTAAAAGAGGGGATCGCGCCCTACGTCACACTGTTTCATTGGGACTACCCGCTCGCGCTCTACCATCGGGGCGGCTGGTTGAACCGCGACAGCGCCGAGTGGTTCGCCGAGTACACCGCGGCGGTGGTCGATCGGCTCTCGGATCGCGTCACCCATTGGATGACCTTGAACGAGCCGCAGGTGTTCATCGGCGCCGGTCACGCCGAAGGCCGGCACGCCCCGGGGGATCAGCTTCGGTTCGCCGAGATCGTTCGCGCCAGCCACCATGTGCTGCTCGCCCACGGCTTGTCGGTGGCGGCCATTCGTGCGCGCGCACGGAAGCCTTGCCGCGTTGGCTTCGCGCCGGTGGGGCTCGTGAAGTACCCGGCTTCCGACCGCCCCGAGGACATCGACGCGGCGCGGCGGGCGACCTTCGCTATCGATACCCCCACGGCCTGGACCAACGCCTGGTGGATGGATCCGGTGTTCTTGGGCCGGTATCCCGAGCAGGGCCTCGAGCTGTTCGGCGCCGATCTACCCAAGGGCGCCGAAGCCGATCTAAAGACGATCCAGCAGCCACTCGACTTCTTCGGCGTCAATGTCTACCAAGGCACGCCGACGCGCGCCGGGCGGGACGGCGCACCGGAGCTTTTGGCCCACCCGGTCGGATTTCCCATCACGGCCTTCGAGTGGGGAGTGACGCCGCAGGCGATGTATTGGGCGGCGCGCTTTTTTCACGAACGCTACGCGAAGCCCATCGTCGTCACCGAAAATGGCATTTCGTGCCGCGACTGGATCGCCGTCGACGGCCAGGTGCACGACCCCGATCGCATCGACTTCACGACGCGCTACCTGCGCGAGCTCGAGCGCGCCATCGACGACGGCGTCCCGGTGGAGGGCTACTTCCACTGGTCGATCATGGACAACTTCGAGTGGGCGCACGGCTACAAGCACCGCTTCGGGCTGACCTTCGTCGACTACGCGACCCAGCGGCGCGTCTTGAAAGACTCCGCCCACTGGTACCGCGAAGTGATCGCGTCCAACGGGCGCAGCCTGCACGAGTGAGCCGCCCGGCGCGCACGCCGCGCGTCACTCGATGAACTCGACGTCGTCGAGCCAGAAGTCGATCGGCGCCAGGGTACCCCCATCCGTTGCGGGGAACTTGAACTGGATCGCATAGAGTTTGGTGGTGTCCAGCGGCCCGCCCGTGTGGCCCCAACCCTGCTGAGCCAATTCGTCGAACCGTATCGTGTAGGTCTCCCAGGTCGAGGTGACCGCAATCGTAACCCCGTAGTGATCATAACAAGCCGTGTCGTCGTCCGCCCCCGCGACGCACTGTTTGCCCTCGGGATGCGTGTTGACGTCGGCCACATCGAGCCGCACTTCCATCTCGGTATCGGCCTCGGCTCGGGCGAGAAAGCGAATGCCCGCGTACGCCGAAGCGTCGTAGCCGAGCTCGAACCCGTTACCTACGGCCCCCTTCAAGTCCGTACCGACGCCGCCGACACTTTCGAACGGATCGTTGTGCAAGCGAAGGGTGGACTCGTCACACATAGCGCCGGTTTCCCTGTCGATCGAAAGCGTGGCCTCGGCAGGCGGAAACCCATACCAGTTCCCCTGGCGCCTGTTGTCGGTCGGTCCGCTGGTGAACGGTAGATCACAATCAATCTCATCGAGCACGAGGGGATTCACTACTGGCGCGCCACCGGTTCCGCCGCCGCTGCCGCTCATTCCCCCGGAACCGCCCATGCCGGCGTTGCCGCCGGTTGCATCGCCACCCGTTCCGCCGCCACCGCCGGGGTCGCCGCCCATCCCACCGGTGTCGCCGCTGCCGCTCATGCCGCCCATGGGCGGCATGCCTCCCGAACCGCCCCCCGGGCCCACACCGCCGGAGCCGCCCGCGCCCACGCCGCCGCTGGCGCCCACGCCGCCACTGCCACCCACGCTGCCGGTGCCGCCCACACCACCCGTGCCGCTGGTGCTGCCTGTCCCTCCGGTGGTTGATCCGCCGGCGCTCGTACCGCCGACGTTGCTGCCGCCGGTGGCATCACCAACGAGATCCTCGGTGTAGACATTGCAAGCGAGCGCACCCGAAAGGGCGCACCAAAGCCACAAAGGCCGCGGGGGCATGCGATTAGCCTAGCCGCATCAGAAGGGGCTTCAAGCGCAAAACCGTGGCGGAACGCCCAGGTTGCAGATTGCTCGTGCAAGCGAATGTCTGCTGAAAAGGTGTGGACAAGAACACACCCACATCCGCGCACCATCTGGCTCGACCACGCCCTTGTTGCGCATGCGAGCACCGCGAGCTCTGAGATCACCTCGGGAGGGCTCGGCAAAGGCGATTCACCCATTGGGCTCGTCCAGCCGTCACTCGAGGATCGTCCGAGCCCGCCAGCGGCGCCACCCCCGCCTGGAGCTTTCTCGGCGCAGCCGATCCCGGCTCCGACACGTGGGCCCATGCCGCCTTCTAGCCGGGACCGTCCATTCACCTCCGAAGCAGCGGCAGCCCTTGCAGAGCACCCCCGGCAAATCGCAGGCGTCGCCGGCGGGTCCCAGAAAAGTTCCGCCCGCCGGTTCGGAAGGCGTGCTACCTGCTGATTAGCGCTCGTTCGCGGCACCGCGAGCGGACGTTCTCACGCACCCGAGGATCGCTTCATGCCGTTCTGTCCCGCTTGTCGTTTGGAGTACGTCGAGGACGTCAGCACCTGCTCGGACTGCGGCGTCCCGCTCGTCGCCGCGTTGACGCCCCCGGTACCTCCGCCCGACGTCGAGTGGGTGGCGCTTGCCTCGCTGCCGAACGAGGTCCAGGGGCGCATGCTCGACGAGGAGCTTCGCCGGCGAGGGATCCCGACGTTGCTCAAGACGGACGTGTTCGTCTCCGGCTTCGGAAGGCAAGGGACGACGATTTCGGTGCCCGTCGAGCACGCTGACGCCGCCAAGCAGCTCTACGGCGAGTTGATCGGCGACGGCTGATCGACGGCTCGGGAGCGTCCGCGTCCGAGCGCCCACGGGCGGGGCGTACGTCACTCCGCGATCCGGCGGACGGCGCGTGACCTCGCTCCGCCGGCGGAGCGCTGGCGAGGGGGAGCGCTGACGTTCGCGAAGGCCCCGGCGCGTGCGGGTCGCAGGGTCGGCGGAGGCAACGTCGGCGCGACGTCGACCTCGAAGCTCGCCGACGGACCGGTGAGGACCTTGCCGGGCATCTCCTCCCCAACCACCGTGTATTTGACCCGGGTCCTCGCGGCAAATGGCCCGATCTCGACGCACCAAAAGCTGCGATCCCCCTCGTTGTGCAGCCAGAACCCCTTGGCAGATCCATGCAAGACCGCACCGCCCGGCTCGCGGGCGGTCCACGAAACCCATACGGACTGGCCGAGGGCGACGGGCTCACTGACGACGTAGATGCAAACGCGCTGCCCGGCGCTGATCTGGAGCGGCTGCCGCGGTGCATCACTGGTCAAATGCGTCAGTTTCATCATTTGGGTAGCAACCGAACAGCAAGCTTCATTCCAGATCGCAATTGCGCCGCAATGCCGACGTTCGTCGCACCCGGTGGAGGACGCCCGCGAAATCGTCGCGTCGCGACGGCGAGCGAGGGCACGATTTGCGCGCTCGCGCGTTGGCCGCGGCGACCCGAGCGCCGGCCGCGCGCTGGCCCTGGTTGTGCTCGTGTTAGCTGCCCAAGCCCGACGGCAAGGCCTGCCGTCGCTCCGAGATGGCGGCCAGGGTCTTCGCCACCCCGAGGGCGTTGATGGCTCGCGTCAGGCGGCTCTCGTCCGTGTGGCGGGCCAGATCCGCCAGCGACACGATCCCCACCAGCCGCTCCCGCTCGTCCACGATGGGCACGCGACGCACCTGCTTTTCCTGCATCAGCTTCTCGATATTGCTGACGCTATCGTCGGCGCTGGCCGCATAGACCCGGCGCGACATCGCGGACGAGACGAACGTGGCGTTGAGCGTCACCCCCTGGGTGAAGGCGGCCATGCAGACGTCCCGATCCGTCAACATCCCCACGACGCGCCGGTCGCTATCGACCACGGGCAGGCAGCCGCAGTCGGCTTCCCACATCAGCGCGGCCGCGGCGTGCAGGGTATCGTCGGGGGCACACGTCCGAACGTTCCGCGTCATGAGTTCCGCGATCTTCATGAATTCTCCCTCGCTCGGAGGCGGCATCCTGCCCGTCAATTCTCTCAGGCGGCGACGAAACGCAAGGATTTGTGCGGGTTCGAGGTCGAAAACCCGCTCGGCAGCGCGCTGGCGGCGGCTTTTCAGAGCCCTCCCCGATCAGCCCGAGCCGACCTCGGCCTTCGGGGGAGGCGGGAGCGTGAGCACGGGACAGCTCGCCAGACGCACGACCTTCTCGGCGACGCTGCCGAGTACGAGACGCCCCCACAGGCCGTGGCCGTGGCGGCCCAGGACCAACAGCTCCGGCCGGCGCTTGTCGGCGAGCTCCACCAAGACCCGAGCGGGCACGCCGTTCTGAAGCTCGGTCTGAATCGCGACCTGTTGGTCGTCCTCGATCGACGCCAAGAGCTCCGTCATGGCCCTCTCGGCCTGTGCTCGGGCGATCTCCGACAGCGGACGAGGCCCCCCCTCGTCGCCCTGTGCCAAGAGGCTGGGGTGGACGTAGTGCGGCGCCTCGAACACGTGCACCAAGCACAGCTCCGCGCCGAGCGCTGCGGCCCAGCCGAGGGCCTGGTCGACCGCCGGGCGCGACGCCGGCGAGAAGTCCACCGCGCACAGCACTAGGGGAGCGGTGGATGTCAAAGGTCCCCCGGCACCGTCACTTGGCGTAGTAGGTGGTGGCCCGCTTTTGACCCTTGGTCTTCAAATGACCTTCTCGGATCAACTTCCTCATCGGGAGCGCCAGCTCCTTGGTGGGAACGTCGAGAGCGGCACCGATCTGCTCGGTGCGCTGCCCGGGGTTGCTCTCGACGTACTTGAGGAGCTTGTCGGCGAGGCTCTCCAGCTCCTCCGGCGAGCGCTTCGCGCCCTTGCGCTGCACGCCGTTCGACCGACGCTCCGAAGCCACGTGGCCGTTGGTCCTGCGCGCCCGGCCGCCGCGCGGTGGCTGAGCCATCGAGCCGCTGAGCGCCTCGCTGATCGATTCGAGCGCCGCTTGTTTCACCAGCTCCGTCAGCTCGTTGGTGAATGCCTCGATACGAGCTTGAATTTGTCGATCGATTTCAGATTTAGGCATGGCGGCACACCTAAAGCATAAGTGATCACAATGTCAATTGAGATCGCGATTGATCCTGACCGATCAGCAATTCGTGTTTCGAGCGGTGGATACCGGCGAATTGCAGCCGGGACAAAAGTGACCTTTTCGCACTTTCGACTTCGTCAGAACGAATAGTGACGGAGCGAATACGCGCGCGCGCGAGGACCGCGCCGATGTCGCGCCGCCGAGCGGCGCCCGCGGCGGGGCGATTCGGAGCCAGCTTGGGGATTTGAACCCCAGACCTGCGGTTTACGAAACCGCTGCTCTACCACTGAGCTAAGCTGGCGGTGATTGAGGGCCAGGGAGCAAACAACACAACGGACACCGAGTCAAGCTGCAGCCGAACGTTGAGACACGCCACGACCAAAATCATGCCGCTCCTGCTAGTCGGTGCGGCGTTCGGCGCAGCGGCGCACGGCTGCGCGCCGCCCCGGGGGACCATCGGTGCGGTGCTCGGCCAAGCCAGCGACGGCCGGGTGTTCCTGAGGGAGGTGCCGGAGGGGCTCGCCGCAGCCCGCGCCGACCTCGAGCCGGGGGACGAGCTCCTCTTGATCGACGGCGCGGACGTCCGCCGCCTCTCGGCGGAGGAGCTCCACCGCCGCCTCTCGGGTGAAATCGGCGAGACGGTGAAGCTCACGCTCCTTCGAGGCGACCAGGTGCTGCGGGTAACGTTGAAGCGAACCCCCGCAAAAAGACGAACGGGTCGAGGTCCATGAACCGAAATCCGTGCTAGGTTCCCGCCCGCTCTAGCCGCGTGGCCGCCCCCACGGAGGGCGAGGGGCCAGCGGTTTTTTTTCGCCTTCAATCTAGTGGAGTTACGCAGCATGAGCCAGTATCTGTTCACTTCCGAATCGGTCAGCGAAGGTCATCCCGACAAGCTTTGCGATCAAGTTTCGGATGCGGTCCTCGATGCCGCGCTGGCAGTCGACCCGAGCAGCCGCGTCGCTTGTGAAACGCTGTGCAAGACGGGTTTTTTGGTCCTGGCCGGTGAGATCACGACGAGCGCCAGCTTGGAGTTCGGCAAGATCGCTCGCGAGGTCGTCAAGGACATTGGCTACACGAGCTCCGAAATGGGCTTCGATGCGGACACCTGCGGCGTCTTGATCGCGGTCGAGCCCCAGTCGCCGGACATCTCGCAGGGGGTCACCGAAGGCGAGGGGCTCTTCAAAGAGCAGGGCGCCGGCGACCAAGGGTTGATGTTCGGCTACGCCTGCGACGAGACGCCCGAGCTGATGCCGGCGCCGATCATGTATGCGCATTCGCTGGTGAAGCACCTGGCCAAGCTGCGCAAGTCCGGCACCTTGGATTTTCTGCGCCCAGACAGCAAAAGCCAGGTCACCATCGAGTACGAAGATGATCGCCCCAAGCGCATCGACGCCGTGGTCGTCTCCACGCAGCATGCGCCGAACACCAAACACAAGCAGCTGACGGAAGCCGTCATGGAGCTCTGCATCAAAAAGGTGCTGCCCAAGAAGCTCCTCGACTCGAAGACGAAGTACTTCGTCAACCCCACCGGTCGTTTCGTGATCGGGGGCCCCTACGGGGACGCCGGCCTCACCGGTCGCAAGATCATCGTGGATACGTACGGCGGTATGGGCCGACACGGGGGCGGGGCGTTCAGCGGCAAGGATCCTTCCAAGGTCGATCGCTCGGCCTGCTACTACGCCCGGTACGTGGCCAAGAACATCGTGGCTGCCGGGCTGGCCCGCAAGGTCGAGGTGCAGGTGGCTTACGCCATCGGCGTCGCCAAACCCGTGGGCGTGTACGTGCACACCTTCGGCACCGGGAAGATCTCGGACGAGAAGCTGCAGAAGTACATCGCCGAGCAGTTCGACTTCCGCCCGAAGGCTCTGATCGAGGAGCTCGGGTTGCTCCGCCCCATCTACCGAGCCACCGCCGCATACGGTCATTTCGGGCGCGACGGCTTCTCATGGGAGAGCACCACGCGGGCGAAGCAGCTGGCCGCGGACCTTCTCCCCGGCTCCCGGCCAAAGGCGAACGGCAAGAAGGCCGTGAACGGCAAGAGCGCTGCGCCGAACGGCAAGGCCTCGGGCGCCAACGGCAAGAGCAAGCTGCCGGCCGCCGCGACCCCCGCCAGGGGATCCAAGAAGCGCGCTACGTCGAAGCCGGGCAGCCGCGCGCGCGCCTGAAGACCGCCGAGCTCGCAGAGCGCGCCTGCCGCTGCAGGCGCGGCTCGCGGCTCGGCGTTCGCTCACAGGAAGACCATCAGGGCCTTCGGCCCACCTCGAGTCCGTGAAAACGGATTTCACGACTGAGACAGCGAGCTGTGTCGACCCGTCGGGCTCGGAGATGGGTCACAGGAAGGGCGGAAGATCGGAAGGGGAACCGACGTCGTCGGTCCCCGCTCGGAGTCGATCTCGACCGGCTCGACGTGAACCGCTGTGACGACCCACCCACACGCGCCCGCTTCGGACCCATCCCCAATCCCAAATTCTTCCGCTCTTCCGCGCCTTCCTGTGAAAATTCAAGGGAGCTCGTGGTGCCTACTCCGGACCTCGTTTTCATAGGAGGAGAGCAGAAGAGCGGAAGGGCCACCGACGTCGTCGGTCCTCAGTTGGAGTTCCAAGCTTCCTGTACACAAACAGCGGAGCGGAGCTGATCCGCTACGCGCCGTCCGGCGGGCGGAGATCTTCGGGGGAGGCGGGGCGGCCGAGCGCCGCCTTGACCTGCGCCAACGCTTCGACGTCGTGCACGTCGCCAGCGAGCGCGGGCACCTCCATGAAGATCGGGATGGGATGGGCGGCCAGCTCTTGCCGCAGCGTGGCCAGGTGTGCGGCATCGAGCGCGGCGAGCTGCTGCTCGTCGGCGAACGCCTGGAGGATCTTGTCCGCGGTACCGGGCGGCACGTCCAGACCGAGCTCGGCGATCGCCTGCTCGACCTGCTCGCGATCGACCGGCCCCGGGCGAGTGAGCCGGACGCGGTTGACGACCAGCGCGTCGCGCCGCATCCCAAGCTCGAGCAAGCGGCTCGAGAAAAACAGCGCTTCTTGGATCGCGGCCGGGTCCGGTGAGGTCACCAACACATAGCCGAAGCGGGGGCTGCGGAAGGCTTCGCCCACCAGCGTCGCCCGTCGCCGGAAGCCCCCGAACAGCGCGTTCAGGTCCGCGAGCAGCTGGGCGAACTGCTCGAGGAAGCCCATGCCCGTGATCCTGCCGATGCCCTTGAGCACCACGCCCATGCCCTTGGCCACCACGTTCAGGCTGAACCGACCCGACGCCTCCATCGCCTCCAGAAACCAGCGCAGCGCGGGGCTATCGAGCACGTCGATCAGCCGCCCCGGAGCGTCCAGGAAATCCAGCGCGTTGGTGGTGGGCGGGGTGTCGAGGACGATGAGGTCGTAGCGCTGCTCTTGCTCGACGCTGAGCAGCTTCTCCATGGCCATGTAGGACTGGATGCCCGCCAGACCGGTGGAGACATGCTGGTAGAGCCGGTTGTCGAAGATGCGCTGGCGGGACGCCGCATCGGGCGCCAGGCGCTCCACGAGCTGATCGAACGTGCGCTTGGTGTCCAGCATCATGATCGTCAGGCTGCCGCGCGCCCGAACACCCGCCGCCGCCAACCGCTCCGGCGCCACCTCCTGCGCCTCGGTGGAAAATGACTCGAAACCGAAGCTTTGCGCCAAACGTTTGGCAGGGTCGATGGTGAGGCAGAGCACCCGCCTTCCGCGCTCGACGGCCATCAACCCCAGCGCGGCGGTGATCGTCGTCTTCCCCACCCCACCCGATCCGACACACAGGACGACGCGACGTTCGTCGAGCAGATCTTCCAGTCGGGCGGGCATGGGTGAGGGAGCCCAATCTATCCCTTGGCGTCGGGTTCGCCAGGAGGGAATTTGGCCGTCACGTCGTCGAGCGCGGCGATCTCGGGCCAAATCGGGCCGTCGAGCCCGCTGCCGCGCACGCGCGGCGAGCTTGGCTGCCGCCACCCTGGTCCGCTCGGCGGGACGGTTTCCCATCGCCGCGCGCCCAAGTAGGCTAAAAGTGCGCATGCGCGGCTACTGCGACCTGCACTGCCATTTCATCCCTGGCATCGACGACGGCGCGCCGACCCTGGCCGAAGCCGAGCGGCTGCTGCGCGGGCTGTTCTCGCTCGGCTTCGACACCGTCATCGCGACGCCCCACATGCGGCCCGGCATGTTCGACAATCAGCGTGGAGGATTGATCGCCGCCTACGAGCGGGCGCGGGCTGGGTTGAGAGATGGCGCAGACCTGCCCGCCCTCGCCCTGTCGAGCGAGCACTACTTCGACAGCGTGGTGTTCGCGCGGCTGCTGGCTGGCGAGGGGCTGCCCTATCCGGGGGAGAAGGCCGTCTTGTTGGAGTTTTACGAGCAGAACTTCCCCGTCGCCATCGACCGCCAGCTCGGGGAGCTCCGGCGTCGAGGGCTCTTGCCGGTGATCGCACATCCGGAGCGCTACCGCTGTTTGTGGCGCTCGCCGGAGACCCTGGAGCGCCTGGTCGACGCCGGGGCCGCCGCCCTGCTCGACACGGCGGCGCTCGTCGGCAAGTACGGGCGCGCCCCCGAGGATTGCGCCGAGGAGCTGCTCGAGCGAGGGCTCTATCACGCCGCGTGCAGCGACGCGCACCGAGCGTCGGACGTCGAGCTGGTCGCGGCCGGCATGCGGCGCATCGAAGAGCTCTATGGGGCGGAGGAAGTGGACTACCTGTTCCGCGTGGGGCCGCAGGCCTTGCTCGCCGGCACGCGGGCGGATTGAGATTTGACAACGCCGCGGCGCTCTGCCGATCCTCCCTCGCCCTTGACGCCTCCCCCCCGAGCCGGCTCCCTGCCCTTGGATCCCCCTCCGTCGCCTCTGCCACCTCCGACCGCGTCCAGGGGACGGACGGCGAATGTCCGGCTCGGCCTGAAGCTCGGCGCGTCCCTCGCCGTGGCCGGCGGGTTCGTGTGGCTGCTGCGCGCGGGCGCCTTGCCGCTATTTCCCGGTCCCGAGGCGTTCGCGGGCGTCAAGTGGTGGACCGTGTGGGCGTACACCGCGATCTGGATCGCGGTGCACCTGGTTCGTTCGTTGCGTTGGCACTGGTTGCTCGCCCCGATCCACCGGGTGTCGCTGCGCAGGGTGCTGACCGTCTCCACCATCGGGTTCGCGGCCATCTTGTTGATGCCGCTGCGCACCGGGGAGATCGTGCGGCCCGTGCTGATCCGACAGCAAGGCAAGCTCACCGCCTGGGAGGCGACCGGCACCGTCGCCGCCGAGCGCATCATCGACGGTCTGATGCTGAGCGCGCTTTTGTTCATCGCGCTGCAGCTGGCAACGCCGCTCGATCCGCTCCCCGATCACATCGGAGCCTTGCCCGTGCCGGTCGCGGTGGTGCCTGGAGCCGCGTATTCCGCCCTGATCTTGTTCACGGTCGCGTTCGTGGTGATGGGGGCGTTCTACTGGCGGCGGACGTGGGCGCGGCGCCTGGTCGAGAACGTGCTCGGTCTGATCTCGCTGCGTCTGGCAGCCTGGTTGGCCACTCGGATCGAGCAGGTGGCCGCCGGCCTGAGTTTTTTGCCGCAGACGCGGTTCGCGCTGCCTTTCGTGCTCGCGACGGCGCTGTATTGGCTGCTGAACGCGGCGGGGGCCTGGCTCCTGGCGTGGGGCTGCGGCTTCACGGACATCACCTTCGCCCAGGCGTGCACGCTGGTCGGCGTGCTGGCGCTCGGGATCTTGTTGCCCAACGCGCCGGGGTTCTTCGGGGCCTTCCAGATCTCCGTCTATGCCGGGTTCGCCATGTACTTCCCGGCGGAGAAGGTCGTCACTGCCGGCGCCGCGTACGTGTTCTTGCTCTATCTGATCCAGGTCGCCACGACCCTCGCCGGCGCGCTGGTCGCCGCGGTGGTCGAGCGGGTCGATCTCTCGAACGCGCTGCGGAACGTGTGAAAACTTGGCCCCTCCCCTGCGGGCAGTCTTAGGTGACGGGCGCGGACGTATGCGACCCACAGCGAGCCTCCTCTTCGCCGCGGCCGTGGCCGTGAACCTGTTCGGCGCCGAGCCAGCGGACGCGCGGGTGCAGGCCGAGTCCCGGTACACCAAAGCCCAGACGTTCAGCGGGGCGCTGCGCTACCTGCGGGTCGATTTGGGCTACCCCGTGGTCGAGAAGGACCCGGAGGCCGCCTACCTCTTGTTCGAGTACGAGGGCGAACAGCGGCGTGGCTCGATCGAGGTGGTCGAGCACCGGGGCGAGGTCCGCATCTACGTCCAGCTGCCAAAGATGCCCCGCTACCACGAGCAGGTGCTGAGGGATGGGCTCTTGCGCAAGCTGCGGGACGAGTACGGGGAGCCGGCTCCGAAGCCGCCGCCGAAGCCCCCGAAGAAGGCGAAGCCAGACGCGGGCGCCGACGGAGAAGACCCGGACGCGGGCGCGTGAGGCGCGGGTCCGCGCGGACCCGGAGGAAGGCTCGGGGGCTCGGCGTGGTCGGGCGCGGGGATTTTTGGCCCTCGGACCGACATCGGAGGATTGGCGCGGCGAAGCCTCAGGCGATACATGTGGCGTCGATCCGTGATGCCCCCGCCCGAGCGCAGCCTGCCCGAATCGATTGGCCGCTACCGCGTGGTCAGCCTGCTCGGCCAAGGCGCCATGGGGCGGGTGCTCTTGGCGCACGACCCGGTCCTCGAGCGGGGTGTCGCGGTGAAGCTGTTGCGCGACGACCTGGGGCTCTTGCCCGAGCAGCGCCAGGCGCTGTTCGACCGCATGCGGCACGAGGCCCGCGCTTCGGCCCGCGTCAGCCACCCGCACATCGTATCGCTGCACGACATGGGGGAGGCTTCGGACCTCGGCCTCTATCTGGTGTTCGAATACGTCGAGGGCACCACGCTGAAAGACCGCTTGGCGCGCGGGCAGATCGGGCCGGAGGCGCTCGCGCGCCTGGCTCGCGAGCTCGGCGACGCCTTGGCCACCGCTCACCAGGCCGGCGTCGTGCACCGGGACATCAAGCCCGAGAACGTGATCCTGTCGAAGACCGGCAGCAAGATCGCAGACTTCGGCATCGCGCGCGTGCCGGACTCGACCCTGACGCGCGACGGCGGGCTGCTCGGGACGCCGGCCTACAGCGCCCCGGAGGCCATCGCCCTGGGCGAGTTTTCACCGGCGAGCGACCAGTTCTCGCTAGCGGCGACGCTCTACGAAGCCATCAGCGGGCGGCGGGCCTTCCCCGGCGACGACGCCGTGGCAGTGGCCACGCGCATCTCGACCGAAGATCCGCCGAGGATCGCCGATCTGTGCGGCGTCGATCCCCATGTCGATACGGTGCTGGCGCGGGCGCTCTCCAAGGATCCGACCGCCCGCTACCCGACCTGCGACGGCTTCGGCGCCGCCTTGGCCGAGGCCCTGACGGTGTCGCAGCGCGCGGCCATGCCGACGCTGCCCGACGAGCGGCACCGAACCGCCCATGTCGTCTCCCAAAGCCGCACCAAGCGGGTCGCGCTCGGCGCCGCGGCGGCCGGCGCGCTCCTCGCGCTCGGCGTGGCCGAGCTCAACGCTTCCTTGCGGGCGCCCGCCGCGGCCGCGCCAGAGCACGGAGCGCCAAACCCCGTCGCCGAAGCCCCGCCCACCGCGTACCTCGCCGAGGCGGCCCCCAAAAACGAGCGCCGCCGAAACGCTGGCGCATTGATGTTGGTCGCGTCCAAGGCCAAGCGGGCCCGCCCGCGCGACGCTGGCGTTGAGCGTGACCAGCGTGACGGCGCCGCTTCCTCTCCAGGCGCCGACGCGGGCGCACCGGGACTGACCGCTGATGCCGCAGCGGCCGACGCTTCCAGAGTTGGCCAGTGAGCGGGCTGGCCGCATTTTCGAAGCGCGTCGGAGCTCGCGGCAGCTGGCGCGTGGCACTCGCAGCGGCGCTGGTCGTGGCGGTTTTGTGCGCCGCGCCTCGGGCCGCGCTGTCAGGGCGCGGAGCCGGGCCGTCCGGCGGCGCTCGCCCCCGGATCGGCGCCGATCGGGCGTTCACCACCGACGGGTTGGTGTTCTTGCGCGCCCCCGGGTCGACCATGGTCCGGATCCCCGCGTCCACCTTCATCATGGGCTCGAGCCCGATCGACGTGATCGAAGCCGCCGTCGAGTGCGGCCGCGACGGCCTCGGCGAACGCTGCAAAGAGACGCTCTTCGCCCATGAGATGCCGCAGCGGCGGGTGCGCCTCGCCGCCTATTGGATCGACCGCACCGAGGTCACCGTGGCGGCGTACGAGCGCTGCGTTGCCCTCGGCCACTGCCGCCCGCTGCCGTACCGCGCCGGAGCCATGCGGTTTTACCATCCGGACTATCCGGTGACGCTGGTCACGTACGAGGATGCGCGCGCCTACTGCCAGTTTCGCAACGCGCGCCTGCCGACGGAGGCGGAGTTCGAGCGCGCCGCGCGGGGGCCGAGCGGCCGGCGCTACCCCTGGGGCGACCTCTACAACTCGCGCGCGTCCAATCACGGTCGCCCGGGGCTCAGCACGACCGACCCGAGCGACGGTTTCGAAGAGCTCGCGCCCGTCGGCGCCTATCCGGAGGGCGGCACCCCCGAGGGCGTGCTCGACCTGGCCGGCAACGTGTCCGAGTGGGTGTACGACCGGTACGCGCCGTCGTACCCGGACGGCCCGGCGGTGAATCCGACCGGCCCGCCTGCGGCTTCGGGCGGCGCGGCCCCCGCGCCCTCCGCTCATGGCAGCCCGCGGGTGCTGCGCGGTGGTGATTTCAGGTCGGCCTCGGCCTGGCTGCGCGGCGCTGCCCGCAACGCCGCCGATCCGAACGTGCGGGCGCCCTACATCGGCTTCCGTTGTGCGCGCTCGGCCGAGTGACGCGCGGGCGACACGAAGGCCTCGGCGATCCGCCCGGCGCCGACCCGGCTTCTCCCCGACGCGCGCGCGGAAAGCAGCCCGCGCTCGCTGTTGATGCCGCGCGGTAAAGCGCCGGGTACGAATCGGCGCTATTCTATAGTTAGATGGCGGGAGTCTCCCATGGCGAGCCGCGCGCCGGCACAGAACACGCGCCCGAGCCGCGTGTCCTGAACGCCAGCGCGCGACGCATCGTGGCGGCCTTGGCCGAGGCGATGTTGTGCGACTATGACGAAGAGCACCGCCTGTGCCCGCCGCGGCCGGAGCTCGTCGAACGGGTGGTGCTCGGCATCGATCACAGCATCGGCGCCGCCAGCGCCCAGGCGCGAAGGAGCTGGCTGCTCGGGCTGTTTTTGCTCGAGTGGTTGTCGCTCGTCTACCTCTGCACGCTGCGGCGCATGAGCCGCCTGCGCATCGGCCGCCGGCTCTTGTATCTCGAGCGGCTAGAGACCACGCGCTTTGGCCTGCTCGCCGCGGTGCTCGCCGGCTTCAAGGTCCAGATCTGCATCGTCGCCTTCGAGGAAGGGCCTGAGCTGGCCTCCACCGGGTTCGACCGCCCCAGCCTCACCTCACGGCGACAGCTGCGCACGCTCGCTCCCGAGGCGCGCTCGACGCCCTCCACGGCTCCGGCACGGGACGCCACCGCATGAGGCCGAAGGTCTCCATGAGACCGGGGATCCCCGCCTCGACGCCGATCGTCAAGGGGCGCGATCTGGCGCGCGGCTTCAGCGAGCACTGCGATGCGGTGGTCATCGGCTCGGGTTCGGGCGGCGCGGTGGTCGCCACGCACCTGGCGGAGGCGGGGCTCTCCGTCATCGTGCTCGAGGAGGGCCCCTACTATCGGCCCGACCAGTACGGCGCGTTTCGTCCGAGCGAGTCGCTGCGCCGCCTGGGCCGCGAATCGGGGATGATCGCGACCGTGGGCTTCGGACAGAGCCCGATCATCGCGCTGATGGCGGGCCGCTGCATCGGCGGCAGCAGCGTGATGACCGGCGGCATCTGCTTCCGCATCCCCAGCGCGATCCACGGGCACTGGGAGCGGGACCTCGGCCTCGAGGAGCTCAGCGAGCGAGCGCTCGAGCCGGGGTACGCGGACGTCGAGCGGCGCTGCCGCATCGGACCGGTGCCTCCGGATCGACACTCGCACTCGACGCTGCGCTTTCTACAGGGCGCCGAACGGCTCGGCATCCCGTTTCGGCCGTTGCGGCGCAACACCCCGGGGTGTGAAGGCAACGCCCGCTGCACCTTCGGCTGCCCGGCGGGCGTGAAGATGAGCGTCGACGTGGCGTACCTGCCGCGCGCCCTCGAGCACGACGCGCGCGTGATCTCCGACGCGCTCGTCGAGCGGGTGCTGATCGAGAACGGCCGCGCCGCCGGCGTCAGCGGCCGCCTCTTGGGAGCGCCGGGACACCGCTTCGAGATCCGCGCCCCCATCGTCGTGTCAGCCTGCGGCACGATCCACACGCCGCCCCTGCTCGAAGCCTCCGGCATCGGCCGGCAGAGCCCGGACCTGGGACGGCACATCACGCTGCACCCGGCGGCGCGCGTCAGCGCCCTGTTCGACGAACGCGTGGAGGGCTGGAACGGCGCGATGCAGAGCGTCTACAGCGACGCCTTCGCGGACGAGGGCATCACGCTCGTGGGCGTCTACAGCGCGGTCAACGTCTTGTCGGCGGCGTTCCCCGGCTTCGGGCCGACCCTGCGGCGCCACATCGAGACGCTGCCGTACATCGGGGTCTTCGGCGCCATGATCCACGACGAGGGCGGCGGCCGCACGCGGCGCGGCGCCGGCTCGCGCGAGCCGTTCGTCACCTACACGATGGCCCCCCCCGATCTGGTGAAGCTGCGGCGCGCGTTCACGATCCTGGCGGAGATGGCCTTCGCCGCCCGAGCGCGGGAGGTCTATCTGCCGATCTTCGGTCTGCCACCCGTGCGCTCGATGGACGAAGCGCGCCGCATCGAGCACATGGATCTGGACGCCCGGCGCATCGAATGCATGGCATTCCATCCCCTCGGCAGCGCTCGCATGGGCAACGATCCTCGTCGCGGCGTGGTCGATCAGAACGGGGAGTGCTTCGAGCTGCCCGGTCTGTTCGTCGCCGATGGTTCGGTGCTGCCGACCAGCATCGGCGTCAACTCCCAGGAGCCGGTGATGGCGATGGCGACCCGGATCGCCTGGCGGATCCGAGACATGGCGCCCCGGCTCCTGCGATCTTCCACGTCAACCGGTCACGTCCGGGTGGCGTGAGCGGGCGCGCGCCTCGAGCGCGGCGACGAACAGCTCATAAGCCAGGATCTGCGCCGCCTGAGCCAGGTTGACGCTCGGCTGGTCGGCGGCCATCGGGATCCGCACGGCCGCGTGACATCGGGCGTGGTCCTCCGCGCTGAGCCCGGTCTTCTCGTTGCCCAACACGATCGCGATCTTCTCCGCGCGCGCCGCGCGCTCGACGACGCCCGGGGCCGCCGCGCGCGCCGTGAGCACGCCGGAGAAGCCGCGTCGCGAGGTGGTCGACAGCACCCAATCGCTCTGCTCGATCGCCTCGGGCAGGGTCTGGTAGCGCCGCGCCGACTCGAGGACATCCCACGATTTGACGGCCATCTTCAGCGCCATCTCGTGCTCTGGAACGGCGATTTTGCTGGGTTTGACCAGCGCGAGCTGAAAAAAACCCATGGTCTTGATCGCTCGCGCCGCGGCGCCGACGTTCTCCGGATAGTGCGGGTGCACCATGACGAAGGTGACGGCTTCGTGAATGGGGAGCCTTAGCATTCGATCCCTGCGCGGCTCCATCGGGCAGGTCTCGCGACCTCTGCTCCTGACCCAGGACCAGCGCGCTCGTGCCCACCGGCACCGGCGGCCTCGCGGCGATGGACGCCGACCTGACCTCGCGGAGGATCAGTCCTCGATGAAGTCGTCTTCGGCTTCTTCCTCGACGTCCTCGTCCTCGTCCTCGTCTTCGTCCTCGTCTTCGTCTTCGCTCTTGACGTCCGTCTTCAGGTCGATGCCCACCTCACCGAGCTGGGTCTCGAGCAGCTCGAAGAGCTCGTCGACGTCGTCCCCGCTCCACTCGTCCAGGACGTCCGTCAAAAACTCGTAGAAGTCACCCGCATCGAGCCGCCGCTCGATCTCCTCGACCTGATCTTCGGTGAACGCTTCGAGGATGTCCTCACGCAGCGACTCGATGTCGCCTTCTTCAATGGCCTCCTGAGCGGATACCCGGATCTGTCGAACGGCGCGCTTGTCGAGGTAAATGTCCATCTAGCCGTGCTCCAAGGGGTCGTTGTCGCCTTTAAGCGAAGCGTCACCGGGCAGTCAAGCCGGCAAGCGCGGGTTGGCGGTCGGATCGTCCTTGAAGCTCATGATCGAACCCTGCGTCAATGCCCGGGTCGAGCCGCCTGCGAAATTTCTGGCGGGGCCGGCGACGGCGTCGAAAAAGCGCGGGCCCGCCGCAAAATCCGCGCTTCGGCCGCGGCCTTGGTCGTCCGGGGGGCCAGCGTCCCGCGTCTTGGGGGACTTCGGATGGGTGGATCCCGCGAAAATCGCGCCCGCGCAGCGCTGCGGCGGGAAACCCGCTACACCCCAGCAGGTGCGGTCTGGGGCGAAAGGCGATTTGGGAGCGCGCCCGGATGATAAGAAGAGCCCACGCATGCGCGTCGGCACTTCGGCGGACGAGCCGCCGCTCGACCCGGGACATCTGCACCGCCTGCGCTGCGGCGCGCGGCGGGCTCTGGTCGCCTTGGGCCTGGGCGCCTGCCTGCTCTCATCCGCAGCCTCAGCGGCGGCGGACCACGATCGACCCCCTCCGAGCAGCAGCCACTTTCTCCAATACGGCGTCGGCATCACGGGCGAGGCCTTGGTCGCCGCCGAAGAGGTGTGCCCCACCGATCCCTGCATCATGGGCTCGGGTGGCGGGTTGACCATCCGCGCCGGCTATCGCTCCCGAGGCCCCTGGTACGTGGGCGGCGCCTACGAGTTCGCGCGGCTGGACGCAGCGAACCTGATCCGACTGGCGATCCTGCAGCAATTGCGAGCGGAGACCCGCTACTACGTCGGCCACGGCACGCGGCTCTATCCCTACCTGGGCGCCGGGCTCGGCGCGACGCTGTACGGCAACGAATGGGGCTATGACACCGCCGGGGTCGCCGGATCCCTGGGCGCGGGCTTGGAGTTCCAGATCACGAGCGCCACCGTGGTGGGGGCCGCGCTCTTCTACCGGCCGCTGCTGTTGCGGGGCTGGAGCGACAGCGCCGGGGAGCGCCGCGCCGACGGCTTCCTCGGCTTCGGATTTGCCCATTATTTGGGCATCGAGCTCAACTTCGAGATCCGCGACCCGCTCCCCCGCTGGTGAGGGCGATGCGCTGCCGGGCGCGAGCGCCCCGCTCCGGGCCGCGTCGAATCCGAAAGCAGCCTCTTGACGCGCCCGGCGGCGCAAGGTCCCCTTGATCGCATCGTGAAGTGTCATCGCTGCGGGTGTGACAACCCAGACCAGCTCCGTTTTTGCCAGGATTGCGGCAACCGCCTGGAAAGCGCCGCCGCCGGAGGCCACGCCGCCCAGGCGTCCCCGCCCGCTGCGGGCCTTCCGCCGGCCAACGCCGAGCCGCCACCGCGCCCGATGCACTCTCGCCCGCCCGCGCCGCAGTTCGAGTTCGCCCGGCGCGAGGGCGGCTCGGGGACGCGGCTCTGCTTGCAGTGCGGCGTCGCCAACCCGCTGACCAACAGCTTCTGCTCCGCTTGCGGCTCCCCTCTCGGACGGCCCAGCGAGCAACCCCATCGCCCCGGGCCGCTCGTCGGCGCGCCCGTGCTCGGCATCGCCGCCGGCGCGCACGCCGACACCGTGGTCTGCGCGCGCTGCAAGGGCGAGAGCCCCGCCGACGTCGCCTTCTGTCAGTTTTGTGGCAGCCGCTTGCGGGGGGCAGACCGCTCCCCGGCCACTGAATCGGCTGGCGGGCCGCCAGCCGAGCCCAGACCCGCCCCGGCGCCTGCCAGCGCGCCTGCCGTCGCGGCAGAGCTCGTGGTGATCGGGCAAGACGGAACGGCAGGCCGAAGCTACCCGCTAGGTGAGGAGCAGACCGACATCGGGCGCGAACAGGGTCAGGTGCTGCTGCCCACCGACCCCTATGTCTCACCCCGTCACGCCCGCCTCACCTGCCGTGGCGGGCGCTTTTTCGTTCGGGATCTCGACTCCGTCAACGGAGTATATGTGCGACTTACGGGGCCACACCGGCTCGAACACGCCGACTTGGTCCTGATTGGCCTTGAAGTGTTAAGGTTCGAAATCGTGAGCGACGCGGAACAAGGGCTCGGGGTTGCCACCCAGCAGGGGACCCGCCTGTTCGGCTCCCCCGTGGCCCCCCGGTATGCCCGGCTCACCCAGCATACGGTCGAAGGAGCACCTCGGGACGCCTTTTATATCGGTCGAGATCAGACCATCATCGGTAGGGAGTCCGGAGACATCGTGTTCACGACCGATCCTTTCATGAGCCGGCAGCACGCTGCGATCCGGCGCGACGCCAGCGATGGGTCGTTTGGCTTGCACGATCTCGGGTCGTCCAACGGCACGTACGTGCGGATTCGCGGGGAACGCCAGCTCAGCGGTGGCGATCACATTCGGATCGGCCAGCACCTGTTCCGACTGGAAGTCGAGGACGATGGGCGAAACTGACATGAGCGAAGGCAAGGTCGCTGGCAGTCATCGAACGCCCGGCGAGATCCGAATTCAAGTGTTCGGCCGAACCGACGTCGGCCAAATCCGCGAGCACAATGAAGACAACTTCCTGATCGCCGACCTGACCCGCGGCAGCCGCCAGCTCGACGACGCCGATCGCCGGCAGATCGTGGGCGACCACGGAACGGTGTTGGGCGTGTGTGACGGCATGGGGGGTGCGGCGGCCGGGGAGGTCGCCAGCCAGCTGGCCGTCGACATCATTTTCGAGAAGCTGCAGGAAGCCGGCGTTCCGGAGAGCCCGGACGAGCTGGCGCGCCGGCTGGTGTTCTCGGTCGAGGAGGCCGGCGTCCGGATTTTCAACGAAGCGCGGGCGGATCGATCGCGGCGAGGAATGGGCACCACGGCGACCGTCGCTGCCCTGGTCGACGACCGGCTCTTCATCGCACAGGTCGGCGACAGCCGCGGCTACATCTTGCGCGGGCAAGAGCTCGTGCAGGTGACGCGCGATCAATCGCTGGTCAACCAGCTGATCGAAGCCGGGCAGCTCACCGAGGAGGAAGCCGAGACCTTCGAGCACAACAACATCATCCTGCAGGCCCTCGGCACCGCCGAGACGGTTCAGGTCGATCTCACGTACGTCGAGCTCCGGCGCGGCGACACGCTCCTTTTGTGCTCCGACGGCCTGAGCGGCATGATCCGGAGCGATGAAATTCGTGAGGTCCTGCTGACGCATGGTGATCCGCTCGACGCGTGCAAGGAGCTCACCGAGCGCGCCAATCAAGCGGGCGGACACGACAACATCACCGTGATCGTCGCGAAGTTCGACGGGGACGGTTTGAAGGGGCCTTCCGCTGCTGACGAGCCGCTGCGCTACCGCAAGTACCCGCTGCCGGAGCGGGAGGACATCGACTTCGATCGGCCGACCCCGTTGAGCAGCCAAGATTACGCGCTGCAGGAAGAGCCGACCCACGACCCGCGACGCCTCAAGGTAGGCCAAACCCTGCTCGGCGTGAGCAGCCCGGCGGGCGCGGTGGACTTCGCGGATGGGGGCGCGCCGGCGGGGCACCCAGGCGGAGGGAGCTCCGCCTACCCGCCGCACGATGAGCCGGTCGAGCTGCCCACCACGGGCTTGCCCCCCATGCTGGTCGGTTTCATGGTGCTCGGCGCCATGCTGCTCGTCGCCGTCACCGGCTTCTACGTACTGCGTTGAGCGAGCTCTTCGGTACGCTGCGCGAGGCGCTGCGGCGTCTGCTCTGGACGCTGCCGGTGCTGGTGTTCGTCTCGGCCGTCTCCTTTTGGTGGCTCTCGCGCTGGCAAGCGTCCGAGGCGGAGGGCGACGCGGCGGCCCTGCCCGTCTTCTTCAATCCAAACCCTCGAGACGTGCACGACCGGGCCCGCCTGGCGCTCGAACAGCTGCGGCGCGGGCGCTCCGAGCCGGCGGCGCGGGAGCTCGTGCAGCTCGGTGGCGCGGCCCTGCCCCACGTCCTGCCGAACCTCGACACCCTCACCCCCGCCGCGCGCTCGGAGCTGGCGATGGCGCTCGGCCCCGTCGCCCGGCGGATGCGGGTGGGCACGGAGGAGGAGCTGAACGATCCAGAGCGGGCGGTGCTTTTCTGGTCGCAATACTGGCAAACCCGGTCCATCGACTTCCGCGCGGCCGTCGTGCGACGCCTGGTCCGCCGCCTGGCGGAGCGCCCTTCCAAGCTGCGGCGCGAGGACATCGTGCAGCTCGACACCTATGCCCTGCCCTACCTCGTCCAGGCCATGGGCCGCGTGAAGACCGCCAAGGACGTGGCGCGCGTGCAGCGGTTGACCTCGGTGGCGGCGCACGCGGCGGACAAGCCGTGGACGATCTCCGACTCGGCGTCCCCCGCCGAGGCCGCTGCCGTGGTCGAGCAGTGGCAGCGCTGGTGGATCGCCCACCGGTCTCGGTTCGTGACCTTCGATGGGGCCGCGCGGCTCGCGGCGATGCTAACCGAGACGCGGTATGGTCGCTGGACGACGGAGGCCGTGCGCACGCGGCTCGGCAGCACGCGCGAGGGCGTGGCGGTGCTCGACCTGCTGCGCGGGCGGGGTTCCATCACGCTCCTGCTGCTCGGCTTGAGCCTCGTCGGCGGCTACTTTTCCGGCATCGCGACGGGCATGTGGTCGGCGGTCGTCCGGCGGCCCGCCGAGCTCGCCATCACCGCCGTCGCCGTCGCGCTGGCCAGCTTGCCGCCGACCCTGGTCCACGTTTTCTCCTCCTTCGGCTCGAATGTGTGGCTCGCGGGGCTCGTCACGGCCGCCGTCACCGCCGCGCTCGTCTCCCGCTATCAGCGCGCCGCGAGCCGCCGCTTCGCGTCACAGGGGCCGGCGCAGGCGCTGCGCGCGCTCGGCGCGTCTCCCCTCCGGGTCGCCCTCCGATCCGTCCGTTCGTCGAGCGTGGCGAGCCTCTCGCTGCTCGGGGCCCAGCTACCGACGCTCGTGACGCTCGTGTTCGTGGCAGAAGCGGCGTTCGGCTTGCGGGGCCTCGCGTCGGTGACGGTGCAAGCCGTCGAGCACCGCGACATCTCCTGGCTGATGGCGCTGGTGGTGCTGACCACGCTGGCGGTGGCGCTGGCCCAAATCGCGAGCGACGCGCTGCTGGAGCTCACCGACCACCGGATCGCCATCGGACCGCGCCGGCGGGAGGAGCGCCCGTGACGCTCGCGCGTCGAATGTCTGCGGGCCTGCTGGGCCTTTTGTTGCTGGTGGCGCTGCTGGCGACGATCTGGGTTCCGGGTCGTGACGGCGGCACCCTGGCCCGGCTGCTGCTCGCCACCCGCGGCACGGTGCTGCTCTCGCTGGCCGTGATCGTCATCGCCATCCCGCTCGGCCTGCTCTTGGGGGTCCTCGCGGCGCGCGGCGGCCCCCTGCTCGACGGCCTGCTCGCTCGCGGGATCGAGGTCACCGGCGCGCTGCCGGCGGTCGTTCTGGTGGCGGTCGTGCAGGCCGGCGTGCCCGAGCGGAGCGCCGCCGGGCTTTTGATCGCGCTGGTGGCGCTGTTCGCGCTGCGGACGGCGCGGCTGGTGCGCGGGGAGCTCTTGCAGCTCGGCGCGGCGCCGTTCGTGGAAGCGGCCCGCGCCCTGGGGGTCCCCCCGGGGCGGCTCGCCCTACGGCATTTGCTGCCCCACGTGCTCGATCCGGTGGCGGTGACGGCCGCGTTCGCTGCGGCGGCCGTGGTGGCGCTCGAGGCGGCGCTCGGCTTGCTCGATCTCGGCCCACCGGGTCTGACGTGGGGCGCGCTGCTCGCGGACCGGGCCCCGAGCGGCGGACTCTGGGCTGCCAGCGCGCTCGTGCTCGCCACGACCGCCGCGCTCTACGTGCTTTGCGACGCCCCGGCAGGCCACGGCTGGTTTCGACCCTTGCGAGACCGACTTGGGGGTATAGATAGGGCCGATGGCGGTCTCCGCGGTAACTGAACAAAACTTCGAGCTAGAAGTCCTGCGATCCGAGCTCCCGGTGCTGGTGGAGTTCGGCGCCGAGTGGTGCGGGCCCTGCAAGGTCGTGGCGCCAGAGCTGAAGGCCCTGGCAGAGGAGCTTCAGGACAAGGCAAAGATCGTCACGGTCGACATCGACAAATCGCCGCTGCTCGCCCGCGAGCTCGGCGTCCAATCGGTGCCGACCTTCGTCGTCTTCATGCAGGGGCGGCCCGTGGGCGGGCGCGTCGGCGCCATGAAGAAGCCACAGCTGCGGGAGATGCTCGATCCCTTCCTGCCCCGCGCCGCCGGCGCCCTCAAGCCCGCGGAGGTCGCGGAGCTGTTGCGTCAAGGCCGCGTCAGCCTGGTCGACACGCGCGAGGCGCCGGTGTTCGCCCGAGCGCACCTGCCATCGGCGGCCAACATCCCCCTGGAGGAGATCGAGTCGCGGCTAGCCGAGCTGCACATGTTGCCAGGCGCGCCCGTGCTCTACTGCCGCAGCGGCGACCAGACCAAAGAGGTGGCGTCGAAGCTGGCAGAGCAAGGGGTCCCGGTCTCGTTTCTGGAGGGCGGCGTGCTCGGCTGGGAAGCCAGCGGCTTCGAGCTCGAGCGCCCGGACTGAAGACGCGCTCGTGAGCGGGTCGCGCCGTCGAGCACCAGCGTTCAGGGCGCCTCAGGGGCAGGCCGGCGAGCGACCACGTCGCGCAGGCCGAGGTGCTCGGCGATGGCGTATAGCCGTCCGCTCAGCGAATCGTCGGGCCAGCTCGTCCGATTCCTTCCGCACCAGGTGGAACAGGCGCCCGAACGGCGTGCCTGCGCGGGCTGGGCGCCCCGGTGGGCGAAGGCTACGGCGGCGACCCCATGGGCAGCTGCAACAGCTGCCATCAGCTCGCCTTCGACAACGACTTCGTGATGTCGAAGGCGCTCGCGCTCAGGTGAGGGGGCGGCCGAGCCCAGTCGCGAGCTCGACGCGAACTCGCGGCGCCTACTCCCCGCCGCCGCTGCCGCGCTTGATCTGGATGGCAGGCATGGTCTGCGAGCTGCTGCGCGTGCGGCGCGTGCCGCTCTGACGCCGCTCGAGGCGCCCCGAATCCACGGCCTTCATCGAGGTGCTGGAGTCGTAGCGACGTGCGCCGCTGTTGCGGCTCGACGGCGGGCCCGAGCGGCTGCGGTACACCTCGCCCTCGACCATGAGCTCGATGCCCAGGCCGCGGCAGCGCCGGGCCAGCCGATCCAGGTCGACGCCGGGCGCGATCAACAAGCCCGCCGGCGGGGACGGGTCGACGAAGAGATCCGCGGTCTGACGCCGGGTCCTGAGCAGCTCGCGAATTTCCGGATCCTCGACCCACAAGAACCCCTGCACCGGCACGAACTCGGCGCGCCCGATCACGGCGCTCGCCTGCGCCAGCAGCCGCTCGATGGGATCGGGCAGGGGCGCGAGCTGCTCGAGCCGCTGCTTGATGATGTCACCTTCGTAGCCGGCGCTGAGCGCCAGCGCCAAGGTCTGGGCCGACAGCGTCACGTCCAGGTGACCGGCGACGCTGCTGACCTCGACGAACGGCGCGACGCCCATCACGTGCCCGACCCGGGTCTCCCCGCCGACGCGCAGCGCCTGACCGTCCAGGAATTTGCTCGGCTCTTCGCTCCCGGACCGCTCCGTGTTGCCCAGGTACATCCGCCCCCGCGGGGTGATCCTGAGCGTCTCGCCGGAGTCGCCGTCGGCCTCGCCGATGTCGACCAGCCCGAGCACGTGCAGGCTCTCGAGCGCGATGCGGCGGGCGATCTCGAGCGGCGTCGAGACCGGCGCCCCGCTGCGCTGCGCCCAGCGCTCGATCAGCCGCCCCAGGCCCGGCGTGCGGCTGTCGGCGCGAACGTAGGCGGCGACGGCTTCCCACGGCGCCCAGTTGCCGTCACCGAGCTCGTGCAGCGCCTCGAGCACCAGCTCGCGCAACATCCCGACGGGGCTCGCTTCGCGGGACTCGGAGGCGACGCGCAGCACCTCGCCGTCCTGGCGCGCCTCGTCCCACGCTCCGCCCCGCCGCCAGGCGTCGAAGAGCGCGCGGCCGAGCTCATCCACGCGGTAGGCGCCCGGAGGTGAGGCCACGCTGATGACCGAGGGATCCCACAGGCCGACGGCGCGGCTGAGGGCCGCGATCAGCGCCACCGCCTCCGCTTCGCGCCCGAAGCGAGAGGAAAACTTGGTGATCAGCGAGCGCGGCGTGCCCACCCCGGCGCGCACCTCGACGCTGGGGTCCCGCACCGAGAGCGCCATGGCCAGCGTCAGCGGGATCGGATCTTGAGCGAACCGGGCGCGCCGCGGCGCGTGATCCATACCGAGCACGAACGAGCGGATTTCACGCCGGCGCGCGTCGCGTTCGGCGCGGCGCTGGGCGCCCACGATCGCCGCCACCTCGCTTGGAACGACATGGCGGTTCGGGTGGACGGGGATCAAAAACCCGCGCCGCTCGAGCGCGAAGCCGACGCCGCGCCGCGACGGGGTCGCGCCCATCGCGCCACGCAGCCGCATGGGCTCCCGCTCCAGATCCAACAGCTCCTCGGTGTCGACCTCGCCGCCGACCTTCTCCACGGCGCGCAGGAGCTTGCGCTCGAGCGGCGCCAGCTCCTCGATCGCCTTGCGGAGCGCGGCGGGATCGCTGAGCTGTTCCCAGGCGGGCTCGAGCGATAACGCCAGCGGGGGCGTGGCGGTGCGCCCGAGGTAGTGCGAGGCGATGCTGCCGGCGACCTCCTGGCTCGACTGCGCCAACAAGGCCCGGGCGCCGCGCGGATCCTCGCCCTCCCAGGTCCGCATCTGGATCATGAACGCGATCGGCAGGAGCAGCTCGACGCCGCTCGCCGCAGCCCGGGCGTACACGATCCCCCGAGCGACCAGCGGCTCGACGGCAGGGGGGAGCGACGGCACGGCCAGCACGCCCTTGGCCTCCGCGATGCGATAGAGGAGCTCCCGTGTAGGTCCAGGTAACCCCGATGGATCCCGGGCCTCCGGCAGCATGAGCAGCGCCCGAGCGACCTGAGAGGGGCGATCGATGCGCTTCGCGTCGTCGATGCGGATCCCCAGGCGCTGAATCAGCGACTCGAGCTCTCGATCCGGCAGCTGCCGCAGTAGATCCTCGAGGCGCATCGCCCGCCCGTCGCGCCCCGCGTTCTTCGTATCTTGGTTGGACATGGTGGCTTCCACGCCCCCCCACAACAAGGGGCGCGAACTTTAATAGACAACACCAAAGCTATGGCCTGTCCAGCAGTTTCGTAAGCGGCCGGCCGGCATATTCGTCTCGCTCGAGGCCCCCCGCGTTTTGGCCGGCGGGCGGCGCTTGCCGCTTCGACCTTTGCGGGCCCCCCCCAAGAACGCCGAGCGCCGCGAACCGAGTCGGCCGGCCGATTTTCTTCCCTGTCCTCGAGGGCTTGGTGGGCCCCGGGTCGGCGATGATACGAGCGATCGGCGATGATCCTCCGCGATCCGGTGCACGGCCTCGTGGCGTTCGAGTCCGAGGAGCAAAGCATCGTGCCCGCCCTCCTCGAGGCGAAGGAGGTCCAGCGCCTCCGGCGCATTCGGCAGCTCGGCCTGACCAGCCTCTCTTACCCCGGCGCCGACCACACGCGCTTCTCGCACGCCCTCGGCGCTGCCTTCGTGATGACCCAGTTTCTCGCGCGGCTCCGGGCCGTGCAGGAGCCGCTGCCCTATTGGCAACGGGTCACCACGGAGCGGGCGCGCGACGCCTTGGCGGCCGCGCTGCTCCACGACCTCGGCCACGGCCCGCTCTCCCACCTGTTCGAAGACGCGATGCCCGATGGGCCCGCGCATGAAGAGTGGACCCGGCGCACGATTTTGGACCCCGGCACCGAAGTGAACGCCATCCTGAGGCGCTTCGACGCGACGTTGCCCGCCCGGGTCGCTGACCTGGTCGTCGGCCGCCACGAGCTCACCTATCTGGCGCGCACCGTCAGCGGCACCTTCGATGTCGATCGCTGCGACTACCTGCTGCGCGACGCTCACTTCACCGGCGTCGGCTATGGCAGCTTCGACCTGCCTTGGCTGCTCCGCAGCCTCCGGCTCGGACATGCCGACAAGCCGAACGAGACGCCGCCGCTCGCGGTCGATGGCGCCAAGGGCTTGCCGGCGATCGAGTCGTTCATCCTGGCGCGCCTGTTCATGTTCCAGCAGGTCTACTTCCACAAGGCGAGCCGAGCGAGCGAGTGGATGCTCGGGCGCATTTTGGGACGCGTGCGCGAGCTGGTGCAGGACGGCAGCCGCCTGCCCGGTCTGCCGGCGGCGATCGCGGATCTGGCCCGTGACGGCGACACGTCGCTGCCGAGCTACCTGAAGCTCGACGACTTCGTGCTCTGGCAAGCGTTGTCGGCGTGGTGCGACGTCAACGACCCCATCCTGTCCGACCTGTGCCGCCGGCTGTATGGCCGCCACCTGTTCAAGACGTTCGAGCTTTACACGGACCAGGCGCTGCCGGAGCGGCGGCTCGAGTGGCTGCAGGGCGCTCGGGAGATCGCGCAGAGCGCCGGGCTCGACCCGCAGACCTACGTCGGCCTGGACGTCGCGGAGACCCTGCCGTTCGAGGACGCCGACGAGCCGTTGATGGTGGTGTTCCCGGACGGCTCCACCCGCCGACCCACGGACGTGTCGTTTCTGCTCGGGCGGCTCGGGGGCCAGCGCTTCGAACGGGTGCGGTTGATCTTCGCGCCGGAGCTGCGCGACGCCATCGTCGCGTTCGTCACGGGCTCGCGCCCAGCGTCGCGGCCGCCAGCCGCGGGGCTCTCTCCCGAGCATGAGTGACACGCTTCTGGTTCGTGAAACGGGCTCGGTCATTTAGAGTGTTCGTGCCGATCATGAGCGGACCTTCGCGCCTCGGTCTTCCAGCCCTGCTCGGGCTCTCGATCGCCGCCACGCTGCCCGCTCGGGCGGCACCGGGCGCGGCGGCGTGGGATCCCGGCAGGCGAACGACCGGCGCGCTCCCAGGGGAGATCGACCCCGACGCTGCCCGCGGCGACACCAACGGCGCCTACGGTCGTTTTGGCGGGGACGTGTCGCTCGCGCTGGGGGCGGGCGCCGAGCTGGCCGATCAGGCGCGGCTGGCGGCCCGGCTCGCCCTGCACCATTTCTGGATGACGGGCATCTACGGCTACTACGCCGACGCGCTCGGCGGCGACGACCCCGCGCGGCTCTTGTCGTTCGGCATCGACCTGCGGCCCGCCTTCTTGCCGCGCTTCTCCCAGAACCTGCAGCGAGGGCCCGCCTGGCTCGACCTCGGCATCGACTCGATCTCACTCGGGCTCGGCGTGTACTACGCGGACCGTGGTGACGGGTTCGCCAGCGAGCGTGGCTTCGAGGCGTCGCTGGGGCTCGGGTTCCCGCTGCTCCAGCGGGCCCGTGGCCCGTGGCTGGAGGCGCGTGGGCTCTTGCGCTGGGCAGACGACAGCTCGTCGAGCGGTCGCGGCGCGGTGGTGGTGATGCTCGCCTGGCACGAGCTCTGGCTCAGCCCGCTGGCGCGCGGCAAATAGGCTTCAGCCCGGACTGGGCGCTCAGCTCGAGGATGTGTTGCTCGATCGCGGCGGCTTCCCGCCGGCAGGCGTCGCCGACCACCCTCGCCAAGAGCGGGTGGCGCAGGTAGTGGACGCTGCGGGTCGCGGTAGGCTCGAAGCCGCGGGCGAGCTTGTGCTCGCCGCCGGCGCCCGGCTCGAAGCGCTGCAGCCCCCGCGCGATGCAGTCCTCGATGCCGCGGTAGTAGCAGACGTTGAAATGCAAAAACGGGCGCTCTTCGCGCGCCCCCCAATAGCGCCCGTAGAGCGTCGTCGAGCTCATCAGGTTGAAGGCGCCGCCGATGCTGCGTCCGGAAGCCCGATCGATCGCCAGCACGACGTGCAAGCCGTCGCGCAACCGGTCGGCGACGATCTCGAAGAAGGCCCGGTTCAGGTACTGTCGCCCGTAGAAGAACTTCTGCACCGTCGAGCGATAGAAGTCGAAGACGTCATCCATGACCGCTGGCGTCAGCTCGCTGCCGGTGAGCACCCGAAGCTCCACGCCCTGCCGCTCGAGCTCTCGTCGCTCGCGCCGGATCTGGTGCCGCCGCTTGGCGTCGAAGCGCTGCAAGAAGTCGTCGAAGCTCGCGTATCCCGCGTTGCTCCAGTGAAACTGCAGCCCCAGCCGCTCGGTGAGCCCCGCTGCCTGCAGCGCCTCGCACTCGCTCTGGGTGGCGAACAGCACGTGGGCCCCCGAAATCCCGATCTCCTGGACGCACCGCTCGAGGCCGTTGCCGAGCGCGCGGAGCACGTCCGCCGGCTCGTAGCCCGGCGCGACGAGCACCCGGGGGGCGGTCGCCGGGGTGAACGGGACCGCGACGATCAGCTTTGGATAGTAGTCGATGCCGACGCGGCTCTGGGCAAACGCCGCCCAGGCGTGATCGAACACGAACTCACCCTCGCCGTGCCCCTTCAAGAAGGCGGGGGCGACGGCGACGAGCTCCGCGCCCGCGCGCAGGGCGAGATAGAACGGGGCCCAGCCGCGTTCCGCTCCGACACACCCGGACTGCTCGAGCGCGTCGAACCAATCGTAGGTCATGAACGGAGCCGCCCCGTCGCCGAGCAGCCCGTCCCAGGCGGCGCGCCCGATCCCTCGGATCGAGTCGTGGGTCTGCAGTGTGAGCGCTTGTCCCCCGAACGGCCCGACCACGCTCAGACCCGCTCCGGGAACAGGGAGCGCTTCAAGAGCTCCACGCTGACGGCGAACCGCGCCGAGAGCCGCTGCAGCACCACGTGATCGATGCGGCCTGCCGGCGGGTGAGCCACCTGCACCACCAGCTCCAAATCACAGGGCGCCCCGATTTCGCGCGCCACCGTCTGCGCCAACTCGCAGACCTCCTCCAGGCGCGGGGCGCGCCGGCCCGACAAGCGGCGCTTGATCGCCTTGGCCAGCCGCCACTCGCGGTGATAGTCGCGCATCCACTCCATCCACGGCTGCGGCTCCCCACCCAAGAGCGCGCGCTCCAGGGCGGCGAGCCGCTCGTCGATGGACTCCAGCGGCAGCTGATCGAGCTCCCGCAGCGCGCCGGGGAAGAGGCGCGCCAGCTGGCGCATCGTCGGGCGCGGATCGCGCGCGTCCTTCGGCGCACGCCTGAGCTCCGCCAGCAACCGGTACTTGCGAGCGAGCGCCGCCAGCTCCGAACGCTGTAGAGTCGCCATCACCTCCAAGAATTACCACAGGCGAGCGGCCGCGCCCGCCTCGACCTCGCTGCTCGGAGAGCCGGCCGCTGGCCGCGCGATCATAGGAATTTCCTGAATCGATACAGCGTCCGCTCCAGGAGCCGATCACCGAGCGGGCGGAACATGAAATCGTGCAGGTTCACCTCGGTGCTCTCCGCAAGGTCGCGTAGGTACGAGGCTTCCATCACGGCCCCGAAGCCCTCGTCCCAGACCCCGACGTTCACCTCCAGGTTCCACCGCAGCGACTGATAGTCCAGGTTGAAGGTCCCGATGGTGCTCCAGCGGCCGTCGATCACCGCGGTCTTGGCGTGCAGGATGCTTTTGTGCCACTCGAAAATCCGCACCCCCTGCTTCAGCAGCGTCGAATAGACCGCGCGGCTGGCGTGCCGCACCACCTCCACGTCGCTGTGGCCCGGCAGGAGCACGCGCACGTCCACGCCCCGCGCCGCCGCGCGCTTGAGCGCCCGCACCACGGTCGGGTCGGGCAGGAAGTAGGCATTGGTGATGAAGACCCGCTGCCGGGCTCGGTAGATCTGGTGCAGGTAGGCGCTCACGATCTGCCGGCGGTTTCGGTGGTGGTTCTCTGCCAAGACCCGCACGTTCTGATCGCCGCTCGGGCCCGATCGAGCGACGGGCAGCTGCCTGAGCGGCGGCCCATCTTCACGCTGCCAGGTGTGCAAAAAGCAGTCGATGAAGCCGTTCACCGCCGCGCCGTGCACGCGGATCATGTCGTCACGCCAGCCCTGCCCGCCTTCACTCTCCGGCAACCAGCGGTCGCTCAGGTTGACGCCCCCGGTGAAGCCGATGTCGCCGTCGATCACCAGGATCTTGCGGTGGTTGCGCCGGCTCAAGCGCGTGAGCCGAAAGCGCTTTTTCCAGGGGATGAGCGGTTTGTACTCGATCACCTGCACGCCCGCCTGACGCATGCTCGAGAACATCGCCGGGTTCGCCTCGTAGGAGCCGAGCGCGTCGTAGATCACGGCCACCTCGACCCCGCGCGACGCCGCCTCGGACAACGCCCGGGCGAACCGCTGCCCGATCGTATCTGAGTCGAACCAGTACATCTCCAGCAGGATTTGTCGGCGGGCCCCGCCGATCGCCTCCAGCATCGCCGGGAACGCCTGCTCGCCGTCGCGGAGCAACAGCACGCGGTTGCCGGCGACGAAGCGCTCCTCGAAGCCGCGGTACCGCCTGGGGATTCTGTGGCTGAGCCCCGGGACGTCAAGCCCCGGCATGGAGGTCGGTCTCCCCTTCCGTGCGCGCGATGATGACGGCGCCGCACGTGTCGCTGAAGACGTTGACGGCCGTTCTGCACATGTCGAGCACTCGGTCGACGGCCAAGATGAGTCCGACCCCCTCGATCGGCAATCCTATCGCGGTCAGAATCAGGGTGATCGCCACCAGGCTGGCCGCTGGAATTCCGGCGACCCCGACGGACGTCAAGACCGCCATCAGGATGATGGTGAATTGCTCGGCGACACCCAGCGTGAGCCCGTACGCCTGCGCGATGAACATGGCGGCGACGCACTCGTACAAGGCGGTGCCGTCCATGTTCACGGTCGCCCCGAGCGGCAGCGTGAAGCTGGTCACCCGCGGGGAGACCCCCGCGGCCTTCTCGACCCGGTTCATCGTGAGCGGGAGGGTCGCCGACGAGGACGCGGTCGAAAAAGCCATCAGGAGAGCGGGCGCCACCGCGCGAAAGTGCCGCCGGGGCGAGAGCCGCGCCAGGCGCAGCAGCGAGGGCAGGACGGCGAAGGTGTGGAGCGAGAGGCCGAGCAGCACCGTGACGAAGAACGCGGCGAGCGGGCGGAACGCCGCGGTTCCGGTGGAGAGCACGGTCTTCGCGACCAGCGCGAACACCCCGATGGGCGCGAACTTCATCACCCAATCGGTGATGAGCAGCATCACCTCGTAGAGGCCTTGCCAGAAACCGAGCACGGTGGCGCGGGGGGCGTCCGGGATGCGGGTGGTGAAGTAGCCGAACAGCAAGCTGAAGAAGATGATCCCCAGCATTTCCCCCGCGGCCGCGTCCGCGAAGACGTTCTCGGGCACCAGGCGCAGGAACACGTCCAGCAGATCGCGCTCGGTGCGACCCGCCACCTCGCGGCTCACCTCGGCGGCCTCCGCGTCGAGCCCGATCCGGTCGCGGGCGGGGCTGCCGTCCACGATGCCGGGCTCGATGACGTTGACCAAGAGGAGCCCCAGCGAGACCGACAGGATGGTCGTACAGAGGTAGTACCCGCCGGTCTTCAGCCCCAAGCGCCCGAAGCCCTGCGTCCCGCCGACGGACGCCACGCCCGCGATGATCGAGGCGGCGATCAGCGGCACGACCAGCATCTTGAGCAAGCGCAGGAAGAGCGCCCCGGCGAACTCGAACCCCTCCGCGAACGGCGCCGGGTCGATCGGAGCCGCCCGCAACGACAACCCCACCCCGACGGCGAGGACCAGAGCGATCAGGATCTGGTAGTGCAGCGGCGGTCGGGACATGGGGAGCGGGTAAGGTACTTGATTTTGGCGGGCAACGTCGCGGCGGCCCCGATTTGGAGCGGCGGTGGGCCAAAGGCGCCGCGCTCGCCGGGTGAGGCTCGAAGACTGCCCGGTGCGAGCGCGGCGGCGGCTTGCTATAGCTGAGGCATGCGGAACGCCCGAAAGCTCGGCCTGTTGCCGGGGCTCCTCGTGGTCCTCGGGATGGGCGCCGCGTGCGCGGATGGCTCCTCGCGACGCCCGGCGCAGCCGCCGCCCGGCTACGCCGGCGGCTACCCACCCCAGCAAGGGTACCCGCCTCAGCAAGGGTACCCACCCCAGCAGGGCTATCCGCCTCAGCAGGGCTACCCCCCTCAGCAGGGCTACCCCCCTCAGCAGGGCTACCCGCCTCAGCAGGGCTACCCCCCTCAGCAGGGCGTGCCCCCGCAGGCGCCCGCTCCGCTGCCGCCGGTGGCGAGCGATCCCATCAACCAGGTCAACCTTGCGTTCTTACAGAACCGCGCGCAGACGGTGCTGCGCGATCTGGTCGCCGCGCTGGACGCGGGCAAGCAGCAGCGCGTCGGCAGCATCCCGCTGGTGGTCGACGATACCCCCGGGGAGGTCAACGCCTTCGCCGCCTGCACGCGCAACGGCACCGCGCTGATGGCGATCAGCGACGGCCTGCTCATCATCCAGGCCTACCTCGCGCAAGCTCAGGCCGAAGACGAGCTCTTCGGCAGCGCGAAGGTCGACGAGTTCGTTCGGTTCTTGGCGCAGAACCAGCGCCCCGGACAGCCCGTCGCGCAGCCGCCTCCGGGATTTTTTCACCCGAGCCGGCAGGCGGATGGCCGCAAGGTCCAGCGCCAGCACCACGTCCTCGACGAGCAGCTGGCGTTCGTGCTCGGCCATGAGCTCGCCCACCACTACCTTGGCCACTTGCCTTGCACTGGCCAGGGAAGCTTGACGGCCGCCGACATCGGGCGCGTTCTGTCCGACGCCGTGCCCATCTTCAATCAGCCCAACGAGCTGGCCGCCGATGTCGCCGGCACGAGCAACGTGCTGCGCGCCGGCAGTCGGCGACCGCAAGGTCAGGGCTGGACCGAGGGCGGCGGGCTGCTCACGATGCGCTTCTTCGCCGGTTTCGATCAGTTCTCGGCGGCCGACATCGTGTTCGCGTTCGAGCGCTCGCACCCTCCCCCGCTGGTGCGCGTGCCCGTCATCCAACAAGCCGCCAACACCTGGCGCTCGACGGGCGGCAACATCCCGCTGCTTGGCCTGTAGCCCGTGCCGCAAAAGACGGAGAAGCCGACCGCTCGCCGGCTGCGCCAGGCGCGCGCCGCGGGTGACGTTCCGCTCTCCGACGCGCTCACGCAAGCGATGGCGCTGGCGGCGGTCGCGGCGCTGACGCCGGCGGCCGCGGCGTACGGCACCGCGTTGTTCTCGGCGTCCGTGGCGGCAGCGCTCGGCGGCCCCCCCGATCTCGGCGCCGCCGCCCGGCTCGGACCGGAGCTGCTGATCGCGATCGGGCCGCTGCTCGCGGCGGCGGCGCTCGCGGTCGCGCTGGCGACCGTGGCCCAAACCGGCGGCAACCTGGTGAGCCCGTTCGGCGCGCGCGGCCATGGGAAGCGGGCGCCCGCGCTCTGGCCTCCCGTTCGCGCCCTGACGGCGGCGCTGCTGCTCACGGTCGTCTTGCTCTTGGTGGGGCGGAGCTTGCTGCCGGAAATGGCTCAGGTCAGCGGCGACATCACCTCGGCGCTGCGGCTCTCGGGCAGCGCCACCCAGCGGCTTTTGTGGTGGGCGACCGCCTGCGCCTTGGTCGTGGCCGCGGCGGACTGGGCGGTCTTGAAAAGGGCCTGGAGCGAGCGGCTGAAGATGAGCCGGCAGGAGCTGCGGGACGAGCTCAAGCAGACCGAAGGCGATCCGGACCTCGTCGCTCGACGCAAGCAAGCCCACCGTGAGCTCGCCACGGGTCAGGGGCTGACCGCCGCGTCCGGTGCGGAGGTCGTGCTCCACGATGGCGGGCGGCTGGCGGTCTTCTTGAGCTATGACGAACACCAAGACGTCGCGCCCCCCCTCCAGCTCGTGGCGCGCGGGCCCGAGGCGCGAGCGGCGCTGCAGCTGACGCGGCGGCTGCAGCGCCCGGAGTTCGTCGATCCCTTGCTGTGCCGCGCGCTCGCCGCGCAGTCGGAGGAGCACGTCTTGCCGCAGTCGTACGCGGCCGTCGCCAGCTACTTCGCGCGCTCGAGGGGATCGGGCTCCGACCGCGTCTGACGGGTCGTGATGAGCTCCCAGCGGGCGGCCGCCATCTCCGCGCCGGCGGCGCGCGACAGCTCGGCCAGCAGCCGCGCACACGCCCGCTCGCCCCGCACGTCCTTGCCCCGTCGCGCGGCAGCCAGGGCCGAGAGCGCCTCGAGCAGCGCCTCGCTCCGCCTCCCCGAGCGCGCCAGGCTGATCCCGAACGCGATGCCGAGCCTGCACTTCGCGCGCTCGCCGGCGTTGCCCGCGGCGAGCCGCGCGCGCTCGAGGACGGACAAGGCGTGCGACGGCCGGCCGGCGAGCAGCTCGGTCAGCGCGTGGCCGCTGCGGACGGGATCGGTGCGGATCGAGATCTCCAAGAGCTCGTCGATATCCGAGCACGCGCTGACCTCCGCCGGCGGAGGCGACGGCGTGAACCAGTCGATGGACGGCAGGACGGGGCGCCCCGCTCCCGAAGGAACTGGGTCCGCGTCGAGCGTCAGCCCGCGCTCGCGGAGCGGCGCCGCGTCGGGCTCCTCGGCAAACTGCTGCAAGGCACGGGCGGTCGCTTCCATGCCGGCCGCGAAGGCGACGCTCGAGGCCGTCCGCGCCAGGCGCGCCGCTCCCGCCGAGTCACCTGCCGAGAGGGCGTGCAGCGCCGCCCGGGAAAAGCCGAGCGACGGAGGCTCCTGAGCC
>JAEZYZ010000311.1 GCA_023418705.1 Pseudomonadota bacterium | reverse complement strand
GGGGCGCGCCGCGCGCCCCGCCCAGCCGTGTCAGCACCGCGGCGACGCCGCGGGCCGAGGAGGCTCGTCGTGGCGTTGGCTGGACGATGTCTGGCGGGGACGGGGGGGGAAACGACCTCCGGTCGAGCTTCGTCGACGTCTGCATCGAACGCTCGCCAGCAGCACCCCGAGCGCCAGCAGCGGCGCGGCGGTCAGCTCATCCCGCCTTGGAAACTCGCAGCCGCAGCCGCGTGGGGGTGGAACCAGCGCCGGCGGTGACCGCAGGCGGCTTTGGAAGGTCCGCTCGGGTTTCCAAGGCGGCTGAAGGAGGATTGGGTCACCCCAGCCTGAGAACTTGCCGGCGATGTCAACGGTTCCGAGCCGAATCATCGCCGGCCCCTCGAAGAACGAGAAGCCGATGCCGCAGGGCCCACCGCCGACCACGAGTGACCGAGCGTTGTTCGAAGCGTGATAACCGAGCGTGGTTCTTGCGGGCTCCGCCCCGCTCCGCGCCGCAAAGATCTCGTGCGCCACGAACGGGCCAGAGCTGTCGATCGTCATCGAAACGCGGGTTCCACCAAATGGCGCGACCCCGGCGCGGTGCCACCTCTGGATGCTTGCCCGCGGAGCGGCCGGAGGTCGCTTGAGCCATTCATCCTCGACGGCGAACTCCAGGACAACCGAACGCCACGCGGCAGGATTCGACGGCGAAGAGTCGCGGAGCTCGAGCACGTGCGTACCGGGGTTGAGCCCGCCGCGTGGAAGCAGAACGAAGAACTCGAGCAAGCCAAGGTGCAGCTCCACCAGCTCGAACGGCCCGGTTGGTAAACCGTCGCGTAGGAGCACCAGTTCGCTCGCCAAGCCGGTCGTCGTTGGCTCTCGCTCGGCGACCGGGAGTGCTCGGATGTCGATCCCCCTACTTCGAAGGAGGCGCCACCAAAGGCTCCTCGCAAGATGTTTCGAAATCCAGATCTTCCCATCCCGAGGGATCCGCTCTCCGGAAGCAGGTACCGTGCTCGGTCCCCGGTCGCAGCTCCAGGCGCGCGCCGGGCGGGCCTGCCCGAGCAGCGCGAGCGCTACCAAGATCGAGATGGTGACGTTCCGCCGGCTCATGCACGCGTACAGTAAACCATGGCGCATGACGAGAGCTCGTGTTCAACGGTATCCACGGGCCCCACACGTGGGTAGGTGCCCTCTCGCCTCGCCCGCCGCGGCGCGGGCGAGATCGGCGCCCGGCTCGCGGTCGGGCAACCGCAGCTCGTGATATTCTGGCCGCGAGGTGAAAACGATGAGGCAATCGACGCGCGCTTGGAAAGCGCTCGGGCTCGTGGGCAGCGTCTTCGCGCTCGCGGGCTGCGGGGGCAGTGACGACGACGGTGGAATGGGCAGCGGAGACGGCACCGTCACCGAACCGTGGACGAGCTTCTGTGTGGGAACCTTCACGGAAGACACGCCCATCCTCGACGGCTTCGGGGATCCGGCGTTCACGGCGCGAGCGGGTGAGGCATACCTTTTGGCAGATTTCGACGACGCCTCGGGCGGGCGGGCGGAGTTCTTGTATTTGACCGGCGCCGGGCCGGATTCGTTCGACGTCGAGCCCAGCGCCGACGGCGGTTGGCCGTTTACGAGCAACTGCGCCGTCGGCCAGGGCGTCCCGTACTATGGCGTGTTCCAGGACGTGAGCGTCTATGCGGAACAAGAGCTCACGACGAAGCTCTGCGATCTGAGCGCGGGCGCGGTCTTGCCCGCGGCGGGTAGCGGGCGAGGGTACGCATTCGCTGGGTCGGACGGCAGCGCGGCCATCTATGAAGTGATCCTCGGCCCTTTTGGCTCGGAGTGTGGGTCGCAGGGGATGGGCTACGTCCGTGTCCCGCAAACGCAGTCGTTCGGTTCCACGACCTGGCTCGTGCCCATAGCAGGGCTCATCGGTCCAGAGTGATGACGTGCACGGCGGGGGCACCGAGACGAGACGGCATTCGGGCATGAAGGCGCGAATCTTCCTGTCGCTCTGCCTGGCGCTAGGACCATCGTTGGCGACGATCCCCGCCCTGGCCAATGACTCGACCTTCGGGGGCGCCGGCTCCGACCTGGTGCCACTGGAGGAGACGCGCGTCCAAATGCAGAGCGAGGACATTCGGATCGAATTTCGGCGCGTCCAGCAGCGCGCGCGTTGGCATGTGACGGCTCGGTATGTCTTTCGCAACCTGACCCGCGAAGCCGTGCGTGCGCAGGTAGGCTTTCCGGAGTACCGCTGCCAGGACGAGGGCCAGGACTGTCAAAACGTGCCGTTCGAGGATCTGCGAACGGAGGTCGACGGCACACCGGTCGTGCATCGGCAGGGCGCGCTGAACGAGCAGCACGCTTGGCAGCCGCATCTGGGTGTGGTGTGGCTCTACGACGTGCGCTTCCCCGCCGGGCGCGACGTGAACATCCTGCACACCTATTCGCTCGCATCCGGGGAGGACGTCGATCAGAATCAGTCCACCACGTACGTGACGCGGACCGGGGCCTTGTGGGCTGGTCTGATCGGACACGCACGCTTCACGTTCCGCCTGCCTCATACCGCGCACACGATCTCGGTCCCGGAGGGGATCGCGCTAAGACACGTGCGCTTGGTCGATCCCGACGGTCCCTCCCCATTCGTGGAGGTCGTGTGTGAACAGTCCAACTGGAGCCCTCAGGGCGACCTCTGGCTCTCGTTCAACGAGGGCGCCGACTACGCGGTGGGTCGCCTTGGCACGCAGGCTCTCGCCCGCAGCGGCCTGCGCGCCGACGAGCTTTGCCCCCCTCGCGGCGAACGCGACGAAGCCACGCCCGCCCAGCGTCAGATGTGTGTGAACGATCGGTACGCCGTCGCGGGCTTTCCGTTCAAAAGAAAGAACCTCAGAGACTACTACTACGGCGATCCCCATGCCTTTCGCGAGGAGCCCACGATTTGGGACCCTGAACAGCGCTGGTACGTGCGCGGCCTACGTCCCTTCCCGGGGCTCTCCGCCTGGCAGAGCGCCGAGCCAAAGCCCGAACCTTCCCTAGCGGCGAGTGCCCCGGCCGTGCCGGCGAAGCCCACCGCGAGCTCGCCCGAGCAAGGCCAGGTGAGCCCTTCGGAGCCCGCCAGCCCGGTCCACTCCCGCCCGCCGCCTGCGAGCCCGCGCAGCGGTGGATGCGCGTGCCACCTCGTCGAGCGCCCGGCGGGAGCACACCCGTTTCTCGTGTTCGTTCCCCTCTTCGGCCTTGCGCTGCGGCGTCTCACCCGTAGCCCCTGAAGCTTCTGAGCGCACGCGAGGGGCGGCCCGGACTCCGTGGACAACCTGGAGCTTCGGTGTCCTCCCCACAATTTGCTGGCGGCCGAGCGGGACTTTGGCCGAAGCCACATGGACCGCAAGCGCGGCAAGGCGCCGCCGAGCCTCGCTGCGCGGAAAGGATCTGACCTCGCGGGCGGTGGAGCCAGATCTGACCCTGCAACGTAGCCGACGCTCGGAAGCGACGGGATCCGTGCGCCATCCACGCACCTCGAGCGCCGATGCCCCGCCCACAACCCGTTGGCGGCCAAGCACGACTTTGGTCGACCCCCCGGTCGCCCGCCGCCAGCCCGCGCTGCGGTGGATGCGCGGGCCGCGTCGCCGATCGCTCTGCGCAGGCGCCGTGGTTGCTCGCGCTCGTGCCCCTCTTTGGTTGGCTGCGACGAGCGGCTCGCGGAAAATGAGACGATCTAGAGCACCGAACCGCGAGCAGAGCTGAGGGGCCTCTCGGCTGGCAAGCTGATCGGTGCTCTAGCACCCTCCTCGCGCAGCACGTCCGAGATCATTCCAAGCGCAGCGGCTCCTCCGGTTCACGCACCTCGGCACCGCACGACGGACAGACGAAGAGGCCCTCCTTCGAGCCGTCACGAAAGCGAAGCCCCGAGTCGGCTCCAACCTCTACGCCAAAATAGGTGATGAGCAGCCCCTGGTGGGTGACGTCCTCGCGCAAGCCGCACGCTTCGCAGTCGAGCAGCTCGCGATCATCGACGAACACTCCGAGCTTTCGAGCCTCCTCTTCCGCGGCGCCGAGCTCGGCAACGAAACGCTCGAGCTGCGCTAGGAGCTCCTGATCGGACAGGTCGGATACGTTCGTCCGCCGCTCGCGGTCGTCTTCGGCCATGGTGACGACGACCTTAACGCATGCGGGATGGAACGTCCTAGGAATTCAGCGTCGGATCAGCCCTGATCGCCGTCGCTGTCATGGGGGTGTTCCTAGGTCGGGTGGATCCTGAGGACGTGAGCGGCGTCCGTGCGAACACCATTGGTCCGCCGGGGCTGGCCGCGCGGTCGTTTCGGGCGGGCGCCGATTCGCGGCCTGATCGGCCGCTGCGGGCGCGCTCGAGACCTTTCAGCAGCGGCGCTGCGTCATTAACCTTTCACGCCAATCCAACCGGGGGGCTCATGACCACGTGCCTGGCAGTGCTCAGCCGCGTTCCAGCCGCGAAAGTCATCGCGGTCTTCGCAGGCCTGTTCTACTTCGCGTTCGGCTACGCCTTCGCCACGCAGACCTCCGTCCTTTCATACATCAACCTCGTCTTTCAGGCGGACTGCTCGCGGGTCATCCTGGACATGACGAACTTCGACCATGTCCACTGGCGGACGCGCGTCCATCCGCTCCACGCGCTCTTGACGAGTCCGGTCGGCGTCCCTCTGTCTGGCCTCTTCGGGTCTCGGGAGCTCGCGGCCATCGCCATGACGGCGGCGCTCGCCGCCGGGGCGGTGTGGAACCTCGACACGATCCTGCAACGCACGACCCACCTGTCGCGGCTCGAGCGGACGCTGTTTGCCGTGATGTTGGCCGCCTCCGCAAGCCAGGTCACGTTCGGCGCGCTGCCGGAGACCCACGTCGCGTCGGCGTTCGGGATTTCGTGGATGGCCAGGCACCTCTCGGGGCGCCTGGCACACGGCCGGCGGATCGGAGACGGCGGTGGCGTTCTCGGGTTCATCCGTGGCTCGGGCGTGGTGCCGGCGCTGGTCGCGGCGGGCGCGCTCGTGACGAACGCTGTCTTGGTGCCCGTGTACTTGCTGCTCCAGCTGCGCCGCGGTGAAGCGCGCACGCGGCGGCTGCTTGCGGTGCTTGCAGCGGGGAGTGCGATCGCCACGTTGCTGGCCGGCCTGCACCTCGTGCAGCGCGAGGCCCTGCGCTCGACCACGTTGGCGGACGTCGCGCAGCACGGCACGACGGTCTTGGCCGGCGGCGCCCACCCGCCCGAGACGGTGCCTGCTGGGGCCCCCGCGCCCTCGGGTACGAGCGAAGGCTCGCTCGAGCGCTCGACCATGCACGGGGCGCTGAAGCTGCTCGAGTCGGAGCTCAAGTTCGTTTTCATGGAGGGGCGCTCCCCGGTCGAGCGGGTGGCGTCGGTGGTCGCCGCGACCTTCGCGCTGAACCTGTTCGCGCCGGCCGTTCACACCACGACCGTCGCCGGCTGGGATCAACCGTTCGCCTACTTCGACTACCTGGCCTTCGACCTGCGTCCGCCGGGAGTGTTGGGGCTCGCGGCCTGGCTGGGCTTGCTCGTCGCCGCGCCGATCGTTGCCGGACGGCGGATGCGTGAGCTCGCGGAGAACCCCGTCGCGATCTTCGCGGCGGTCACCTCGGGCTTTTACGCGGCGCTGTTCTGCTTGTACGGCGACGACCTCTTCCTGTATTCACCGAGCAGCGTCCTGCCGCTATTGCTGCTGTTCGCTCCCGTGTACGGCCTGGCGAAACGAGCCTCGTTGCGGCTGGGTCGCGTCGGTTCGGTGCTGCTGTTCGCGTCGGCGCTCTTGTTGAGCGTGAACTCCTACCTGTACGCCCGCGATCTTCTACAGGTGTACACATGACCTCCGACCGGGACCCCGGCGCCCCGGTCGCCTGTCGACACTTGCCGGCTGAGCAGGCCCTCTGAGCTGGCTCATTCGCCGCGAGCTCTTCTGAGTCGTCGCCACCCGAGCCCCACCGCGACGGCAACGCAGAGCGCAAAGGGCGGGTGGCCGGCGATGGGAACCGAGAGGGCGCACTGCACCCGGGCGCCGGCTGTCTTGTCGGGCGGCCGCTGCTCCTCGTCGACCGGACAATCGAGCGCGCACTGCGCTGCCGTTTCGTTCGCCTGGCAGAGCGCGTCCCCGCAGGTCGATCGGGTGCAATCGCCGGGACAGCCGTCCTCGGTTTCGGCGTCTTGGCAGACGCCGTCACCGCACGCGCCCTCACAGGCGCCGTTGACGCCGAGCTCACACAGTTGAGCTGCGATGCTCCCCAAGTAGAGGGCACGTTCACCTCGCGCAACGCACCCGCTGCAGTCGTCGCCCACGCGGCGGACGCTGGCGCAGCCGTTCGCCCCGAGGACCCAGTCGGGCTCACCTGCAGCCAGCAAGGCCACCAAATCGCCGGTTTCAGTGAAGATCGGTGACCCCGAGTTGCGGGCGAAGGCGTCCCCCGAGACGTGAGCGTAGTCGAGCTCGAGGCGCCGGTGGTCGAGCACCGCGACGTTGGGATCGATTTTCATGGGCAGGCCCAACCCGAACCCCGCCATCACGAAGGGCGACGCCGCATCGAGCGAACCTCGCAACCGTAGCGCGGGCAACCGTGCATCGGCTGCCGGCCGATCGAGCTCGAGCAGGGCGAAGTCGCGCAGGTGCGGGGATGCTTCGACGACCCGGTAGAGCACGCGCTTGCAAGCGAAGAGATCGCTCGGCGACAACCTGAGCTGGCTCGCTCGTTGATCGGGCAAGGCGTAGTTCCGCGCCAGGACGAGCTCTTCGCAGGCTCGCTCGGACGGCACACAATGCCCGGCCGTGAGCACGACGTCCGGTGCGAGCAAGACGCCGCCACAGAAGGCAGCGGTCACCTGTTCGGCAAAGCGCGCGCCGTCGCACAGCCCGTATGCCTGCTGGAGCGCCGCGGCGTCGAGCGCGTAGCTGCCGTCCGGGTGTTGCGCGAGCCTCACCCTCTCGATCAGCGCGACCGTGGAGGAGCCGATGATCTGCCGGAGCGGCCCCGGCTCGAGCTCCCGATATTCGATGCGATCGTCGGCGCCGTACAGCACGGCCTGCGCAGCGACGCCGAGCGCCGCTGGGGAGTGCTCGCCGCAACCGATCACGGCCCAGCCGAGCACTAGCGGCGCCGCCCGTGTGACGCCTTGGAGTTTCATCTGCGATGCGCCCCCGGAGGCTGCGAGCAGCCCCCGGGACAGGCTCGGTTTGCGCGTCAGTTGCGGAACTGACTCCAGGCCCGGACGTATCCGTTGCCGGTGGTGTAGTGGTCGAGGCGACGATACCGTTTGGATGCGCCATTCAGGATCCATCCCCCGAAGGAGTTGGTGGGGATCGTGAGGGATCCACCCCACTGCTTCCAGTTGCCCGTGACGCCCTCCCAATAGTAGTGCTCCTGGACACCCGGTGCCGAGCAGGCGGCGGTCCGGCCGTTGGATTTCCACTTCTTTTCCGTGCTCTGGCGACGCACCGACGTCCACTGACCGCTGTCGCAAAAGGTGTTCGACCCCGTGCTGGTGCACGCTGCGGCTTCGAAGTTCGCCTGCACGCACTGGTCCGACTTCGCCACGGCGAGCTCGCTGGCAGCGCGGGCTGCGTACGCCTCCGAGGTCCTCAGGCGCTGCTGGATGCGCGGCACGACGCTCCTCCCGGTCAAGCGCCCCTCATCAGGCTCGAGCGCCGCCAGCGCGGCCGGGACCGCCTCGGTCTCGGCGACCACGTCCAGGTAGATTTCGAGAATGCTCTTTTCGGTGTCGACGTCAATCAGCAGGGGCGCCGAGCCGAACTCGCGCGCCATGACCTCGCCGTCCTCTTCCACGCTCGAGATTTCCCAGGTATTCCCGTTCGGCAGCTCGACGGTCGCGACCGTAACGGGCTGGACCACGACGACCGGCGCGCCGTCGATGGGCGGGACCTCATCCGGTCCACCTTCTGCGCTCCCGCAAGCGCCTGCGAGCAGTGCGCTGAGGAGCGCCGTAGACACCTTGGCTTTTCGATACATCATCGTTCTGTCTCCCTTCACTCGCCGCAGCGAGCCGACTCCTCCTAGAGCACCGATCCGTTTGCCAGAGCGGAGATCCCGAAGAATCGGGGCCCCCATCGGGGTGAGGGCCCCGATTCTTCGGGAAACCCTCTCGTCCGCTCACGGCTCGGTGCTCTAGATCGTCTCATTCCGCGACAAACGGCTTGCTCCGCAAACCGTTTGTCGCTCTAGCAAGAGGCAGGCCGCGAGCCGTTCGGGCGAAGGGACTGGGCGAAACCGCTGAAGAATGGCTTCGATCGAGATCATGGTCGAGAGTGACTCACTCGCGGCGCGCCGAGCACTGGGTTCTCCCCCGCTCAATGCGAGCGCTCGAACACCCATGTTGGGTCGATCGGCGCCGGTCAGTCCGAGGCCCCGGAGCGCGCCAACGCGCGCTGGCCGCGGTCGAGATAGCGCAGCTGGTCCTGTTCGAAGAACGCCTGCGCGGCGGGGCCGGGGAGGCTTGCCCGCACCTCGTCGAGGAGCGCGTCCCGGAGCTCCTCGCTGCCTAGTGTGAGCGCCACCAGCGCGGCCGCGCGTTCCGGCCCTCGCGAGCTCCTCGAGAGCAAACCCCGCCCGGCTTCGACCGTCGCAATCCTTATCGGGACTGAAGCGCCCTCGATCCCCGCGCGCGAAAAAGGGTGACGCCACGCCAAACGTGGCTCGAGCTCAGGACGAATGAGCGATAGCGCGATCAGGGAACATCCGCGGCGCCTCTGACGTAGGGTGGGCCCACGCGGAGGGCCGCCCTCCCGCGATTCACTATTTTCCGGAGAGAGAAGAAAGAATGCGAAACCCGGCGAGCCGGATGTCGTCCCTTTTCGTTGTGTTGGCGCTCGGCGCTTGTTCTGACGAGCGGGCCCCAGGAGGCCACGGGCGAGGGGGAGCGGCCGGCGCTGAGATGGCCGGAGCCGGGGGGCAGGCCGGAGGAGGAGCAAGCGCAGCGGTTGCTGGAGGCGCGGGCATCGGGGGTCGGGGCCCGAGCAGCGGTGGCGCTGGAGCAGCAGCGGGAACCTCGGGATCTGGCACGGCCGGGGCTGGAGGTGCGGGAGCGGCGACGAGCGGCGGCGCTGCCGGTGCAGCCATGGGCGGCGCTGCCGGTACCGAAACCGGTGGCGCTGCAGGGCAAGCTGGTCAGGGCGGCATCGGCGGGGCTGCGGGGGCGGCAGGCTCTGCCGGCGGCTCGGGACAGTGCCCCGAGGGGCACTTCGGCGACGACTGTGAGAGGTGCATCGTCTACGTCAATCAGGCAAACGGCGCGGACGCCAACAGCGGCCACAGCTGGGGCGCCGCCAAAGCGAGCCTCCAGGCCGGCGTCGATGCCGCGTTCGCGCATCCTGCGCGTTGCGATGTGTGGGTGGCGCAAGGCACCTATGTGCCCACCCATAAGGCGGACCCATCCTCGGACGACCGCGAGGCAACCCTGCAGATGCGCGAAGGGGTCGCGGTGTACGGCGGCTTTTCCGGGACCGAGGCGGTGCTCCCAGAGCGCAACTGGAGCGCCCATCCGACCATCATCAGCGGCGAAATCGGCCAGCAGACTGCGACCGACAATCTCTACCACGTCGTGACCAGCGCCGACGGCGCCTCCCTCGACGGGGTGACGGTGACACGCGGCCACGGGACGCGGACGGGCGACAACGGCGCGGCGCTCCTCTGTGAGGCAGGCAGCTTCGCAGCCTCGAACGTGACCTTCTCCGACAACACCGCCTACCACGGCGGCGCCGTGGGTGTACTGAGCGAGTGCTCTCTTTTGGTGTCCGACAGCACGTTCTCCAACAATCGGGCCGTGGGCGCGGTCGGCGCCAGAGGCGGCGCGATCAGCACCTTGATGGGCAGCTTGGTCGTGCAGCGCTGCGACTTCGTTGGGAACCAAAGTCAAGGGCATGGCGGCGCCATTCACGCCTTCTACGGGTCCGCCCACCTCCACAACGCAATCTTCGAAGACAACCGCGCGGCGGGAGGCTTGGGCGGGGCGGTGTATGCGAACGAAGAGCTCATCGTCAGGGGCTCCACGTTCGAAGCGAATCGGGTCGAGGGCGGCGCTGAAGGCACGGTCGGCGGCGGCGCCATCTATTCCATGTCATCTCTCGTGGTCGGCGACAGCGAGTTCCGCGACAACCTGGTAGCGGGGTTCGCCGTCAAGGGCGGTGCGGTGTACGCCCTCGGCACCGCGCGAATCGACGACACGAGCTTCATCGGCAATGCTGCGAATGCCGCCGAGACGGCCGAGGGTGGAGCATTTTATACGCAGGCGAGCACACTCGTCCGCCGCTCTACCTTCGCCGAAAATTCGGGAAGCGGTAGCGTCGTTCGCGGGGGTGCACTCGCTTGCGGCGGGGGTTGCCGCGCGCTCGTCAGCCTGATCTTCGATGGGAATTCGGCAACGAGCTCGAGCAACGGCGGACAAGGCGGTGCGCTCTACACCGGAGGTGACGCCATGGTCACCAACTGCGTCTTCACCGGCAACCACGCGGGTGAAGCCGGCGGCGCCGTCGCCAACGACGGCCCGGATGACGAGGTGCGCATCGCCAACAGTACATTGTATGCCAACACCGCCGGTCAGTCCGGCGGGGCCGTTCACAACCATGACGGCGCGTCCATTCTTTTGGTCAATGACATCCTTTGGGCCAACTCCGCCGGGCTCCAAGGCAACCAGATCTTCACCGAACGGACGGAGGGCGCCGTCGTGCGCTTCAGCAACGTCCAGGGCTCCGGGTTCGACGCTGCGGACGGCAACATCGACGAGGCGCCTCTGTTCATGAACACCACCGCGGGCGCTCTCGACCTGCGCCTGCAGAGCGGCTCGCCCGGCGTCAATGCCGGCGACGATGACGAAATCGTCGCCGATCTGGCAGATCTGGATGACGACGCCGACACCTTCGAACCCCTGCCGCTCGATCTGGCAGGCGGCGCGCGGATTCAGAGCGGTGCGGTCGACATGGGCGCGTACGAGTCAGCAGACTGAATCGTCGAATCGCTGCCTGTACGAGTGGCCGTTGAACGTGCGGGAGGTCGTCCAGATGGCGCGGCGCGCTTCGGTCCCGTACCCGGGCGTGCCGCGACTTGGTCTCGAACGCGACCCCTGAGCCTCAGGGGCGACCCGCTGGCCAGAGCGAGATCTTGCCCGCGTAGGCCTGATTCCCCAGGATCTGCAGGAAGGCGTGCCACGCCCGCGACGCACGAATTTGGCTTCGCGAGCCGCGAGCGAGCGGTCAGGCCTGGGTGCGCCCCCGCCCAGCTCGAGTCATTCGGGACTCAACCGCTGAGGCGTCCACCGCGCCTTGCGTCAGGCGCTCCGGCGTGAGCAGCGCCGTCACCTGTTCGCGGGACATCAGTCCGGAGGCGACGACCAGGTCGGCGATGTCGGCCCCCGTCGCGAGCGCCTCGCCTGCGAGCTTCGACGCAGCGGCATACCCGATCTCTGGGATCAGCGTCGTGACGGCGCCGACGAACGAACGCGTCTGCGCGTGGAGGCGCTCCCGGTTGGCGGTGATGCCGGACACGCAGTTGTCGCGCAAGGTCACGATCGCGCTGGTCAGCCACTGAAGGCTCTCGAACAGGGAGTGGGCCATGACGGGACCAAATGCGTTCAGCTGGAGCTGACCGGCTTCAGCGGCCATGGTCAGCGTGACGTCCGCGCCCGCGACGACGAACGCAACCTGGTTCACGGCCTCCGGAATCACCGGGTTCACCTTGCCCGGCATGATGCTCGACCCCGCCTGCCTTGGCGGGAGGTGGAGCTCGCCGAGGCCTGCCTGGGGACCGGAGCTGAGCAGGCGCAGATCGTTGCAGATCTTCGAGAGCTTCGTCGCGCTGCGCTTCAGCGCGCCGGACAGCTCCATGAGCACGCCCACGTCCGTCGTCGCTTCGATCAAGTCGGCGGCGGTGACGAGGTCGTAGCCGGTGATGGCGGCGAGGTGCGCCCGCGCGGCTTCGGCGAACCTAGGATCGGCGGCGATCCCGGTGCCGATCGCGGTCGCGCCGAGGTTGATCTCCCAGAGGCGCTCGATAACCTGCTCGTAGCTCGCGTGATCCTTCTTGAGCGTGACAGCGAAGCCCGTGAGCTCCTGCTCGACCGTCATCGGCACGGCGTCCTGCAGCTGCGTTCGGCCGACCTTGACGATGCCCGCCAGCTCTCGACCTTTGTCCCGAAAGGCATCCTCGAGCAGCTCGAGATCCGAGAGCAGCCGTTCGGTGGCGAGGCACAGACCGATCTTGAGCGCCGTCGGATACGTGTCGTTCGTGCTCTGGCTGCGGTTCACGTCGTCGTTCGGGTCCAGGTGCTCGTAGCTGCCTTTCGGGTGACCCCCCAGCTCGAGCCCACGATTCGCGATCACCTCGTTGACGTTCATGTTGGTCGAGGTACCCGCGCCGCCCTGCATGATGTCGACGACGAACTGGTCGCGCAGCTTGCCGTCCTTGATCTCTTCACAGGCCCGGTCGATGAGCTCCGCTTTGCTCCGGTCGAGCACGCCAAGATCGGCGTTGGCGCGCGCCGCGGTCTGTTTGACGCAGGCGTAGCCGTAGATGAAGTCTGGATAGACCGAGATGGCGCGCCCGCTGATCGGGAAGTTCTCCAGCGCTCGGCAGACGTTGATACCCCAGTAGGCGTCCGCCGGGATCTCCCTTGCTCCGAGATTGTCGTGCTCGGTGCGCGTAGTGCCAGCCGGTCGCGGGGCGGTCCGAACGCTGTTGCGAAACTCGCGGTCGCCGCGCGGGTCGCTCATTCGCGGTGATCCCTATTCATGGTTTTGCGGCCTCTCCAGCCCGACCCCAGATCGGTTGCGACGCCTCCCGCGCGATGAACGTCGATGGGCGCCGCGAGCGGCATTGGACGAAGTTCCAACGCTCTCCTCTGCAGTGCGCATCAGCGAGGAGTCGTCAATCGCGACGATCCAAAACCGCGCCCTCGACCTCCGGTTGGCCGATGGGGATTGAGCGTTTGAAGAGCAGCCAATCCCCGACCCCCTTGACAGAGTTTTGTTCAGGACAAAGAGGCACAGGTGAGCAGCACTGCCGTAGCTCCCATCGCCATCACCACCAGGGACGACATGCGCAAACCTCGCATTCTCTTCGTCGCCGAAAGCGTCACCCTGGCCCAAGTGGTCCGCTTGGCCAAGCTTGCACATGATCTGAAGGCCGAACCCTACGAGCTGCATTTCGCCGCCAGCTCGTTTCCGGAGCTCGCCTTCTCCGAGTTGCCCGTCCAGCGGTGGCCGCTCTTCACCCTCGAGCCAGATCGAGTGTTCAGCGCGCTCGATCGGGGCAAGCGCATCTACGAGAAACGCTTGCTCAAGCGCTACGTGGCGGCAGACCTTGAGGTCATCGATAGCGTCAAGCCCAGCTTGATCGTCGGCGACTTCCGCCTGAGCCTGGCAACCAGCGCGGCGCTGCGCGGCATCCCTCACGCGACCTTGATCAACGCCTACTGGAGCCCGTACGCCGTCAGAGAACGCTTCCCGGTGCCAGACCATCCCATCGTCAAGCTGCTGGGCCTGGAAATGGCGTCGCGCTACTTCCCGCAGGCGATGCCAAAGGTGTTCGCGCACTTTGCCAAGCCGATCAACGATACGCGAC
>JAEZYZ010000167.1 GCA_023418705.1 Pseudomonadota bacterium | reverse complement strand
GCGCTGGTCGGGCGCGCGCACGCCGCCATCGACGTGAGCGACGGACTGGCCGGCGACGCGGCGCAGGTGGCCGCGGCGAGCGGCTGCCGCCTCGTCATCGAGGCCGCGGCGCTCGATCGGCTGTTGTCACCCGCGCTCTTGGCTGCCGCGCGGGAGCTCGGGCAGCCCGCTCGTCGGCTCGCGCTGCAGGGCGGGGAAGACTACGCGCTGCTGGCCGCCGGGCCCCCGCAGCGCCGGCCGAAATCAGCGCGGCGGCTCGGCCGCGTCGAGGCGGGCAGCGGCGTCGTGCTCGAAGCCGAATCGGGGCGCGCCGTGCGCCTCGCGCCCGGCTTCGAGCACCGGGTTTGAGCTCAGCGGCAGGCGACGGGAATCGGCGCGCTCTTCAGCGCGGCCTGCACGGCGGCGAAGATGCTGTTCTTGTCCTTGCCCTGCTGCACGAACGCGTTGCAGACCGCGGCGGCCTGCAGCATGTACGTGTTGTTCGGGGGAGGCGCGCTGGCGGCGTTCTGCTGCAGCGCCTGGCAGCACTTGGCGAGGCTGGCAGCGGGCGCGCCGCCGCCGGTGCGCTTGGGCGCAGCGTCCGGCTCCCCGGCATCGATGGTCTCTTCTTCGATCACGAGCTGAGCGGGCGGGGCGCTGGCAGTCGTCTGGGGAGCTGCGGTGGGCAGGGGCGGCGGGGCCTCGTCCTTCTCACAGCCGGACAGTGACGCGCCGACGGCCAGCGTGAGGCCGAGCAGAACCGGTGAAAGCAGGGGGAACTTCGGGGTGTTGGTCATTGGCGCGGTCCTCCGAGCGGGCACGGCATGCCCGCGGGGTGTCGTTGTCTCCGGGGGGGCGAAAGCGGCCTCTGCCGTGCCCACCAACGTGGTTTTACTAGACCTCGGCGAAAATGCACAATCGCCGGCGTTCGAGGCAGGTCCGAGCCGGTTCAGGGCGAGCGGGTGTCCCTGCAGATTTCGGCCGAATCGCAGGCGCGGCCCGGCGGCCTTTCGACCGCCAGGCTTCGGTGCCGCCCGCTCGGGCGCGCTTCAGCTGCAACCCATCGAGTTGCCGCAGTTCAGGCACTTGTAGCAGGCGCCGTTGCGGACGGTGATGTGCCCGCAGCCGTCGCAGACCGGCGCGTCCCCCATCATCTCCTCGAGCTGGGCGTCCAGCGCGCTGCCTTGCGCCTCCACGGGGGCGGGCGGCAGCTCCGGAGCCGGCGCCGCGCTCTCCACCAGGTTCGGCCGCGTCGGATCTTCGATGGGCGTGGGCGCCTCCGCCGGCTTGACCTGAGCGAAGTCGTAGCGCTGCAGGTACTCGACCCCCAGCACGCGGAAGATGTAGTCGACGATCGAGGTCGCGAACTTGATGTTGGGGTGCCCCGTCACCACGCCGTGCGGCTCGAAGCGGGTGAAGGTGAACTGCTCCACGTAGGTCTCGAGCGGCACGCCGTACTGCAAGCCGACCGAGACCGCCATGGCGAAGCAGTTCATCAGCGAGCGGAAGGCCGCGCCTTCCTTGTGCATGTCGATGAAGATCTCGCCCAGCGAGCCGTCGTCGTATTCGCCGGTGCGCAAGAAGACCTTGTGCCCGCCGACATACGCCTCTTGAGTGAAGCCGTGCCGCTTCTTCGGCAGCCGCACGCGCACGCCGACCGGCCGCAGCAGGTCCTGGGCGGCGGCGCGGATGGTCTCGGCCGGACCCCGCGCGGGCGCCTCGACCTCCGCCTCTTTCGCGTCCTTCTTGCTGCTGGTCGACAGCGGCTGCGATGCCTTGCAGCCGTCGCGGTACAAGGCCACCGCCTTGAGCCCGAGCTTCCAACCTTCTTCGTAGATCTGCCGCACCTCTTCGACGCTGGCGTCGTTCGGCAGGTTCACGGTCTTGCTGATGGCCCCCGACAAGAAGGGCTGCGCCGCGGCCATCATGCGGACGTGCGCCATCGGGGCGAGGTAGCGCTGGCCGGTGCGGCCGCAGCGATTGGCGCAGTCGAACACCGCGTAGTGTTCCTCGCTCAGGTACGGCGCTCCCTCGATCGTCATGCGGCCGATGATGACGTCGTTGGCCTCTTCGATCTCCTGGTCGGAGAACTTGAGGTGCTTGAGCAGCGAGAACCCGGGCTGGGCGAGCTTGCTGGCGTCGATGCCGAGTCGCTCGTACGTCTCGCGACCGACCACCCACGGCGCGAACGCCAGGTTCAGGTCGAAGACGCCGGGGAGGGCGGTTTCGATCTTGGCGAGCTCCTCGTCCAGAAGCCCGCGCGTCTTGAGCGACGCCCGGTTGACGTGGGGAGCGCCGAGCAGCGTGTTCGTGCCGGAGACGTAGGCGACGATCTCGCGGATCTGCACCTCGGAGTAGCCGAGCTTGCGCAGCGCGCCGGGCACCGACTGATTGACGATCTTGAAGTAGCCGCCGCCGGCCAGCTTCTTGAACTTCACCAGCGCGAAGTCGGGTTCGATGCCGGTCGTGTCGCAGTCCATCAAGAGCCCGATGGTGCCGGTCGGCGCCAGCACCGTCGCCTGGGCATTGCGGTAGCCGTGCTGCTCACCCAGCTCGACCGCCTGGTCCCAGTCCTCGCAGGCGGCGCGCCACAGCGCTTCGGGGCACTCGTCGCGGTTGATCTGGTAGGCCGCCTCCTGGTGCATGCGCATCACGCGCAGCATCGGTTCGCGGTTTTTGGCATAGCCGGGGAAGGGCGCCTTGCTGGCCGCCATGCGCGCGCTGGTCGCATAGGCGCGCCCGCACAAGATCGCCGTCAACGCGCCGGCCACGGCGCGTCCCTTGTCCGAATCGTACGGGATCCCCTGCAGCATCAGGAGCGTGCCGAGGTTGGCGTAGCCGAGCCCGAGCGGGCGGTAGTCGTGCGAGTTCTTCGCGATGTTCTGGGTCGGGTAGCTCGACAGGTCGACCAAGATCTCCTGCGCGACGAAGAACAGGTCGACCGCGTGGCGGTAGCCCTCCAAATCGAAGCTGCCGTCGTCCTTCAAAAACTTGGTCAGGTTCAACGAGGCCAGGTTGCAGGCGGAGTCATCGAGGAACATGTACTCCGAGCAAGGATTGGAGGCGTTGATCTTCCCGCTGTTCGGGCAGGTGTGCCAGCGGTTGATGGTGGTGTCGTACTGCACGCCCGGATCGGCGCAGCCCCAGGCGGCCGCGGCGACGGTGTTCCAGAGCTCCTCGGCGTCGTAGGTCTCGACGACCTCACCGGTGGTGCGGGAGCGGGTCTGCCATTTGCCGCCGCTCAGCGCCGCCTTCATGAAGTCGTCGGTGACGCGCACGGAGTTGTTGGAGTTCTGCCCGCTGATGGTGCGGTACGCCTCCCCGTTGAAATCGCTGTCGTAGCCGGCGGCGATCAGCGCCTGCGCCTTCTTCTCCTCGCGCACCTTCCACTGCACGAAGTCAGCGATCTCTGGGTGATCCATGTCGAGGCAGACCATCTTGGCGGCGCGCCGGGTGGTGCCGCCGCTCTTGGTCGCGCCCGCCGCTCGGTCGAACACCTCGAGGAAGCTCATGAGGCCGCTCGACGTGCCGCCGCCGGAGAGCTTCTCTTGCTTGCCGCGGATGGCGCTGAAGTTGCTGCCCGTGCCCGAGCCGTACTTGAAGAGCCGAGCCTCGTGCTTGACGAGATCGTAGATGCTCATCAGGTCGTCGTCGACCTTCTGAATGAAGCAGGCCGAGCACTGCGGGCGCGAGTAGGCGTTCGCCGTTTCGACCACGGCGTCCGTTTGGGGATCCCAGGCCCAGTTGCCCCCTGAGCCCTCGATGCCGTACTGGTGATAGAGCCCGCAGTTGAACCAGACGGGGGAGTTGAACGCCCCGTACTGGTTGGTCAGCAGCCAGGTGAGATCCGCCTCGAAGGCGTCGGCGTCTTTCTTCGTCGCGAAGTAGCCTCCGAACTGTTCCCCGGCGACCCGGATGGTGTGCGCGACGCGGTAGACGACCTGGCGCACGCTGGTCTCACCCTGCGCCTTGTCGCCGTGCAGCCCGGCTTTGCGGAAGTACTTGGAGACGACGATGTCGGTCGCGAGCTGCGACCAGCCCGCCGGGATCTCCGCGCCCTCCATCTTGAAGACGACCGAGCCGTCCGGGTTGGTGATGACGCTCTGGCGGCGCTCCCAGACCGTATTGTCGAAGCCGTCGCTGTCGGCGCTGGTGAACCGCCGCTCGATGACCAGACCCTTGCGTTTCTTGCCGCCCCCCGACCGGCGAGCCTTGGAGGCTTCCTGGCCGGTTCGTCGCTCCTCGGCACCCTTCACCACATTGTCCTGACCCACGAACGTCGACTGTGCCATCGCTCTCGACCTCCTCGAAATTGGGCTCGCAAGCCCCAAAGCGTCCCCGGGCGGCACCCGTCCGCCTGGAGACGCACGTCTCCCGTTTCGCTCCGCACGCCTCCGTGCAGAGCTCGACTCCAGGTCGCGCTTCCGCGTAACCCGGTCGCCCGACCTGGGCGATAAGCGCTGATTCCGTTTAGTCTTGGATGCCTGAAGATAGGTTCAGGTATCCGGCCTGTCGACCTTCGCCCACATGGGCCTACTGGACTGCCGAACAGGTAAATGCATCTTCAGTGGAAGGGACCTTGTACCCCAACCAGTTGGGCTCAGACAACAAAAAAGCCCTACCTGATGGGCTTTCTCGAGAGGCTCGCGTAACCCGTCAGGAGCACTGAACTTTCGGAGCCCCTGAACAAGATGTCCTGAATGTATCCACAGATTGTGCCCCCCGCTTGCCCACAGGGGCCCTCCGCGGTCAGCGGAATTTTGTCTAGGGGAAACAGCCGGAGCGGCTCAGCGGCGGCCGGAGTACCACAAGTCCCGCCGAGCGGTCACGCCGCGGTCGGGCCGTCGCTGCTAGCGCCGCGGGTCGCCGAGCGGGTCCTCACCCAGGGCTTCGGTGCGCAGGCCCCCGAGCACGCGGCGGCTTCAGGCTCACTGCCGCGGGTGGGGCGCGAGTCGCGCTGGGCGTCGATCCCACACCCTGCCAGATGATCGTTCGACGCCTGGCAGCGCTCCACGCCCACCTCTGGCAGCTCGAACTGTGCGGCGCCTGGACACCCGAAGCCGAGCGCCGGGCACGACGTCGTGGTGAAAGACGCCGCCCACCGAGTCACAGCCATCGCTGCTCACGGCTCGGTGCTCTAGATGGTCTCATTTTCCGCCACCAACGCTTTGCTCCGCAAACCGTTGGTCGCTCCTAGTCGAGTCCGCTCCCATGGTGTGGTCTTGGTTCGCCCCGCTCCCACGGTTTCGAGATCGGATCTGACTTGGGAGCGGTTCCTCAGGCAGATCGCCGCGACGTGGTCCTTTCTGCTTTCGCCGTTTCCCCGGCGCGCCAACAGCGCCTCTGCGACGGCATTAAGTTCGTCATCCCGAGCAGTTGGAGGATCTGTCCGCCATCCCGGCAGATCGGGCTTCCCATCCCGAAGACTACCTGGTACTCCTTAGGAAAGAGGGTGGTGACACTTGCTTCGAAATCGCACTGATGGGGTATGTGTCGCGGATCGGGTGGGCGATCGCGTCCTGCTCGACCGTGTCGTCAGTCGTCTGTGCGAGATCGAGCGCACCAGCGGGCTCGAGAAGACACTGGCGATTGGGCGTTTGATTCTTACCCAGTTTTTCGGAGGCGATCCGGCGATTTGGCAGGATCGACGGCGCAACAAGAACAACTCCATCCGCAGGCTTGCCGCGCGCGCGGACTGCCCACTCAGCAGGTCGGCGCTGAATGAGGCCGTCGCGGTATACGTGGCCAGCGAAGAGCTCGGATGTGTCCTGACGTCCGGTCACATCACGTCGAGTCACATCGTTGCCGTTCTTACATTGCCCACGCCAGAACGTGCGTCGATGCTGCGCTCGGCAGAAGAGCGGCACCTGAGTGTCAAACAACTCAAGGCCGAAGTCGTTGCCCGACGGCGGACGGATGGGGAGCGGCGCGGCCGTCCCTCGCGCGGTAGCGGTCAAAGGCTAGTGTCGCTCCTGCGTCGGGCCGTGGAGCAGCTCCGACAAGCGGTGACGAAGCTGGATCTCGAGCTTCCAAATCCCACCGTTCAAACGGAGCTCGAGGAATTGGCGACGGAGGTTTTGGCCGTGGCCGCGGACCTGCGCTCTGCGCTGCAACCAAACAGGAAATCCAGCCTGCAGCTACGCGCTGCTCCGAGGCGGTGCGCGCCGGTCGGCGGCAAGGAGGCGGACGGGAGCTAGCGCGGATGTGTCCGGACGTCTGGCGGCACCATGCTCAAGCACCTCCAGGAACGCGTCGCCTTGCGGGCCGTCGCCGTGGCGTCCTTCTCCGCCGCCATGTGCTCGAGCGGCGTCGCCGCCGCTGATTTAGACAGCCTATGAAGTGGCTGAGCGCCGGCGCAAACTTCGGGGTCAGCAACCAGACAGGAAGGACCGATTGGATCGCAGGCGGTGAGGTCAGCGTGGGCTCGATCAAGGAGCTGCTGTGGGCGGGCGCCTACCTGGACGCGGTCTACGGCTCCGGGGCTGACAGTGTTCGGTTGAGCGTCGGACCGGAAGTTGGGTTCCTTTTCTTGGCGTGGACGGCGGCTTCATGGTCGAGACCGGAGAGCGCGGTTCCAGCTACGGGGTCGTGGTACGCCCCATGAACGCTTTGATCTACGTAGTTCCATATGCCCGCTTCGGGTTGCGGGGGTGGACGATGAGGAGCGCTTCTCGGAGCTCGGCCTGCTTCTGAAGCACCCCTTCGAAGAATGATGCTCCTCGCGCCTCGGGTGACCGAACGTGGCGGCGCTGCGCGCTGTATGACTCAGGCAACACGGTCCGCCTCAGTATCGGCCCCGAAGTGGGCGTGTTGGTCCTGGGTGTGGACGGTGGCTATCTGATGGAGCTCGGCAACGGGCACGTTCGGCAGGGGGCGGTAGTTAGACCCTGATCGCACTTTACTTCTTGGTTCCCTACGCCCGCTTCGGGTGGCGGTCGGGCGACGACGGCGGAACGTTCACGGAGTTCGGCGCCCTCCTCAAGTACCCCTTCGTCCCGTGAGGTCAAGCGAGGGAGGGCGACTTTTACCGGCGCGCAGCTTGGATGGTGCAAATACATTCTTGGGCAAGAGGGGATGTAGAGCTGTCCGAATCTGGAGAAAGCGCCTACGTTTGGTTCGATCGAACGTCGCGAAGCCACGGGGTGAGAAATGGTCTGGACGTCATGGCAAGGCAGGCTCGACAAGCTGCCTGAAATATTGGCCGGTCCTATATTGCGTCGAGTAGAGCCGGATGCCGTAACGGTATGGGTTGCGATCCGTGCACCGCGCAGCGTCACACTGCGCGTTTTCGACGCGGGGATGAACCAGATCATGGCGGGCACCCGCGCTTCGATTCAGATTGCGGATAACGTACACGTGGTCGCTGTGACGGCTTCTGTCCCTTCCTCCGCGCTACAACCCGGTCAGATCTACAGCTATAATCTTCACTTTTTGGCTGGCTCCGGTGAAGCGCCACCGTCCGCCCCCAATCTCACCAGCGCCGGCGTTCTGCGCAGCGCGGCGGGCATCGGCCCACAGAGCCTAGCGTATCCCGGCCAGACCTTGCCGACGTTCGCGCTGCCGCCCGCCGACCTCAACGATCTGCGCCTGATCCACGGTTCTTGTCGAAAGCCGCATGCCACGGGACGGGACGCTCTGCAGGCCCTGGACGGCATGATCCAGAGCACGGCTTCGAGCGCAACGGAGCGGCCTCACCAGCTCTATTTGACCGGCGACCAGATTTACGCCGACGATGTCGCCGATGCCTTGCTCCACATGCTGAATGACGCCGCGTCCGCGCTTGGCTTCGCGGACGAAGGTTTGGTGCTCGCACGTCCTGGGCAGCGTGCGCAACAGGTCAAGGCCGCCGGCATCACTGCTGACGATGCGGCCTGCAAGAGCCAGCTCGTAACGTTCTCCGAGTACTGCACGATGTATCTCTTCGCCTGGTCGGACGTGCTCTGGCAGGGCGAGGATTTTCCTGGCTACGAAGAGGCAACCGGGCTGGATCCGGATCCCGATCCAGGAGCCGAGGGAGCAGGCAACCTCCCGGTCGGAGCGTCCGCGGTATTCGATCGGGAAATCGAGCTATTGCGACAATTTCGTCAAAGCATTGCTGCGGTGCGCCGCGCCTTGGCGAACATCCCAACATACATGATCTTTGATGATCATGAGGTCACGGACGACTGGTTTTTGGATCGGGCGTGGGTCAATGCTTCAGCCAATAATTTCTTGCTTGGGCGCTTGGTGCTGAATGGCGTCGCCGCCTATGCGCTGTTTCAGGGCTGGGGCAATGTGCCGACACGGTTCGAACAGGCACGAAGCGGCGTCGTACTCCTGAACGCCCTCTCCAACTATGCACAGTCCCCTGACGGCACGAACGGTGAAACACTGCGCAATGCCCTTGGGCTTCCCACGGGACCGGTATCCATCGGCCAAGAGAGCTACCCCCGCGATGAGTCGGCGATCGACTGGCACTACGGCGTGAGCGGCCCTTCGTATCAGGTGCTCGCGCTGGACAGCCGAACGCGTCGCGGCTACCCGACCTCCGGACCTCATGGCCATCCCGCTCTGATCGAATCAAACGCTTTGAACCAGCAGCTGGCGACGCTCCAGGCACCCAGCCCGGAGGAGGTGACCATCGTGATCGCGCCGGGTCCCGTCGCTGGGCTCGGTCTGCTCGAGATGATCCAGCTGGCTTCTGCTAGTCCCTATCCCCACGATACGGAATTCTGGAACGCGCGTCCGATCGCCTTGGAACGGCTGCTGGCGCGCTTGGCAACCCGGGGCAATCCGATAGGAGGAGTTCGTAGCGGACGCGTCGTTCTTTTGTCGGGCGATGTACACTACGGGTTCGCCGGCGAGCTGCGCTACCGTGCGACGGCACCGCTCGAGTTGTCTGGCACCACGGAAGCAGCGTTCGCGCAGCTTACCTGCAGCTCGCTCCGCAATCAGGACGACAAGACGCTGCAGTTACACCATAGCCGATTCACGGTACGGGGATTGTTCCTGCAAAACGTCGTGCGGTACGGCTGGAACAACTCGGCCGGAGAGGAAATCCATGTCGGAGCGCTCACGGTCACGCCGCCCCAGCAGCCCATCCCGGTGACGACCGACGTGAAGATCCGAAGTACGCCGCTGATCTTCGAGGAACCAAACCACATCCTACTTCTACTTGGAAACGGAACATTTCTCCGCAACTTTCCGAGCAGCCAAACGCCTGCGCCCGACTGGATATACCGGATCCAATACATCAGTTCGAACGACAACCGCAACCCGGACGACCATCCTCCTATCGTGCAGGTACCGTTCCCGCCCGCTGGCGATCGCCAGGCAGCGCTCCAGGCTCATCTTGCCTCGTTCCGCAATCACGATGCCTATCATGAGTTTCTGGCCTCGGGTAAGGAGATCGTTGGTCAGAACAATATTGGGGAGCTCACCTTCGAGTGGGGAGCGGCGGAGAATAAATGGGTGATTCAAGAGCTCTGGTGGTGGCTGAGCGCAAGTTCGGTACCGTTCCCGCTGACCCGGTATCGCTGCTCACTGGCCCTTCACCCGGAGACGCTCTGATCCATGGCGGAAGCAGTGCCGACAGGCCGAGGCGGCAGGTGGTCACTTCGCGAACAGCAGGTAGACGACCGCCATCGAAACGGCCCAAGCCGCCGGCGAAAATCTCGTGCGCCGTACCATCAGTGCAGTGATGAATACGCCCCCTATCAGAGACACCGGAATGCAGAAGAATATCCAGAGTTGATTGAGGGCGCCCAATGGGCCACCCGCTGTGTCGCCCATCAGAAGGCTGGTGGAAAGGGCGAAACACGCGGCCATCGAACCCGGCACTGCCGCCCAGCCTACCCGGTCGCGCCCCCACCGTCGTTGCGCCAGGAAGACAGCCAGTACGTACGTTGCCGCCGCGATGAGCCGAATCAGCCACTTGTTCGGCTTCTTCGATTGAAGCACCGGCGGAGATTGTGCGCACGCTGGGGCAGACCGCGCCGGCTCGGCGCTGCAGATGGATGCGTACAGCCGGTCGCGGTCGGCATCGCCGCGTCGTGTCGCTTCCTCAAGCGCTGGTATCAGCCACACCCTTTCAGTCGGTTCCAGAAGCTCCGACAACTGGTAGTCGTTGGAAGCGGTCTGCCAACCTTGAGCCGTGCCGTGTCTGAGCCTCGCTGCCAGGAAGCGTTCGAACGCGCGGCGATCGAAACGAAGCAGCAGCGCCGCGCAATGCGGATCGTACCAGACCGGATCGCGCTGGAGCAGCCACCTTCGCACGATCGGCCCAGCATCTGGAGGATTCAAGCTGCAGAGCGCGGCACGCAGGTTGGTTTGAGGCGCGGCAGACAAGCTGCGGGTAAGCTCGGGCCAGCGCTTCGCGCTGATAATGTCCCTACATGCAGGCGTGAGCGACCTCCTCAGGCCCGCGTCGGTGATAATTGTATCCGGACGGCGCGCCAAGGTTTGCAACTGCTCGTGCAGCCGGGCGCATGCTTCCGGAACTGGCTGAGTCAGCTCGAGCGTTCGTGCAGCAGCATCCGGCTGGCTTGCAACTGCGCCGTCCTCAGCACTGGCCAGCCAACAGATCACCAGCGCTGCGCAGAACGAAATTCGCTGCATCAGCCCGAGACCTCGCACGTCTACGATGGTCAATGCCTGCAACCTCGGATCGAACGACTCAGGACGTAGCATGGACAAGAACTTTCAGCAAACCGTCCTAGCGGAGCTTCAGTTGCTCCTGCAGCCCCTCGCGAATGCCGCTGAGAGCGAAGATCTCAGGAACGACCTCTTGCGCGCTCTTGGTTGGGACGTCGACCGAGTGGATGGATTTCCGGCGGCCTCGTTTGTCACAGCACTGTCCGAGTTCGCTGCTGGCTACCAGGGACTCGCGGCTCTGGTCGAAACACCGCCGGAAGGCCTCAAGGGGCTGGCCGATACGCTGCTCACGACGGAGCATATCGTGCTTGGTGCCATCGCGTTGGGGCGCGTCTTCGACGGCGCCGGATCGACGGCGCCAGAGGGGTTCGAACAGCTCGGCAAAGAGCTGATAGATCACCTGACGGTAACGTATCTCGAGACACATCACCCGTTTGCTTTTCACCTCCTTTATCTCCTGACGGTGGTCGATGATGTTCCGCCATCGATCGCTGCGGGTTCTGACGGCACGCTGGTCAGACGACCTGTTCGAAGGACTGGCCTCAGACTCGCTCAGATTCCGTCACTCTTGAACGATCCGGTCGGAACCCTGAAGGACGAGTACGGACTTGCCGACGGCATTACCGACGCGAACGCAAGCGCCGACAAGCTCTTTCCCCGCCTCTTGTTCTTCGTGGAGCAAGCGGGGGCCCAAGGCACCTACGGGATCAATCCCAACCTCCAGGTGGATTTCGACGTTGGTGAGGCCGGGGCGGAGTTCGCCGCGCACACATTGACCGTCTTCTTCCCACTACCCGACGACGGAGACACCCGGACGCTAGGCACCGGCACCGGGATCACCCTGTCGTCGGATCTTGGTGTCGTTCTGCGCCCCCTCGGCACCTTCGACTTTACGCAGGTTTTTGGTCGCTGGCGGTCCACGCTCCATGCCCTCGTGCAGGCAGAGGGCATCGCCATCGATTCCGATGGAGTACTGATTCCCGCTGGTGCCGCCGGAGGTATCAAGGGTGAGCTCGAGGTGGCGCGCCTTAGAGAGCCAGATGCCGAAGGTCGACCGCTGTCCTTTTTGGTCGGGAGCGCCACTGGAACTCGCCTCGAGGTCGGGGCGTTCGCGGTGACGTTGCACGCCAATCTCGCGCCGGATGCGCTGGACTTCGGGTTTCAGAGCGAAGTGCGTCGCGCGGCATTCGTGATCTCGAATGGCGACGGGGACGGTTTCTTGAAGCACGTGCTGCCGGCGGAGATTCCCATCGAGTTCGACCTGGCGATCGGGTGGTCCAAGCTTCGCGGCCTGCACTTCAGTATCGGTGCCGGACTGAACATCGTCCTTCCGGTGCACGTATCGCTTGGCGGTGTCCTCGACATCGAAAGCATCGAACTTGGCGTTCGGACGGATGGCGAAACCGTCGATCTGATCACCACCGCGACGTTCACGGCGCACATCGGTTCGGTCATCGACGCTATTGCCCAAGAGACGGGACTCAAAGGTCAACTCACCTTTCCAGAGGAAACGGGTAACCTAGGCCCTCTGAACGTCGGCCTCGGCTTTCAGCTCCCCCGCGGCATTGGGGTAGCGGTCCACGCCGGTCCGGTAACGGGCGGAGGCTTCATCTTCCTCGACCCGGAGGTCGGCCGCTACTCCGGGGCGCTCGAGCTTTCGGTGTTCGAGGTTGGTGTGAAGGCGTTCGGGATCGTCGATACGATCTTTCCGGACGGTACCGAAGGCTTCTCGTTCATCATCGTGATTTCGGCGGAGTTCACGCCGATCCAGCTCGGGTTCGGGTTTACGCTGATGGGCGTCGGCGGGCTCATTGGCGTGGATCGCACCCTGGACGCGGAGGCGCTTGGCGCCGTCGTGCGCACGGGCGCGCTGGCGCACCTCCTTTTCCCGCGGAATCCGGTCGCAGATGCTCCTGCGATTCTCCACGATCTCGGAACGGTGTTTCCGCCGGCACGCGGCCATATCGTCGTCGGCCCCATGGCAAAGTTCGGTTGGGGAACGCCGACGCTGATCTCGGCAGACCTCGGGATCGTGCTCGAATTCCCCGGGCCGAGGCTGGCGCTGCTGGGTGTAGCGCGCATGCAGCTTCCGAGCCCTGAGGCGGCGCTGCTGCGGCTGCAGATGGCGCTGGCTGGCGTGCTGGACTTTCCGGCGAAGACGCTGGCCGTGGACGCGGGCCTGTTCGAGTCGAGCGTGGTGGGCTTCCCGGTCAGCGGGGACATGGCGTTCCGCCTAGGTTTCGGCAACAAGGCGAAGTTTCTGCTGAGCGTGGGTGGGTTCAATCCGAGCTTCGACGCCCCGCCCGGGGTACCGGAGCTTCGACGCGCGTCGGTGGATCTGGGCGTCAACGGAAACCCGAGCCTCACGGCGTCGGGCTACTTCGCGTTGACGTCGAACACGGCGCAGATCGGCGCGAAGGTGGAGCTTCGAGCGAGCGGTGCGGGGATTCGTCTGCACGGGCACCTGGGGTTCGACGCGCTGTTCGTGTTTGCGCCGTTTTCGTTCGTGGCGAGCTTCTCGGCAGGAATGCGAGTGTCGTTCCACGGGGCGGGGCTTGGGGTGACCTTGCGTGGGAGCTTGAGTGGCCCGTCACCGTGGCACATCAAGGGCAAGGTTTGCGTGAGCGTGCTGTGGTGGGACGCCTGCTTATCGGTAGACCACAAGTTTGGCCGCCGCGAGCCTGCAGCGCTGCCGGAGATGGATCCGTGGGTCGGAACACCCGAGGGCACCGATGCGCGGATCGCAGTGATTGGCCTAGCCGAGGCGATCGCCGATGCTCGGAACTGGTCCGGATCGAACCCGCCCGCTGGGTTTGGGGTGGTGTCGCTAGCGGCGTCGTCGACGGCGACGACCACCCCCATCGACCCGCTGGGAGCGGCGACGCTGAGGCAAAAGGTGGTGCCGCTCGAGACGGAGATCGAAAAATTCGGGGAGTACCGCCCGGTGGGCCATACCCGGTTCGAACGGAGCTTGGTGACGATCAACGGCGAAGCGGTCGCCGACAACGAGATCGAAGCGGTCGAGGACGATTTCGCGCCAGCGCACTTCTTCGACTTCGACGGCGCGGACAAGCTGTCGATGGAGTCCTACGTGCCGATGGAGGCGGGGTTCAGCATCAACGCGAACCGCGTGGACATCGGCTCCGATGGCAGTCAAGTGATGGCCTACAAGACGGAGTTCATCACGGCCGAGGGCGAGAAGTTCGAGGACCCGACGACCTACATTCCGACCCAGGCCCAGCTCCGCCAGATGCTCAAGCGCAGCGCCTCTGCGCTCGGCGGCATCCGCCGCGCCGGCCCGCGCAAGTACATCGTGCCCAACCGACCCAAAAAGGTCACCCTCGGCCCCAAGCGCTACGTCGTCGTGGATGCGTGCACGTCACTGCGGAACACGGCCATCACCGGAACCGGGGTCACGCAGATCCAGGCGCTTTTGAAGCTACGAAAACACGTGGCGGCGAACCCGGCCGACCGTACGCGGTTTGCGATCGCGCCGGTGCATGCGGAGCTCTGACGCTCGGCGGTTCAAAGCAGGCTCAAGGCGCCGCTGCCGGGACACCCCGGTAGACGCCCAGGGAGGTACCGACGTAGACGTTGTCCGAACCGGTTCCCCAGATGGCTTCGCAAGTGAGGATCAGGGACGGATCGATCTCTTGAGCATCCGACCAGGCGCCATGACCGTTCGACCGGTAGATGAACCCGCCCTGTGTGCAGGCGTAGAGTGCCTCCGAGCTAGCCCCCCAGAGCGCCATCACGCGGCGGGGGCTCGGGGTAGTGAGCTGCGCCGTCCAATCACCATTCCCGGTTGAGAAGAGAACATCGAAGTCGGCGCCCAGCCATACATGCTGGGCATCGAGGCCCCAAATGGCATCGCCCGCGGTGGCGTTGGTCGCACTCTGAGGTTGCCAGGTTCCGCTGCCGTCGGAGTGGAAGATGATGCTGCCGCCGGCGCCTCCACCAGTGACGTATAGGTTGGTGGGTGAGCTGCCCCAGATCGCATTCATAGGGGCGGCGTTGGTCACCTCCTGAGGCGTTCCCCAACCACTTCCGCCTCCGGGCACGACGCCTGGGCCAACCAGGTAGATGTTGTCGGCGTCGAGCCCCCAGATCCCTCGGAAGGTGTAGCCGGAATCATACACCTGATGCTCCCACTGACCGTCACCCGTGGAATGAAGGACGACATTGGCGTTGACGGACACGTAGACGTCATCGGGGCCGCTACCCCACACGCCGGTGAGATTGGCGCTGGTCCCGGAGTCCTGAGAGGTCCACGTACCGTCCCCGGTCGAGTGGCGAATGGCGCCGCTCAATCCGACCGCATAGATGTCGTTCGGGCCGCTGCCCCACATCGCGGTCACGCTTCCGAGAGGGCCCTCTTTGGTCCACGTGAGCTCCGGTGGGAGAGGGGGGCCCCCGCTGGCTCCTGAGCTGCCGGCTGCTCCGGCGGTGCCCCCGCTGCTGCCAGACGGAGTGCCCCCGCTGCCGCCAGACGGAGTGCCCCCGCTGCCGCCCGCTGGGTTTCCGCCTGTGGCTCCCTGACCGCCGGTTGCTCCCTGACCGGCATCCGGACTTGCGCCGCCGGTTCCCGCGCCCGCCGATCCTCCGACCGAGGAGATTCCGCCGGACCCAGAGGGGTCAGGATCCGAATCGGAACCGCTGCAAGCATTGGCGCAGAGCGCTAGGAGCACTCCCAAGAGGGGCCTTGATGCACGTGCCATCAAGCCGATGGTAGCAGCGAACGACCGAAGCGTCATGGAGCGTTCCGAAGCACGCTGAGGCGATAGCGCGATGGGCATTGGGATCGACGCGCGAACGTTTGGCTGGCCGTGAAGACCACCAAGATCGACGGACGGTGAGAAATACTTCTGTGTGCCGCAGATGGTTTGGGATGGCCAAGCCGCGTTCTGTCGTGCTCTCGTTGATCTCGGCGAGGCCAACTTGAAAGGTGCACGCGTGGGGTACGATGGTTGACGGCGCACTGACTTTCGTTTCCTGGGTAAGGCGAGGGCTCGCCACGGGTTTCGCGAATGAAGACGGGACGCCCGCCCCCGCTGTCGTCATTGTTGACGTTGGGTTCAACGCGAACAATGACACGGCAAGGGCCAATCTGAACCTCATCGGTCCCGGTGATATCGTCGGCCTCGACTCGAGTGTGATCGTGCGCACGTGGCCGAAGGCCGACGATCTCGATGCAGAGTCCGTCGCGTACGCGCTGATCGAGTTCGATCAAGCGGATCTGCCGTGGCGATATACGTCCGCAAAGTTTAGCGGAGACGTCGCCAACCAGTCCGACCACTTGCGTGCCTGGTTCAGTCTGCTCGTGCTGGAGGCGAGTGAGGCCTCGATCGCGCCCTCCACACCAGAACGGAAGCTGCCGACGTTGACGGTGCCAGATCCCAGCGTTCTGCCCGAGCCGCTGCAGATGTGGGCGTGGGCACACACGCAGTTCGAGGGCTCGGAGATCGACGAGAGTCTGGCAGCGAGCAAGATCACTGGGGCTCCGGGGCTGTTCACCGCGCGGCTGATGTCGCCGCGCCTCTTGCAGGCGAACAAGGAGTACACCGCGTACCTGGTCCCGACGTTCGAGCAAGGCCGGCGGGTCGGCCTCGGGTTGGACCTGGAAGGGGTGGAATCGTCGGCGGCGGCCTGGGACCCGAAGGCGTCGGGCAGCGTCGAGCTTCCGGTCTACTTCTCCTGGCGTTTTCGCACCGGTTCGATCGCGAACTTCGAGCAAGCGGCGCGCTTGATCAAGCCGTTCGTGCTGCCGCCCACGATGGGCTTTCGTGACATGGACGTGAGCGATCCGGGACAGGAGCTGCCCGAAGCGCAAGACGGGTCGCTCCCGGTCGAGGGCGCGCTGATGTCGGTCGCGGCCTTCGAGCAGGGCATGCCCGAGTGGAACGAGCCCGAGCGCGGCGCGTTCATCGAGGCGCTCAAACCCTTGGTGAACGCGCCGGCGGACGCAGTGGACGCGGCAGAAGATCCGGTGGTCGCGCCGCCGCTTTACGGGCAATGGTACGCGGCCGACGATCGGCTGAATGAGCCACGCCCGGCGGCGGGCGCGACGAACCCACCCTGGTTTCACGAGCTGAACTCCGACCCGCGCACGCGCGTGGGGGCTGCGCTCGGCACGAAGGTGATCCAGAACGAGCAGCAGGCGCTTCTGGCGGGCGGCTGGGATCAGGTCGAAGAGATCAAGGACATCAACGACAAGCTGCGCGTCCTGCAGCTCGGGCGCGAAGTCTTGACCCGCCTGCACGTGCGGCACGTCCTCACCGCCAGCGATGACCGCTTTTACCATCTGACGGCGCGCGTGCATGCCCGCGTGCTCTGCGGCGACAAGACCGTCTGCAAACGGATCGACGAGAGCCCCATCTTTCCGCGCTTCTTCTCTCCACAGTGGCGGCGCCTCAGCAGCCCGCTCGGGGCGCTCGGGCGCGTGCAGCGCCGGGCGGAGCTGCCGCCGGGTTTCCTGTCCGATCTGCTGCAGCAGCTCAACGGCTGTCGTGGCCCCGCACCGGAGCCCGAGCCCCCCGGCGGACTGCACGACCCCCGCGACAATCCCATGCCGGGGGGGCCGAGCTGCGACATCATCGAGACGCTGATCGAGCTCGGTCCCGACGTCTTGCTACATTGGGGGCTCGCCATCTTGTGGGTCGGGCGCCGGCTGCTGGTGACCGAGTTCGGTGAATGCTGGTGGGTGGGGCTGCGGGCGCTGCGCTTCGGGATCGTGCTGATCCAAATCGCGACGAACCCCGAGGACGTGCGGCGCCGTTGCCGCTGGCGCAATGGCACGCTCTCGCTTCAGGACGTGCTCGGCTCGGGACCGATGTCGGTGTTCGACGCGTTCTTGGGAATTTCGTTGCCGCTGCCGCAACCGAAGGCCCCGAGCGGCACGGCGGACAACACGATCGCGGCCGCCATCCGCGCAGCGCTCGCGCAGGTGCTGGAGGCCCTGACGCCCCCCCCGCCGCTCGAGTGCCCGGAGCCGATGGACTTGGAGCAGTGCCGGATTTCGCTGCAGACGACGCTGCATCCCAAGATCACCGTCGGGCGCGGGTTCCTCGAGCGGCGGTCGCTCCACCCGAGCGTGCAGTGGACGCCGGTCGATCCGCTCGAGCCCATGTTGGTGTTTCCGGAGTACGAGCGCCCGATGTACGAGCCGCTCAAGGACATCTCCACGGATTGGATCCTGCCGGGGCTCAATCAGATGAAGCGGGACACGGTGGGGCTGGCGGTGATGAACCAAAAGTTCATCGAGGCCTACATGGCCGGCCTGAACCATGAGATGACGCGCGAGCTTTTGTGGAATGAGTTTCCGACCGACCAGCGCGGCACCTACTTTCGGCAGTTCTGGTCGATCGCCAGTCACATGCTCGAAAATGGCACGACCCTGCCGGCAGAGAGCCTGCACGACATTCTATCGCTCCGACAGTGGCCGAAGCTCGCGAAGCTCGGCGAAAACAGCCCGCGTATCTCGAGCTCGCCCGGGCTGCCTTTCCTGGTTCTGGTGGTGCGGGCGCAGTTGATTCAGAAGTATCCGAACGTCATCGTTTACGCTCAGGACATCGATGCGTCCGGACAGACACTGACGGGTGTACAACGGTTTCCGATCTTCGATGCCCTGATCGCGCCCGACGTTGCCTTCTACGGCTTCGATCTAACGGCGGAGCAAGTGCGCGACAACGATCGCCTATTCTTCGTGCTCCAGGAGCAGCCGGGCGAGCCGAAGTTCGGCGACACTGCGACGGACCGCGACGCACAGATCTACACCACCGATCTGACCCAGTTTGGCGACAGCGCGGGCACGATCGCTGAGGAGACCTTCTTGCAGCCCTTCCGCCTCGGCATTCAAGGGAAGGTGCTGCTGCCGCCGCCCCCGGAGGAATGAGTCATGGCCAGCTTGGAATCGGTGCGGGCGGCGCGCAACGCCTTCGCCCAGGCGAGGACGAACCTGATCGACCGCTTGTTCGCGTTCGACAAAGCTACGGACGCGCTCAGCGACGCGCGGCGCCGGCTCGCGCCCGGCCCGGATCTGCAGGACTACATCGATGCGCGCGATGCCGCTCGATCGCTCATGATCGAGGCGCGCAGCAGCGAAGCCAGTACACGGAGCGCGTTGCAGGTCGAGCTCGATGACTGGCTCCCGAAGAACGCCGATCCAGTGCTCGCCGCGGAGGCCGATATCGGGCGCCTGGGCGCCACCTCGCCGATCGTGCTGCTTCCCGTTCGACTCGAGACCCGCTTCGACGGCGGCGTGTTGAAAGTCCGCGTATTTCCCGACGAGATCTTCCTGAACGCACACGAGACCGCCTTGACGGAGGAGGAGCGCGACGCGGCGGTCCACTACTACGAGCGACTCAACGAAAGCGGCAACGAGCCCGCGCTCTGGCGCGACATCGTCGCGCGCTTCGGCGTGCAGCGGTCCGCCTACATTCTACGGCAGATGCTCCCGGTCTTCGGCGACCCCGGACCGACGTCCATGTGGTCGGCATCGAGCTCGCTGTGCGGCGGCACGATCTTCGGCGGGAACGACGAGGCTCTCTTTTTTCCAGACGTGCGGCTCCGTTCCGCGAGCTGGACGCGCCCGGGTGAGGCGGTCTTGCCCGATCGCTGGATGGTGGTGGCGATCCGAGGCTCGATCCGGCGTTACGCACTGAGCGGTCCGGTGCTCGAGCCGCTCGCCATGACCCCGGATCCCAAGCTGCCGGACGAGAGCGGCTTGAGCGAGATCCAACCGACCAGCCGCGGCGGTTACCGTATCGACGACAACCTCCGTTGGACGGTCGATTTTCAGCGAGCCGTGCAGGTCGGCATGGGGATCGAATTACCGCTCGTGGACGACGACGGTACGGAGGGATTCGATCGTGTGATCGTGGTCGGCGTGAAGAGCTCGATGGACCCGATCGACACCTCGCGACTCGTCGAAAAGCTGCTCGACGCGCACCATTACACACGCGGGCTCGCCATCGTCCGCCAGGGCTCGCCCACCAACAACGTGGAAGGTCAGAGCACGCCCTATCCGCCCAAAGAGAACGCCGGCCAAACCAGCTTCGGCGTTGAACGCCAGCGGGCCCCGCTAGATCGTGACGTTTCGCATCATTGCTTGCCGACCGACACCGACGGCTACGCCCTGGCCGCCATGCTGGGAGTGCCGAGCGGTGTGATGGCCAATGTGGAGCGCGCCTACGCACACGAGATCGCCCAGGCGCGGTTCATGAATCGGGCGTTGTGGCCGGGCACGCTTGGCTATTTCATGCGCCATCTCATGGACTCAGCCGTCACCGGCGAGAGTCCGATTTTCACGGCCGAGCAGATCGAAGACACGAGGGAGTTCTTCGGCAACTACGTGCTCGGGCGCGGCCCGGCTCCAGCATTTCGAGTCGGTGGAACACCCTACGGTGTGCTGCCGATTGCCTCACTCGCGCACTGGCAGCCGCGCGACTTCGGCGGCAGCAACGCGACGGACGAGCGCATGCAGGCGCTCGAGAGCGCGATCATCGATCCGCTTCGCCGGCTGCTCGCGTTCTGGATGGAGGGGGTGGACCGGGTGCCGCGCCTCACGCCGGGGGCCGCCAGGCCTGACATCGAGCTCGCCAAGGTGCTCTCGAACTACCCCAGCATGCGCGAGGTCTGGGTCCGCTGGGGCAAGACGTTCTCCTTCACGCTCCACGAGTACCTGCTCTATGGCTGGTTCGCCGGCGATCTGCTCGAGGACTTGCTGCGGCAGAGCCGGCTCACGTTCGGGCGGCTGGGTTTCGAGTCGTGGCGCCCCGCGTTGGGCACGACGCTTTGGCAGGCGCGCTCGAGTCTCAACACGAGCCCGCTGGTATCGACGGAGCTCAGCGAGACCAGCCAGGTAAACTTCATCAGCGGCATCATCAACGCGAGCGCCCAGGCGTTGAACGAGCACAGCCACGCGGGGTTCCCGTCGGAGTACAACCTGCTCTATCGCTTGCTCCGGCACTCGACGCTCGCAGAGTACTCGCGGATCGCGGTGCTGCAAACGTCCGTCCAGTGGACGGATTTGGGGCCGTTTGGGCTGTTTTCGACCGTCGCGAGCATCATACCGAGCGTTTACAGTCTGGACCAAGAGGGTGCCCTCAAACCACTCGCGCAGGCGCACCTGTTGGCGCTTCAGGCGCTTTCGCAGTTGCCCAGCGCGGAGCTCGAGCGCTTGTTCACCGAGACGATGGACGTCACGTCGCGCCGACTCGACGCCTGGGTCACCGCGGTCGCCTACCGGCGGGTGGCCGACATGCGGCGGGCACAAGAGCAACAGCATCTGGCGACCAAGGGTGACATTCTGGGCGGCTACGGCTGGCTCGAGGAGGTGCGACCGGTCCTGCGCACCACCGAGACCATCAGCGATTCTCGCGTGGTGGAGGTGCAGGCCGGCAACGGCGGCTTCGTCCACGCTCCCTCCATGAGCCACGCGGCAGCAGCCGCCGTCCTGCGCAACGGTCACATGACCTTCCGGAACGAAAAGCCGGAGAACGAGCTCACCTCGTACGCCATCGATCTGTCCTCACGCCGCGTGCGCGAAGGGCGCTTGATGTTCGAGGCCGTGCGCAACGGCCAGCCCGTCGGAGCCTTGCTGGGCTATCAGTTCGAGCGTGCGCTGCACGAGGCGTATCCGGGCCTCGACCTCGACGAGCTGCGGTTCAAGCTGCGAGCACGCTTCCCGCTGGTCGCCAAGAAGAGCGGCGAAGACACCGACGAGCCAGCGGAGGTCATCGCCGCCCGCAACGTCGTCGACGGCCAGCGGCTGTTGACCAGCTACCAGAATGGCGAGCTCGATTTCGAGAACGACCCCGACCTGCCTTCGCCGACGACGCATCCCGATGAATACGCGGCCGTGATCTCTGAGCTCGAGAAGCTGGAGCGCCGCTACGACGCTGCGGCGGACCTGCTGACGGCGGAGGCGGTGTTCCAAATCGTGCGCGGCAATATGGACGGTGCATTCCCGACGATGGCGAACCTCAAAGAGGGCCGGCAGGTGCCCGACACCATCATCTCGAGGAGCGCTCGCGGTGGCATCGGAATTTCTCATCGCGTGGCGCTGGTATTTCCCGCGGATCTCACGCTCGAGTTGCCCGGCACCTGGCCAGCGCCGACGCCACGCGCCCAAGCGGAGCCCATGCTCGATGCCTGGCTCGGCCAGCTCGTCGGGGATCCTGCGGGGATCAGCGCGAGCGTGACGTACCTGAACGCGGAGGGCGAGGTCATTCCCACGGTCGGAGCCGGAGACAGCGCGACGGTGCGGCTCGACGAGCTCGGGCTGCGTCCCCTGGATCTGCTCGCGTTGGCCGAGGTCGTGGCCGAGTCGCGCCGGGGATCCATGCTCGACCGGCGTCTCGTAGCGGCCGCGCTGGCCGACCCGAGCAGGCAGCCGAGCGCGACCCCAGCGACGTACAGCGTGGAATATGCCGTGACAGGGGGACGCAGTTTCCCGCAGGCGCTCGAAGTTTTGCACGCGGTCCACCAGGTGTTGAAGGCGTCGCGACCGCTCGAGCTGGCCGACTTGCTCCCGCCTGCCGAAGTGGAGGAGGGGACTCAAGAAGAGGCCTCGCACCCGATCGGCGCCCTGACGGCTCTCGACTACTACCAGCGCGGGTTGCTCGCGGCCGGTGCGCTGCGGGATGCGCGGGATGCGCTTCAGGCGGCAGTGGACGCCGGAAGCGGCTTTGGGGAGGCGCTGGTGGGCGCTGCCCATTTCTCGCCGCTTTCGGCCTTCCCCGAGCCGGGCGTCGGGGACGCGGCGCTCGCGCCCTCCGCTGAGGCGGTGCTGGCCGATCTGGAGCGCCGCGTGACGCAGTTGCCGGAGCCCTTCGAGCCCATCGACGATCCGGCCGAGTTCAAACCCTCCACGCTGCTCCTCGACCACGGCAAGCGCTCGCTCGAGCTCGCGTTCGGGACCAGCTTCGTGGCCTTGCCGGACGTCGATCCGCCTCGCCCCGACGAAGTCCAGCTCTCTCTCGACGCGCGCTCGACCCTGCTATCGGGCGACGATGCGGCGCCAGACCGGTACCTGCAGCAGATGCTGCGCTCGCGCGAGCGGCTGGGCCGATTCCGCAAGCTCAACCTTTACGCGCGCACCGCGGGGCTCCCGCGTCTGCGCGTGGACGTCCTGCAGCTCCCGCACGTTCCAGGTGAGCGGTGGCTCGGGCTGCCGTTCGATGCCCCGCCCGAACAGGGGCGCGCCGCGGCGCTGCTCCTCAGCTACGCGCCGAGTCTTCAGGCGAACGTCGGCTGGCGCGGCATCGTCATCGACGACTGGACGGAGGTGATCCCGAACAAGGCGGAAGAGACCGGCGTCGCGTTCCACTACAAGAGCCCGAAGGCGCAAGCGCCCCAGGCGGTGCTCGTGGCCGCACCCTCGCGCAGCGACGCGCAGTGGAGTTTCGCCGAGCTGCTCGCCTCGCTGGAGCAGACGCTGGACTTGATGCAGGTCCGAGCCGTGGAGACCGAATACCTCGAAGTGGGTCAAATGTTTCCGGCCACGGTGCTGGGGGCGAACGCAAACATCTTGAATACGGTGAGCACCAACCTCGGTACTTTCCTCGCGCAACCACTAAGGCAGGCTTTCGACGATGGCTGAGTTCACGTACTACCAGCGCTTGGAGCCGAGGGCGCGGGCGCACGATTTCAGCGCAAGCTACGCCTGCGAGCTCCGCGATCCGCTTTGGTTTCTCACCCGTCAATGGCAAATGGGAGAGTATCGCGGAGAAGACACCGGTTCGGTGGCGTTCGTCGACTACGCGGCGACCACGGCGAAGATGCCGCGTTGGCTCGATGGCAGCAACGAGCACCCGGTCGACGCCGCGGCACCCCTCGAACGGCAGACACTCCACGAGCCGTTCGAGGGCGATCTTGGCATGGCCGTCGAGCTCGGGCACGACTTCGCGGACTTGCTGAGCAACGAGGTCTCCGACCCAGGCGTCGTGCAGCAGATGCTCGAGGCGTTCCGCGGGCTCACCCCGTTTCAGGTACAAGAGCTGCCGGACGATGATCGGCTCAACCCCGTCGACGCCTCCACGCGGCGCTTCTTGATGGTGTGTGCCGGGCGCGTGGTGAACGGGGTCGCGCTTTATCAGTTGGGTCAGGCGATCGCGTCGGGAAACGGCTCCGTCCCACCGGAGGTGACCAGCGATCCGGCGCAAGTGGCGCAGGTCGAAGCGGCGCTCGCGGCGCTGGTCGAGCGGGTGAAAAAGGTGTTTGGCGACGTCAGCACAACCCAAGACCCTGTCACCTGGAAGCCCAGGCGGCTCGAGTACCGCCTTCAGGTCGTGGGAGTGAACCCGGCGGGGGACGGCGTCTCGGTCCTGAACGCCTACCCCGACAGCGACGGGGAGTTCGAGTGGTTCTCCTTCGACGTGGCGAGCAGAGAGTCGGGGTCCGGCGACGAACCACCCGTGGCCTTCACAGAGGCGATGGTACCCAACCGCGTCGAGTTCGACGGCATGCCCTCGACCCGGTTCTGGAACTTCGAGGACAATCGGCTGCCAATCCCCGCCATCGCCGAGGACGAGGAGGATCTGATCAAGCGGCTCACCGTCGACTTCATGCTGGAGCACAGCAACGACTGGTACACGTTGCCCTTCGAGCAGGACGTGGGCACGCTCACGCGCATCGAGCACATCGTCGTTCATGACGTCTTCGGCAAGCTCACGGTCGTGCGTCGCGCCGATCAGGAGGGTGACAATCGCATCGCCGGGCTTCGGCGCTGGACCATGTTCAGCACCAGCGACGGCTCGGCCGGTCAGGACAGCCTGTCGGATTACTTCATCCTGCCTCCAAGCTCGGGACCCGCCATGCAGCTCGGCGCCGTCCTCGAGGACGTCCGTTTCGGCCGCGACGAGATGGCCAATATGGCGTGGGGCATCGAGCGCATCACCACGAGCCCGGTGGGGGAGCAGCGGTCGGGACGGGAGCGCAACGCGGACGTTGACGAGCGCCGCCTGCCGCAGCCCGAGCCGCCTTCCGACAATGGCTTCCCGCTCCGCTATCGAATAGAAAGCGAGGTGCCGGTCAACTGGATCCCGCTCGTTCCCGTCCAGCCGGATCCCAACAATCCATCCATTACGTTGCGGCGCGGTCGTGTGTTGAAAGCCGTCGATGAAAATCCCGCTCGGCCCGTGCCGCCGCAGAGCGCGATCCTGACGCCGGCTTCAGAGGGCTCGAACTACCAAATCTTCGAGGAGGAGATCCCCCGTGCCGGGCTGCGCGTGCAGCGTGTCGTTTATCGGACGCGGTGGATCGACGGGAGCACGCACCTCTGGGTGCAGCGCCGCCGCAAAGCGGGAGCGGGTGAATCTCAGAGCGGCCTACAATTCGATCAAGCCCTGCCGAAGGGAGGCTGAGGAGCGCCATGCCCATACCGCTGCCCGACCCGAACTCCCTTAGGAGTGCCGTCCTCAATCTTCAGAGCGCCCTGACGGCGTTCGAACGCGCGCGCTCGGCCGAATCGTACACGGGCAGCAGCGCCGACGGTACCGTATCCGTTGAAATCGACGGCATGATGCGGGTGGTGCGGATCACCATCGCGCCGTCGGAGCTCACCATCGGCGCGCAGGCTCTGGCCGACAAGGTCCGAGATGTCGTCAACGGGGTCATCGACGACGCGGAGGGCGGGACACGACCGTTGGTCAACGCATTCGCCAGCGCGCTCCAACTGCCCGGCCTGCCGCCGTTCGGATCGGCGCCGCCCGACTATGCGGACTTCGAATTTCTGGTCGATCAGGTGATCGTCGACGTGCTCGCGAAAAACCCGTGCAACTCCACGCGCACGTTCCAGTGCCGCAAAGGCAGCGTCGAGGCGGTGGTCGACGCGCGCCGCCGCGTCGTGAGTCTGACGTTCGACGAGCCACTGCCGGCGCTGGCAGAACACCTTGCGACCCGTGCACGTGAAGCCATCAATTGCGCCGACGACGAAGCGAAGGACCGCCCCGGTGAAGAGCCGGTCGATACCATCACCGGCTCGGGCCTGCATCAACTGGTGCTGTATGCCAACGGCTTGCTCAAGCTCAACGATCGAGTCAAGGTCAAGACGCAGAACTGCGCCGACTGGGCGACCGTGGGCAACGCGGGGCTGGTCGAGACCAACATTGGCGTGGAGACCGACGTCGGCAACATCCTGAGCCGGGCCAGGGTCGTGGTGCGGGACCGCGGCCGCGTGCACGGCTTCATCCGCACTTCGAACGTGCTCGAGCCGCACAATCTGACGGAAATCGACGGTCCGGTGGTGGAGCACACGCCCGTCGTCCTGCCAATGCTGGCCCTCGATGTGCAGTTTCCGGGCTCCACCCAGGGCACGATCGAGCCGGAGCCCGATCAGCAGCAAAGCGCCGGCCCCGGCTACTACAACAAGCTGCACGCCAAGTCTCGAGCGCAGGTGTTTCTCAGCTCGGGCGTCTACTACTTCAACGAGTTCTTGCTCGAGCCGGACTCCAAGCTCTGGCTGGAGCAGAGCGCCGGGCCGGTGATCCTCTACGTGAAGAACGCGTTCACCCATCGCGGGGCGATCCTCGATCAGGCCGGTGGTTTCCCGCGCCTGTTCATCGGGTATCTGGGGGCGTCGGTGGCCATCGTCGAGAGCGTCTATCGCGGCACCCTTTCGGCGCCGAACGCCAAGATCAACATCGCGACCGTCAGCGAGACCTACGAGGGCGCCTTCCACGGCAAGGACATCGAGGTCTTCCCAGACGCGCAGATCTGCCACCGCCGTTTCGAACTCCGTTACGACGAGCTGCCGAGCCTCATCCCGCCGTCGGGCCCGACGCCTCCGGTGGTCGATCTCGGCTTCGAACAGATCGCCGGCTGGTCGTCGCCTCAAGCCCTGCTCGCGTCGGTGCCGAACCCGGTCACGCAGGGCACGCGGTCGCTGCAAGTCAGCAACGTGATGGGCATGACCGACATCGTCAGCGCGCACTTCTCGAGCGCGCTCGCGCCTCAGGGGGCCACGTCCCTGAAGGTCGATCTCTTGGTGCCGTCCAATCAGCCCAACCCAACCTTTTTCGGCCATGCCACTCTGCTCATCTCGATCCCGTCCGCCGGTATCAGCTCTGCCAACCTCGGCAGTCAAGCGCTGACGAGCCTGCCCCAGAACCAGTTCAGCACGCTGGAATATGGCCTGCCGAACGACGTACGGGCGGCCCTCGATGCCGACCACGGCGACGTTTCGCTGAGGCTCGTGCTTGGTGTCAACGCAGGCTCGGGGCCTTGGTTCGTCGACAACGTCCGCTTCAGCACGCCCGCGCCGCCGCCGCCGCCACCGACGCTGGACCCGGTCCTCAGCTTCGAGGATCTCGCTAGCTGGTCGTCGCCGCAGGTCTCGCTCAGTACCTCGACGCTGCACAAGACGCACCTCGAGCACTCGTTGCGGTTTCCGGTGATGAACGGCTGGACCCAGGCCATCAGCGTGCCGTTCAGCACGGCGACGCTCAGCGCGCCCCAGGGCAAGGTACGGGTCGACGTCCGAGTCCCCAGCAACCAACCGAACCAGTGGTGGCACGGTCAGCTCGTGCTGTTCTTCAGCATCCCATCGCTCGGCATCCAGGACGCACAGAGCTCCCAGGTGGAGCTCACGCCCCTGCCGAAGGACGTCTTCAGCACGCTCGAGCTGACGCTCCCGAGCAACGTGCGGGACGCCATCAACGGCAGCCATCCGGATCTCATCGTCAAGGTCACACTCAACGTGCCGTCCGGAGCCCAGGCTCACTACGTCGACCACCTGCGCTTCGTGTGACGAAGGGCTTGCTGGCAGCGGGGGAGAGCTCGGACGTGGACGCTCAGCGGGCCGTCGAACGGATCGCCGCCGCCCGCGACGCCGGCGCTCCCCGGCGTGCTATCGAGCTTGCCACGCTCGAGCTCAACCGCCGCCCGCCGGCGGAGGTCGAAGCCGCGATTCGTATCGAACGGGCGCGCTCCTTCATGCGGCGGCGCGCCTGGTCCGAGGCCGAACGGGACTGCCGGCGGGCTCTTGGCGGGCGACAGGACGCCACCGCGCAGGCGCTGCTCGCTCAGTGCTTGCTGGAGCAACGACGATCCGCGGAGGCTGTCGAGGCCCTGCAGGCCGCTCTCGACGACGACAGCCCTGGGGCCTGGTGGATGCTGTACGCGCGCGCGTTGTCGGCACAAGGCGATCATGCGGACGCCTGCGCTGCGGCTGAGCGGGCCGAGCAGCGTGATCCGACGCTGCAGGTCCAGCGCTTGAATGTGCTCGCGGCCGCGGGGCGACAGCCCGACGTGATTGACGGGGCGCGCCGAGCGCTGGTGCACGCTCCCCAGAACGCCGAGCTGTGGACGTTGCTCGGGCTGAGCCTGGACGCGGTGGGCCACTCATCGGAGGCCGCAGCCGCGCTGCACCACGCCCTGGCGCTCGAGCCCGACCGCGTCGGCGCGCACTGTGGGCTCGGCATGGCGCTGCTTCGACTCGGTGACTACGCGGCTGGCTTTCGGCATTACGAACATCGGCAGCGGGGAGCTGGACGCCGTCGGTTGGGTGTGCCCGCCTGGCGTGGCGAGCCGCTCGCGGGCAAGCACGTGATCGTGAGGGCCGAGCAGGGCCTGGGCGACACCATCCAGTTCGCGCGCTTCCTTCCGCTCCTGCGTGACGGCGGAGCACGCACCACGTTCATCGTACCGCCGCCGCTGGTGCGGCTGCTCGGCAGCAACCCGACGCTGGGGGACGTGCAGGGCGCTCACCCGCCCTTTCAGTTGGGCGACTACCAGACGCTGGTGATGAGTTTGCCCCACCATTTGGGGCTCGGCGCGGGTATCGACATCGCTCCCGTCCCGTTCTTGTTCGCTGAATCCGCGCTCGTCCAGCATTGGCGCGAGCGGCTGCCGGCGCGGACGAAGGTCGCGCTCGCGTGGCAGGGCAATCCGAGCTACGCGGGCGACCGCTGGCGCTCGATGCCGTTCGAGGCCTTTGATCCCCTGGTGGAGCGCTTCGCGAAGGAGGTCCAGTTCGTGAGCCTGCAGAAGCACGATCCAAAACGGCAGCTCAGAGCCTCGCGCTGGGTTGAGGAGGTGCTGGATCTTTCCGAGCAGGTCGATGAGGCCGGGCATGCCTTCGTCGATTCGCTGGCGGTCTTGAGGGACGTCGACCTGTTGATCACGACGGACAACGGCTTGGCGCACGTCGCCGGCGCCGCTGGGATCCCGAGCTGGGTGCTGCTCGGCACGGCACCCGACTGGCGGTGGGGGCTCCGCGGCGAGCGAACGGCCTGGTACCCGAGTCTGCGGCTGTTCCGCCAGAGCACGGGCGGCGACTGGCAAGCCGTCATCGACCGAGTCATTGCCGAGCTCGAGCAGCGTTGGCGCGCCGGGGCCTGAAGGCTGGCGCCACGCCCGGGCTCACCCGTCCCGCGCCCGAAAGTCGGGGTCGAAATCTGGAGCCTGGTGCTCGATGCCGCCCCAGGTGGTCGGCACCGGGGCGTGATCCACCAGCGAGGGGAGGTGAAAATAGATGGGGGTGACGCGTCCGGCCAGCCGCGGCATCTTCTGATCCGGATTGCCATCCACCTGATCCCAATGGGCGTCGATGAAGCGCGCCGTCGCAGGCGTCGTCACGATGGCTTGGGCGCCCCAGAGAGCATCAGGGTAAGCGACCAGATAGCGACCTGCCGTCGACCGGCGAAGAAAGGGGCGGCCCGGGTTGTACAGGGAGGCGAAGAAAGCGCCGCCCGGCTGCACCTGCTCCAAAAGCGGCCACGACGACAGGTTTTCGGCGAACCACCTGCCGAAGCGGACGTCATCCTCCAAAAGCAGCACGAAGGCCGTCGTCGCGCCGGCAGCGCGGCGGAGCACGCGCCGCCAGGTGTGATGAATCCGCTCGAGGCGGCTGTCGCCGACGCCGTCATCCATCACGACCTCGGGCTCTTCGAAGATGCCCCCTTCCCGCAGGCTCTGCAGCGTCGTTGCCCGGACTTCGGCGCGATCGTCACACGAGAGCATAAACGCGGAGAAACGAGGCGTCGTCATAGAGGCGGCAGAGGGTAGGACTTGTGTTCGGTGAAGGGGCTGCCCACGACGGCGTCGATCGCTCGCTTGAGCGCCGCTCGCCGGTCATTATTTCGATAGACGTCGCGCGCGAGGCTCACGAACTCGCCGTCGAACCGTTGCTCGTGCTCGCAAGCGCGCAACCGCTCTTCGAGATCCCAGAGGACGAGGTTGACCGCCCGGAGCCGATCTTGCAGCTCGAGCAGCCGCGGCGAGCTCGCCAGCTCGCGATCCCGAACGGCGGCCGCTCGCAGGAGATCGCGTCGCACCGCGCTTTGGGCGGGTTCGGCCAGGCGCCCCGCCTTGATTTCGAGGATCGTGACCCGGTCGATCAGCTCCCCCGCCGACAGCTCCAGCTCGATCGGCACGAGGGAGATGATACGCGGACGACCCCCACCGCTCAAGCCTCCTGCAGCGCCCGAACGAGCTCCGGGTAGGGCAGATAACGCGGCAAGATTCCGCACGACGAAAAGGATCTTGCGAAAACCAGATCCGGATCCTCGGTAGCGCCCACCCGAGCGAAGGCGCGGGCGGTCAGGTCGACGAACCGGCGGCGGTGTTCCACGGCTCGAGCGATGTGGCGGGCGCGGATGCTGTCGGGGTCGAGGTCACCGCGATTCAGCCGCTCGATCAGGAGCCGGACCCCGTCCCGGACCGCCTCAGCGGTGGCCTCACAGATCAGCGAGTTGTCGCCGTCGTACCAGACGTCTCGGCCGCCGCGGCTCGGGGTCGAAACCACAGGCAGCCCGCACAGCAGGTATTCGCTGGAAGCCAGGCATGCTCCCTCGGCTTCCGACAACGCGAGCCCAACGCGGCTCGCACACAACACGCGCACGACGCCGCGCGGGGAGAGCGGCCGGTCATTGATGTACGTGTGAGGGATCTCCGAGGGGTCATCGTATTCCGTCGCTTCCAGGCGGTGGCCCTGAATGATCGCCAGGCTTCGCACCAGACGCGCCAGATGAACGCGCTTGGTCTTGACCAGCCGGGCGTTGCTGACGGCGTCGAAGGCTTTCTGCATGAGCAGCGGCCGGTAGACGTTTTCGTCGATGAAGGCGTTGGCGTTGCAGAAGTGGGCGTCGAAACCGGCGGCCTGCGCCATGGTGACTTGGGCGGGGTGGTTGCAAAGGACGGAGATCTGCTCGGGGTCGAGCGCGAAGATCTCGGCCACGCGACGCATCATCTCGTACGCCGGCTCCTGGTAGTCGCCCATCGTGAAGCAGATCACGTGATCGGTGCGCCGTACCAGGTGGAGCAAGCGCAGGTTGTCGCCCAAGCCCCCCATCACGAGCACGCGGCCTTGGGTGCCCCGCTGATAGAGCGCGACCGGGAAGACGTCGCGGTGCGCCCAATCGATCTCGAGGCGCGCGGCTCGCTGTTCGACAGAGGCCGGTGCCGGTTTGGGATTCGGCGCACGGTGACACTCGAGAGCGGCGCAGGGCTTGCGACAGGCGGCCATGAGCTGGCGCATCCGAGCGGCCGCGGGGCTCGCCAAGACGTCCGCGAGGCTGCGTGCGCTCACGTTGCCGACGGTGCGAGCGGCGGCGCCGTCCGGGTGATCGAAGCAGAACGAGACCTCGCCATCGCTGTCGACGATCACGTTGCGATAGTGGGCGGCGCAGTGCATCGCCGACTCGCCCTCGCCGGCTTCGAACAGCGCGTTTTCCAGGTGGGGCAGGTCTGCTGGTTTCGGCTTGAAGATGGGATCGGACGCGTAGCGCTCTATCGCGGTCCGCAGCGCGGCGGCGGCGGCGAGCTTGGCCTCGCGCGTGTGCCAGAAGTGCCGCTCGAAGAACACGTCGCGCGACGGATGATGATTGTCGAAGGTGTGGTTGAGGAGCTGGACACAGACCTGATCCACGCCGAGCGAGCGGCAAAACTCGACATAGTCCGACAGCTCGCGAACGTTGTCGTCGAACAAGACGCTGATCGCTTGGACCATCGGAGCTGGACGCCCGGGGGGGAGCCTGCGCCGCGCCGCGATCAGCCGTCGCAGGGCGTGTGTGGCGTGCTCGAACGCGCCGGCGACGCCGCGCACGTGGTCGTGGACCTCCGCGCGGTGGCTGTCGAGCGAGACGGTGATGCTTCGAAGGCCGCTCGCTAGCAGGCGCTCTGCGGCCGCCGAAGTCTGCAGGTTCGATCCGTTCGTCACCAGAGAGGCCGCGAGCCCGGCGTCGCGACAGGCCCGGGCCAAGGTGCACAGCTCGTCGAAGGCGAGCGTCACTTCTCCGCCCGGAAACTCCACCACGCCGCCGGGCCGCAGCCGCGCGAACTCGCCGATCAACTCGGCGCGGCGAGCCGTGCCGAGCGTATTGCGCGGGTCGCTGTTCATCCAAATGTGGCAGTGCTTGCAGCGCAGATTGCAGATGTTGCTGGTGGCCAGGCGCAGGTACAGGTGCCAGGGAATCGGGAAGCCGACGGGTTCTGCGGCGGGGTCCGCAAATCCCGCTCGCGTCAGGCTTAGCGGCAACCGGCGGCGAGCGGCTGGCTCGCTTGCAGCGGCCTCGGTTGAAGCGGATATCCCCCCGCGCGCTTCGGACACGAGCGAGATGGTACGGCCCGCGCCGATGACGGGTCAAGATCGGGAACGCGCGCTCCGCTCAGGTTTGAAGCTCACGTCGTATCTCGTCGTGGGGGAGGTAGCGTGGCGCGACGCCGATGGACGTGAATTGCCGCTGGAAGACCTCCGCCGCGTCGGCGCATGCGCCGACGTCGTTGAAGGCTTCCTCGGTCGCCGCGATGAAGCGTTTCCGGTGGACGAGCGCCTGCGCAATGTGTCGGTCGCGGATGGCCAACGGATCTATGTCGCCGCGCCGCTGCCGTTCGATCATGTGCTGGACCGCTTCGCGCACGGCTAGGGGCGTCGGGTCGCAGACGAAGGAATTGTTTTCATCGTACCAAATGTCGCGTCCGCCCACGCTGGGCGTCGAGACCACGGGCAAGCCGCACAAGAGGTACTCGCTCGAAGCGCGGCAGGCGCCCTCCGCCTCCGACAGCGCCAGGCCGACCCAGCTCGCCGACAAGACGCGGGTGAGGGCGCGCGGCGTGAGGTGGTCTTGGTTGAGATAACGGTGCGGGATGTCGGCCGGATCGTCGTACTCGGTCCGTTCGTGGCAGAGGCCCTGAACGATCGCCAGGTTTCCGATCTCGCGTGCCAGCCAGACGCGTTTGCTCTTGACCAGCCGCGCGTTGCTGACCGCGTCGAACTGCTTGCGGATGAGTTGCGGTCGATAGGTGTTCTCGTCGATGAAGGCGTTCTTGTTGCAGTAGCAAGCGCGAAGACCCGCCGCTTCGGCCATCGTCACCTGAGCCGGGTAGTTGCAGAGGACCACTAGGCGCTGCAAGGAGATGTCGAACAGGTGGGCCACGCGCCGCATCATCTCGAACTCCGGCTGCCGGTAGTCGCCGACCGTGAAACAAAGGATCTGGTCGGTTTTGCGCACGAGGTGCAGCAGGCGCGCGTTGTCGCCGAGGCTGCCCATGACGAGCACCCTGCCGCGGGTGCCCCGCTGGTACACGAAGACAGGAAAGTAGTCTCGGTGGGCCCACTCGATGACGAGACGCATGGATATGCGGGGCCGATGCCCCCTCCGGAGGCAGCGTGCCCGCTCGCTTGTCGGTTGTCGCGGAAAAAGTGGAAGACCTCTAGTGCGCACGAGCCGTGAGCAAACGAGCGACGATCCTCCGTCGATTCGGGCGCCCGGGCGCGCTGGATTCCTATTTCGTCGAAATTTTTCCCGTCCGGACCCGGGTGGGGGCGCTCGGGTTTGGCAGCGATCGAGGCTCCGGCGCGGTCCTGAGTCTGTTCCTCGTTACAGATCGGTTGCGATGAGATCAAAACTCCGGCCAACCGGGTTGTGCATCTGGCGCGGCGTGCATAGGGTGCGGCTCGCCGTGTCGCCGCGTGGGGCGCGACGTCGGCTCCCCCCTCAGGAGGTGATTTGATGAAGTTCGAGCGTGCTCGGTTTGGTTTTGCGCGCGGTGGATGCCACGCGCTCCTTGGCGCAGTGGTCTTGTCGGCGCTCGCAGCGTGTGAGCCCCGTGGCGAAGCCACGCCGGTGGCAGCGACGCCCCCGCCCCCTCCGCCTGCGGCTCCGCCCCCGCCCGCGCCGCAGGCGCAGCCGGTCGCGGCGCAGCAGCCGGCCGAGCCACCGCTGCCGCCGCCGGTGGTCGTCAAGGACGTCGGGCTCCAGACGCCGGAGAGCATCCTGTACGTGCCGGACGAGGACGTGTACCTGGTCAGCAACATCAACGGGAAGCCCGACGCGCACGACAAGAACGGCTTCATCTCGAAGGTGTCGCCGGACGGCAAGGTGCTGGAGCTCAAGTGGATCGACGGCAGCAAGCCGAACTCGACGCTGAGCGCCCCGAAGGGGATGGCGATCTCGGGTGATCTGCTGTTTGTGACCGATATCAACTCGGTGCGGATGTTCGATCGCAAGACGGGCGATGCGCGCGGGCGCGTGGCCGTCGGGGGCGCCACGTTCCTGAACGACGCCACGGCGGCTCCGGACGGCACGGTGTACGTGTCCGACTCCGGGATGAAGCTCGGCAAGGAAGGGTTCGAGGGCACCAAGAGCGACGGGATCTTCAAGATCGGCTCCCGCCGCGAAGCGGAGAAGCTGATCAAGAGCACGGATTTGAACCGCCCCAATGGCCTGTGGGCGGACGAAGGCGGCGTTTGGGCCGTGACGTTCGCCGGTAAAGAGCTCTACTACGTCAGCAACGACGGCAAGATCGGGCAGCGCCAAGCGTTGCCGCAGGGATCGCTCGACGGGCTGGTGCGGCTCGGCGACGGCTCGTTTTTGATCTCGAGCTGGGACGCGAAGAGCATCTTCCGCGGCAGGCCAGGTGGCACGTTCGAGCCGGTCGCCACCAACCTGGACGGTCCTGCGGACATTGGCTTCGACAGCAAGCGCAATCGGGTCCTGGTGCCGAAGTTCAACGAGAACGCGATCGAGTTCCACTCGATCCGCGTCGCCCCGACCGCGGCAGCACAGGCTCCGGCGAGCGCCGCGCCTCCCGCTGCAGCGCCGCAGGCGGTCCCGCCGGCGCAGGCTGCGAAGACCGCGCCCGCGAAGGTCCCGGCGCCAGCGGCGACGCCGCCGTCCGC
>JAEZYZ010000044.1 GCA_023418705.1 Pseudomonadota bacterium | reverse complement strand
GCGTGGCGGCGACCGCCTCGATGCGAGCGCGCTCTTCCTCCGAGCCGGCGAGCGCGCGCGCTTGCTCGACGCTGCGCAGCGCTGCGGCGCGGCGTCCCTTCGAGAGCTCGCACAGCGCGCGCGTCTCCAGCACGGCGGGGGCCGGTGCTTGCCCTTCGAGGCGCGCGAGCGCCGCCTCCGCGTCACCCGCGTCCAGCGTGAGCCGCGCCACGATCGCGGCGCGGCGGCTCGACACATCGCTGCCCGTGCCGCTCCAGTCGATCCCCTCGAGCAGCTGGAGCGCGCGCTGCCGTTCGCCGGCGCGCCGCAAGATCTCCGCCGCCTCCACCCGCATCCGGGGGGTGCTCGCGGGGTCGAGCACCGACAACGCGCGGCCGAGCTCACCGCGGAGCCTGAGCTTGCGGGAGAGCTCCACACGGAAGCGATCGCTGGCGCGCCCGGTGTGCACCAGCGACTCGGCGCGCTCCAGCACGCCAGCGGCCGGCATCGGCTGCGCCAGCGCCAACGCCAGGTCGATGCCATCCTCGTCACAGGGCGGCGCGAACGCGGCTCCCCATCCCCTAGAAGCGAGGTGCGCGAGCGACAGCGTCTCCGGTTCGAGCTCGGAGCAGAGCTCGAGCAGACGCTCGGCGAGCGGGTCATCGGACAATCCAAGATCCGGCCATGCTGCGGCGCTCGCGCCGACCAACGCCACCAGCCAGCGGGATCGCCCGATCACGTCGAGCGGGCCGACCACCGGGGCGCGGTCGGACAGGAGCCGCCCGCGCACGCGGTGGATTTGGCGCAACCTTTCGATGGCCTCCGCGGTCCACTCGCCAGGCGCGCCGTCGACGCAGAGCTCGCTCCGTTCGAAGCGCGCCGCGGCCTCGATCTCGTGGCGTCTGACGGCCAGGTAGCTCCGGCGCACCGCGGCCCGGCGGCGCTGCACGGGATCGAGCTCCGTGGTCGCCTGCCCGAGCGCGACCAGCGCGCGGCGGCGGACCCAGGCTGCCGACGGCCGCGCGGCAGGCGGGCCGAGCAACGCCGCCACGATCGCTCCAAGCTCGGGCGGGAGCGCCGAGGCCTGCCACGCCTCGGCCGGGAGCGGGGCGGCGGCGAGCTCGGGGTCGGCGATCTCGGCCAGCGTCAAGCCGAGCGCCCAGAGATCGCGGGCGCGCCCGTCACTGCTCGCACCGGGGTCGAACAGCTCCGGCGCCAGGTAGCGGGGCGTGCCCCCGGCGGGCTCCTTGGCGCCCGCGTCGGTGCTGAGCCCAAGATCGATGAGGCGCGCACGGCCCGCCCGACTCACGACCACGTTGGCGGGTTTGACGTCCCCGTGGCTCGATCCGAGGCTGTGCAAGGCGGCGAGCGCCTCGGCGACGTCGGCCGCGACACGTAGCGCCAGCGTTGGGTCGCGGCGCGAGCGCTCCTTCGGCTCGAGGCTCTCCCCGTCCGCCCACTCCAGCGCGATGAACGGCAGCCCAGGCGCAAGCTCCGGGGCACCGCCGCCATCGGCCAGAAACCCCGCATCCAGGGCCGCGGTGAGCGCCGGGCAGTCGGCGAAGAGCAACCGCTCGGCTTCGTCGCAGAGGCGGTCCCTGTCGCAGGCCTGCCGGGCCACCTTGATGGCCACCCGGGTGGTGCTCCCCTCTCGTTCCGCCAGCCAGACGTCGCTGGTCGCGCCGCCCCCCAGGCGCCGCTGCACGCGGTAGCGGTGCCGCCCCTCAGCCAACCTGGTTGCCATACCCGCTAAGCCCGCCAACCAAGCTATTAACGCTCAAATCCAACCAAACGTCAACTCAGGTGGCGATGCCCCGGCGAGATACCTCCGCCGCCCCCACGCAAACAGCCGCAGACGGCGCGCGAGCAGCCACCCGTGCCGCGGCCGGGGCGTACGACAAGGTGCGACCGAAGCGGCCGCCGACGAACCAGCACCTATCGGGTCGCGAAGGACGCGAACGTACGGGAAGGCACGGCGAGCGAAAGACGGCTCACTGGCGACGGCTTCCGGCGTCTCTATCGAAGGAATCCCCAACCCAAGAAAACGGCCCAGGAGCGCCCGGTCCCCTCGGGACGCCACCTCGGGCGTCGAAGCTCAGCTCTCGGCGTAAGTGTGCAGTTGGTCGCGGATGATGTCCTCGTTGATGCCCGTGCGAAGGTGTTCCTTCAGGCAATCAGCGAGCGTGATCAGCAAATCATCCACACCCTTCTCTTCGATCAGGCGCGACAGCAGCTTGCGGGCTTCCTTGCTGTCGTCCTCGCGCAAAAACTCCCGCACCTTCTCCACGGACATATCGCCTTGGAAATCCAGGTACATGTTCTCGAGCAAGTAACGGACCAGCTCTTTCACCAAAGGCCTCCTTCTGCTTCCGGCGCGCCCATTCGCTATACCCGCCCCCTGAACGGTCGCGCAAGCAGATTGCGGAGTTTCGGTGAGGTTTCGCAGCCCCTCCGCATGACCCGAGCGTTTGACTCTCCGAGGGGCTGCGGCGCTGGCGCCAAAGGCTCCGAAGCAGCGATTGTCGCGCCGCCACCCGCCGCTGAGCTGGCATGGCGGCCGGTCCCGAATCAGCCCCGCCGAGATGAGACCCACACGGGGTGGATTCCCCCGCTTTCGTCGCGGTGTCCTTCAGCCCGGGTCGCGGGCGAACCTCGAGTCGGTGAAAACGCATCTCACCACCGAGCTACCGTCGTGCGTCGACGGGTCTAAACCGGAGATGGGTCACAGGAAGGACCGGAAGGGGGACTGACGTCGTCGGTCCCCGATCGGAATTCGTGATCGAGCGTCGTGACCTGACGCGGTCAGGATCACGTCGAGCTCATCCGCCCAATTGGGGGGCGGCAGGACGCCGCCCCTTATGCTAGCGGCCCAGGGCCTCGGCGCGGTTGACGATCCGCGGCGTCAAGAAGATCACGAGCTCGCCGCGCACGTCGCTCGCGCGGCGCCGCTGAAACAACAAGCCGAGGATGGGGATGTCGCCGAAAAACGGGACTTGATCGAGGTTGCGACCGGTGTTGCGCGTGAAGATCCCGCCGATGACGGCCGTGTGCCCGTCCATGACGAGCAGATCGGTCTCCGCCTCGCGCTTGAGGATGGTCGGGTCGCCGCGCGCCGAGGTCTGGTTGAAGTCCGGCTCGTCGCGGTTGATCTTGACGTGCATGCTGACGCTCCCGTCGGCTGTCACGTGCGGCGTGACGAGCAGCTGGAGCTTGGCTTCTTGAAAGACCGTCTGGACGCCCTGGGCGCTGATGGTCGAAAACGGGATCAACGTGCCCTGCGCGATGCGCGCCTTGTGGTTGTCGAGCGTCAAGATGCGCGGGCTGCTCAAAATGCGCAGCATGCCGCTGGCCTCGGCCGCGGACAGGCGCACGGCGAGGTTGATGGTGTTGTCGATGGATCCGAAGGTCAGCCCGATGGCGCCACCCTGTCCCGTCCCGACCGTGGCCGGCAGGTTGACGGCGAAGTTGGGGTTGGCCACCTGGTTGTTGAACGGGCTGAGGCCGGCCGTCGGCGTGGCGTCGTCGCTCGCGCCACCCACCACGCCGACCGAGTTGGGGAACACGAGCCCGGTCGGATTGCCCGTCGCCGCCGCGAAGGTGGCGTCCCCGCCCCACTGGATGCCCACGTCGCGCAAATAGCGGCTGGTGGCCTCGACGATCCTGGCTTCCACCAGCACCTGCGGGGTCTGCGTGTCGAGTGAGCGGATGAGCTCCTCGATTTGGTTCAGGTTGCCGGCGATGTCGCGCACGATGAGCACGTTCGTGCGCTCGTCCACCGAGATGGATCCGCGCTCGGACAACATCTCCGCCGCGCGGTCGCGCATGGCCCCGGCGGTTGCGTAGCTGACCGGGATGAGGCGCGTCTCGACGGGCGCGAGCTGCACCTCCTGCTTGCGCCGGGCGATCGCCATCTCGCGCTCTTTTTCCAGCTCCGCCAAGGGGGCGACGCGGATCATGTTGCCTTGCCGCACCATCCCGAGGTTCTTGGCCTGCAAGATCACATCGAGCGCCTGATCCCAGGGCACGTTGCGCATGCGGATGGTGACCGCACCTTTGACGTCGTCCCCCGTGACGATGTTGGTGCGCCCCACGTCGGCGAGCAAGCGCAGGACGTTGTGAATGTCCGCTTCCTTGAGGTCCAAATCGATCCGCCGGCCCGTGAAGCGACCGCGCTGCTGAGCTGCCATGGCTGGCGTGAACGCCCCCACCTCGCTGGGATCGGTGCTGCGTTCGATGATGTCGAAGCCGCCCTCCACGACCGGCAGCTCACCGATGGCATCTTCGACGTGCACCGTTCGGACCTTGCGCGCCGCCCCTCCATCGGCCGCGACGCCGGTGACGGAGGAGGGCAGCTTCGACGCATCCGCGAACCTCCACACCAGCGCCGAGCCCCGCCGCTCGACCCGGCCGCTCGGCGCCCCGGGGCCGCGCTCCACCTCGACCACCAGGTCGCCGGCGGCGTCGACGAAGCTCGAGATGGTCGTCAGGTGGCCGCCGAAGGCAGACACGTCCAACGTGCGCTGGAGCGGCTCCGGCAGCCGAACCCCTTCTACGATCAAGCGCTCGCGCCGGTCACCGGCCGCCAGCACGCGGTAGCGCTTCGGTCGTTCGGAGAGCTCGACGATGACCGAGTCGCCTGCCTGTCCGGCATCGAAGCGCACGTCTTGCACGCGCAGCTCCGCGACGGGCTGGGTCGCCCCGGCTTTCACGGCGTCGGGCTTCTTTTCGGGCGCTCGTGAGGCGAGCACGCCGGTCTTCGCCGCCGGCACCAGCGTGACGACGAGCTGATTGCCCTCCACCTTGACCGCGTACTTGGCGTCGGACAGGAGCGTGATGAAGAGCCGGGTCGTCTTCGAACGGCCCGTATTGTACGTCTGCGCGAGCACCCCGCCCACCACGCCGACGCGTTCGGTCAGCGCCGGCGGCGCGCCCTTGAGGTCCGCTCTCGGCACGTCGATGAGCAAACGGCGCCCGCCGCGCTCGAGCCGCGCGGTGTAGGTCGGGGGCGCCGTGAAATCCACGCGAACTTCCGTCTGCTCGTCCTGTTCGCGCACATCGATGTGGGTGGCATGCCGCGTCCCGTCCGCGCTGACCGTCCCCGGGACAAAAGCGGCGGCGACAGCGAGCAGCGCGGATAGCGCGAACGCACGGTGCGAGGTTCTCATAGGATGAGCTCCGAATTTCCTCTTCGCCGGTTCGACCGACCGAAACCAGCGGCATCGGCCAACCTTTGGCGACAAAGGCTACCTTTTCGGAGCGCTCACGAACAAATTCCAGGCGTTCGGGCGGGGCGCTTGTATAAGCAACGTGTCGGCTCGGGCGTCGTTCCCGTCCGCCCGAGCTGGCGCTTTGGCCCCGAACCGCGCCGTTCGCTCGATCAGTTCTCGGCCATCAAGGTGCCGTCGGGACGCAGCGGGATCACCCGAGTGGCGCTGGGCACGTCCGGGTTTTGAGGATCCTCGCGGACCAAGACGATGTCGTCGGGTCGAATGCGATCGATGCGCCAGTTGATCTCGTACGCGGCGCCGCCCTGCCCAGGCTGAACCAGCTCCGAGCGGCCGACGAACTGCCCGCGCCGGACCACATGTCCCTTGCCCGTCGGGTCGACGAGCATCGCGCGCGGCGGAACGATGCGGGTGACGATGCCTGCCAGCTTCAGCTCATCGACGGTGTACTGGTCGAGGACCACCTCGCGCTGGCTCTTCAGCTTGCTGCGCGCCTCCTCGACGAACATCGCCGTGAAGGTCCGGAAGGGATCGCGACTGCGATCGCTCTCGGCGAACTCCACCTCTTGGAAGTCGATCTTCGGCAAGGGGGTGGTCGGCACAGGCGGCGCCTCCGGGTCGGTGCCATCCGCGCCCTTCGCCTTTTTCCCCGCCTTGCCGCCTTTGGCAGCTTTGGCGGCGGCCGCCGGCTTGGCTCCGCTCGTGACCGGCTCGTCTTCGCAGCCGCAGAGCGCCGGCACCGCCAGCGAGACGACCACGAGAGCCTGGCCGAACACGCGGCGAGCCGCCGCCGATCCCGGCCCGAAGCGACGACACCCGCTCATTGCTTCCCCTTCTTGCGCTGCTGCGCCGCGGCCCGCTTGTCGCCCTTGCCCTCCGGCGTCGCCTCCGGCAGCACGCGAAACGCCGTGGCCAGCGACTCCACCCGCACGAGCACGTCGGGGCCCTCGACCTTGGGGCTCGTGATGGAAATGTTCTCCATGTTGATGATGCGCTCGAGCTGCCCGACGCCGTAGAAAAACCTCGCCACCTGGTGGTACCGCCCGGAGAGCTCGAGCTTCATGGGTACCCTGGCGTAGAAATCCTCGGTGACCTCCGGCTGCGGGGTCCACGCCGTGAGGCTCACGCCCGCCACGTTGGCCACGGTCTGGATCGAGCTCAAGAACGCCGGGTATTCCGTCGTCTCCGGCAAGATCTTGTTCAGCTCTCGCTGCCGCTGCTCGCGATCGGCGAGCTCCGCGAAGTCTTTTTCGTACGAGGCTTCGTTCTTCCGAGCCTCGGCGAGCTTCTGCCGGAGCTGCCGCTCCTGGCTCGAGGCCGCGTTGATGCTGCTCGAGATATCGCCGTAGAAGACGACGAAGTAGGCCAAGCCCACCAACCCGAGCAAGCCAGCGCCGACGCCCACTCGACCGGCGATCGGCAGCTTGGACAGACCAGCTTTGGGAGCCATCAGTACCTCACCCTCGCCTCGAGCTCGAACTGCACCAGCTCGAGGCCCGTCTCCGAGCTCTTCTGCTTCTTCGCCGGCAAGAGCTTGATGTCGTAGAAATAGCTCGACAGGTTCATGCGGCGCGCCAGCTCGCTCACGTCCTCGCCATCACGCGCGATGCCCACCAAGCGGACCTTGCGCTGCTGCTCGACGAAGTCGGTGAGCCACAACCGGCGCGCGTCCCAGCCCTGGTTGTAGACGGCCAGGGGATTGTCGCGCCGCAGCTGGCTGAGGCGCTCCGGGTCGGCCGTCGGACCGCGGCCCGGCGTGAGGATGCGCGCCAGCTCGAGCAGGACCGCCGTCGGCCCGGTGCGGGCGCTCTGCAGCTTGGCGATCGCGTCCTCCCGCGCCCGCAGCTGCTCGAGCTTCTCCTTGACCTCGGCGTGCTTGGCGACGGCCTTCTGGCTGCGGTCGATTTGCGCCTGCAGCTCGGCGTTCTTCCGGCGCTGGTCCTCGAGCTCCTCGGTCTTCATGCCGTGGAACACGAACAAGGCCACCACCTGCACCAGCAGCACGGCCATCACGGCCAAAAGCCAGGTTTGGCCGCCCTCGACCGTCTTCTCCGGACGCCGCTTCTGCGGCATCAAGTTGATGCGGATCACGCGCGCGCCTCCCGTTCCTTCCGCAGCGCGAGGCCGAGCGCCACCGCCAGCTGCGGGATCCGCGCGTTGAACCCAGCCACGTCGACGTCCTTGGCGTCGAGCAGGACCCGCTCGGCCGGGGACCAGACCTCGACCGGCACCCGCGAGCGCCGCTCGATGGCCTGGCGCAGCGCCGGCAGGTTCGCCGTGCCGCCGGTCAGGTAGATACGGCTGATCTCCGACTCACCGCTGGTTGCCAGAAAGAAATCCAGGCTGCGCTGGATCTCCGCTGCGATCGTGTCGGTCACGGCCTCGACGATGCCCACGACTTGTTCGGGCACCATTCCGCCCCCCGCCCCGGCGGTATCGCCGCACTTGTACGCCTCGGCCTGCTCGAACGGGAGCCCGAGCTGCTTCTGGATCTCTTCGGTGATCGCGTTGCCACCGTTGGCGATCTCGCGGGTGAACGCGCTGATGCCGCCCGCCACGATGTTCAACGAGCACAACGTCGCCCCGACGTTGATGAGCGCGATGTTCTGGTCGGGGGGCAGGCCGCGGGAGAACTCGAACACGTTCTGCACCGTGAAGGCGTCGATGTCGCACACCAGCGGCTTGAGCTTGGCGTTCCTGGCAAGCTGCGCGTAGTCGTCGATCTGATCGCGCTTGGCGGCGACCAGGAGCAAATCCATCTGGCTCGCCTCGGGCCGGCGGCGCAGCACCTGATAGTCGACCTGCACGTCCTTGATGTCGAAGGGGATGTGCTGCTCGGCTTCCCAGTGGATTTGCTCGTCCAGCTCGGCCGCGGTCATCATCGGGACGGTGATCTTGCGAATGATGACGCTCTGGCCGGAGACGCTCAGCGCCACCTCTTTTTGCCGGATTTTGTTGTCGTGAAACGCTCGACTGAGCGCCTCGACGACGCTGCCGGCGTCCATCACCTGACCGTCGACGATCGTCTGCGGGCGCAGCGGGACGAAGCCGAACTTCGCCAGACCCAGCCCGCGGCGCCCCTCCTTCAGCTGGCAGACCTTCACGGAGCTGCTGCCGATATCCACGCCGACTAGGTTTTTTCCTTCGCGCATCTGTGTTGACCGCCGCGGGCATTGCCGCGAGCAAATGGTGGCACCCAAGCCGTCCAAACGCCAAAATATCGAACGCAGATCGCGGGCGTCGCGCGGACCGAATCCCAGACGATCGCAGCCATCGGGCTGCCTGCTAAGACCCGACGCACGCGGGCGCGCTTGGTTCGAATTCCAAGCGGACAGCGTGCTCCAGGGTGGGCCACGTCACACCTCACCCCGACATGGGCGCCGTGTTCTCGGCGCGCTCCCTCCCGTGTCCGTGCCTGCACCCACCCGCTCTGCCTGCGCGACCGCCTCGGAGATGCCCGGCGCCGGACGTCAACCTGGGACCTAGTTGACCCACCGGGTTACGACTGACCCACCCGGCTACCTGGGCCGCGGGTTTCCGAGCTCCGCCCCCTACTCCACCCGAACCGCCCCTTCTTGGGGAAACGCAACGGCTAATTCGCAAGACACTTAAGCCCACTGAACGCGGTCGCCTGGGTCGCAAGTGACCCTCCAGGGCTCCAGTGCCATGAAAAACGGCTGTTTTGATGCTGAATCCGATGCCTGGCACAGGAGGTGCTTAGTCGGTGGAACCATGAGCCACGACATCGACCCGCAAAAGCTCCGCGCCCCCCGCCTTCCGCTCGACCTCGCGGGTCCCGAACCCGTGGCCAAGTCGCCGCAGACGCCTGCTGTCGAAGGCGAGGCGCCCATGCGGTCGGATCGCATCTCGATCGTTCCCCGGGCATCTCTGATCCCGCGGCCCGCTCGGCGTCGCCCCAGCAACCGCCGGCAGGCCCGCAAAGCGGTCGCCCGCGATCGCGCGGTCGCTACCACGCGCCCCTCGATCGTCCCGAGCCGCCGCCCCCCGGCGATCGATCCGCTGCGCGCCTCGCAGCTGCTGGCCGAGTTCACCCCCACCGTGCGCCAGATCGTCGGCGGCTTCCAGCGCAAGCTGCCGCGCAACGTGCTGCGGGAAGACCTGATGGGCGCCGGCATGAGCGGCCTCTGGGACGCCATTCGCCGCCACGGTGGTGAACCGGGGGAGAGCTTCGAGTGGTACGTCCGAGTGCGCATCCGCGGCGCCATCCTCGACGAGCTGCGCGCGCAAGACTGGCTGCCCCGTCGCGCGCGTGCTGCCGCGGCCGAGGCGAACGAGGCGGGCGACGCCACCTTCACGCCGCCGTCGGTGGTGCGCTTCGACGACGTGAGCGAGTGGGATCAGGCCCGCTGCCTCGCCTCGTGCGAGGAAAGCAACAGCGAAGCCGCCGTCCACGCCAAGTTCACCCGCGAGGCCCTGGCCCACGCCGTCGAGCGGCTGCCCGAGCGGGAGCGCATCATCGTCGCCGCCCACTACTTCCAGGGTGTGAAGTTCAAGGACCTCGGCGCCCAGCTCGGCGTGAGCGAGCCGCGCATCTCGCAGCTCCACTCCCGCGCCATGCAGCGGCTGCGGGTGCTGATGGGTGAGGCGGCGTAACGGGGTCAGCGGGTCAAGCACGACCGCACCTTCAGTGCAGCCGCGGCCTCGGCGACCACTCGCAGACGGAGTGCGACTCGCAGGCACCTTGGTCGGAAAAGCTGCCGCAGGTGACCGCCACGACGCAGGCCTCGTCGAACCGACAGCGAGGATCCGCCTCGCACGCCGAAGGGTCGGTCAAGTTGCGACCATCCGGTGTGGAGCAAATCGTTGTGTCCTCGACGCAGCTCAGGTTGACCCAGCTGCAGTTCTCTTGTCCCGGGCACTCCGCCTGCGTGAGCAGCGACCCGCAGTCGACGCCCAGGACGCAGCCGGGTTCTATCGCGTGAGTCCCCCGATCGCCGTCGATCTCGCACACGAAACGAGGCACGACCCGGCCACGCTCGATGGCCTGTTGACAGCTACCTTCCTCCTCACACCCCACCATGCCGAAGATGAAGAGGCAGAGAACCGCGTGAACCGGCCGATGCATTAACACTATAGCGCCGGTTCCCCCGCCGCCACCAGGCCCGCCGGTGCCGCCTACGCCGCCGGTCGATGCCCCCACGACGTCGCGGTGCTGGACGAGCTGCGAAAGGTGGTGTTGCGCCTGACCGCCGATCGCGGGCACCAGTCCGAGGCGACGATACCCACCAGCGCCTCGTCCCGACCCGGTCACGGCAGGCTCCCGCAGGGCGCTGCCGGCGCCTGACCCGGGAGCAGCGATGACGCGTCCCCGCATGGGGGCACGCGCCTCAAGGAAAGATCTCCCGCTCCGCGTAGACCGTCTTCAGCCGCTCGAGGGCGACCGAGTAGCAGGCCGTGCGATAGTCGCAGTCCTTCGCCCGCGCGAAGTGCAGCATGCGCTGGTAGCCGAGCCGCATGTCTTCCTCGAGCCGCTGCTCGACCTCGTGCAGCGGCCACTGCTCGCTGCGCCGGTTCTGCACCCACTCGTAGTAGCTGACCGTCACGCCGCCGGCGTTGGCCAGCACGTCGGGGAGCACCTCGATGCCGCGGTCGAGCAGCACCTGCTCGCCTTCGGGCGTGCACGGGCCGTTGGCGCCCTCGGCCACCAGCTGGACCTGCAGCGCCTTGGCTTCCTCGACGCCCACCTGATTTTCCAGCGCGGCCGGGACGAAGATGTCCGCCTGAACGGCAAAGAACTCCTCCCGCGAGATCTCCTTGCCGTTGGGGTAGCCGGCGATCGATCCGTTGGCCAACACGTACTGCTGCAAGCGGTGTGTGTTGAATCCCTCCGGGTTGTAGAGATAACCCGTGTGGTCGCCGACCGCGACCAGCGAGACGCCCATGTGGCTGAGCAGCACCGCGGCGTTCGAGCCCACGTTGCCGAATCCCTGGATGATGAGCTTTTTGCCTTCCAGCACGAAGCGCGCTCGCGACGCCCAATCGCGGATGCACAGCACCACGCCTTGACCCGTCGCTTTCTCGCGCCCGTAGGTGCCGCCGCTGGTGACGGGCTTGCCGGTCACCACCCCTTGCACGCTTTGCTTGCTGAACATCCCCACGGTGTTCATGTAGGTGTCCATGGCCCAGGCCATGGTCTGCGCGTTGGTGCCCATGTCCGGCGCGGGGATGTCGTAGTCGGGACCGATGTTGTTGCCGAGCGCGTGGAAGAACCGGCGCGTGATGCGCTGCAGCTCCGTCCGCGACACCGAGCGCGGGTCGAACTTGATGCCCCCCTTGGCGCCGCCGAACGGCAAGTTCATGAGCGCGCACTTCCAGGTCATCATGGCCGCCAAGGCCTTGAAATCGTCGAGGGATGCGGACTCGTGGTAGCGCATCCCGCCCTTGTAGGGCCCGAGGATGTTGTTGTGCTGGATGCGGTAGCCTTTGAAGAGGCGGTAGTGCCCGTCATCCATGCGCACCGGGAAGTTGACGATGATCTCGTTCTTCGGCTGGTTCAAAATCGTCTGGATGTATTCGGGCAGGTCGACCAGTTTCGCCGCCCGATTCAGGTACATCTGGATCGTCTCGAAGAAGGGCGACGGCGGGGGCGGCAGCGAGGAACGTCCGGGGGCCGCGCTGGCAGCGGGCGGCATCGACGCCGGCGACCGGCTCGCGGCGAGAGAGCTGGGGGACGGACTGCTGGATTGTTCGCTCATCGGGACAACGCTCCTCGGGCTTTGGGTCGTCAGCCGGCGGCCGGCGCCAGCCAAAGAGTATAAAGGTGCACGATGGGGCTCACGATCAAGAGCGCATCGATCCGATCGAGGATCCCGCCGTGGCCCGGCAGGATATTTCCGGAGTCCTTGACCCCCGTCGAGCGCTTGAGCAGCGATTCTGCCAGGTCGCCGAGCTGACCCAAGGCGCCGGCCACCACCGCCAGCGGGACGGCCGCGGCCAGCGGCAGCGCCTCCAGGTACGTCAGGTGCGCGAGCAGCCCGGCGACCGCCGCCCCCACCAGCGATCCCACGAAGCCCGCCCGCGTCTTCTTGGGGCTCACCGCTTCGTAGAGCTTGGTCTTGCCGAGGTAGCGACCGAAGAAGTAGCCGCCGGTGTCGGCGAACCAGGCCACCGTCAAGCTGAACACCACGTACTCCGGCCCCTGATCACGGCGGAGCAGCGCCAGCGTCGCCAGCAGGGCCCCAACATACAGCGGACCGGCGACGTTGGCGGTCATTCGGAGCCCTGCCGTCGCCATCTCGCCCAGCCGCCAGAGCGGCAGCAGCACCCCCAAAAGGGTGACACCGACGATCAGGCTCAGCAGAGCGGCCGCGTCGTGCGAGCGCAGGTAGACCACCGTGCCCGCGCTCAGCGTAAGCAAGACACCGAGCGCCTGGGCCAGCGCGTCTTTGGGATGCGTCATGGCGAACAGCTCGAACGCGGCCACCCCCATCGCCGCGAGCACGAGCAACCACCAACCCCAGCTTGGACCCCAAAATAGAAGCGCCAGCAGCAGTGGAACCGCGATCGCCGCCGTCAAAAGTCTAGCTGCCAGATTTCCCACGTCGGCCCTGGCTATCAGCCGTAGGGCCGATTCACAAGCGTTGCAAGCGGGGGCTCGCTGCACGGCGGGCCGGAAGGCCGTCGAAAAGCCTTACTAATCTCGGCGCTTACGAAGTGCCCGGAGCGCCAACGCCTTCTCGGTCGCGCGGAGGCGGCGCCCGACGGCGACCGCGTGCCCCCTTGCACCCGCGCCTCGATAAAGTACGCCTTCGTTTCCCCGCCGAACGGCGCGCGTTCCGAGTCCATGGGTTCGCTCAGACCATACTTCACGCAGCGCCGCTGGCTGCTCGGCTCTGCCGCCGTGCTCGGGCTGGCGGTGCGGGCGGCGCTGCCCGCACCGCCGGATCCGACGCTGGAGGACCTGGCGAGCGCCCTGTCGCGCGCGACGAGCGGCGCCGTGAGCCCCGACGCCATCGTGTGGGAGCCGAGCCCGGGGTACTTGTCGGAGACCTTCTTCGGGCGGCCGGTGCTGTTCTTGAGCGCGCCCGCGGCTGGGCAGCCGCGCGACCTGTACCGGGCGCGGGTGCGCGTCACCCTCCAGGGGCAGCCGCTCAGCATCGAGCGGGTGCGCAACCTCACCGCGACACCCATCGGCGATGAAGCGGGCTTGAAGATGCGCGGCGACGCGGCCGTGTTCGCGACCGTCGCCTACGGGCGCATCCAGGGCATCAGCGTGCTCGACACCCGCGGCATCCGCGAGGCCGATCGCCCCGCGAGCCTGTTCGACCGCGCGCTGCTCGCCATCTCCTCCTACCAGCAGACCGGCAGCTTCGTCGGGCTCGGACGCACCGACATCACGCTCGACGTGCCAGCCCGCCAGGCCAAGCTCGTGCTCGACGGAGAGAGGCTGCAGATCGATCTCGGCGAGCAAGGTCGCGAGCTCGTCTACGACCTCAGCGAGCGCACACTCCGGGGCCTCGAAGGCGCCCAGGCGTACGCCGCGCGCTCCGTGCCCCAGGTCCACCCGCCCAAGCCGCTCGTGCTGTGGGCCGTGGACACGGTGCGCGCGGAGGTCGGCCCCGGCCCGATCGCCTGGCTCGAGAACCGCGTGTTCGGCGCGCGCGACAAGGTCAAGCGGACTACCTACGCGCTGTTCTCCAACACCGACGACGCGCTCAAGCAGGGCGACGAGGAGGTGGCCGCCAGCGTGCTCGGCGCGGCCAAGCTGTCCAGCGCCGAGGAGTCTTGGCCCCCGCCGCCGATCCCCTCGCTGTGGAAGTCGCCCAAACCCGGCGAGGGCGAGTGGCGCCCGGTGCTGCTACCGTTCTTGAAGCCGCTGCCCGGGGTCGTGACCGACGCCGAGACCAAGCCCCCTGCCTATTTCTACAGCACCTTCATCCGTCCCGACGAGAAGCGGCCCTACTCCGAGGTCCACCTGATCGCGATGGACATGCGCCAGCTCGAGCTCGGGATGCAGGCCGGCTACGAGGACCCGAAGCCGCTCACCGGGCCTCCCGGCGGCGGGCGCCTGCCCGACGAGCCCGAGGTGCTCGACCGCGTCGTCGCCACCTTCAATGGCGCCTTCAAGACCACCCACGGCGAGTACGGCATGATGGTCGCCGGCCGCGTGCTCTTGCCGCCCGTCCCCGAGGCGGCCAGCATCGTGGTCACCAAGAGCGGCGAGGTGGGGCTCGGCAGCTGGCCCAAGAGCAAGCAAATCCCGGCCGAGATCGCCTCCTACCGGCAGAACCTCGATCCGCTGGTGGACGACGGCGTCGCCAACCCGCGCGGCCGCTTCGTCTGGGGCTGGCAGCTCGAGGGCACGAGCGTGCTCACCCAGCGCACCGCCCTGTGCGTCACGAACGCCGGACACCTCTACTACGCCTTCGCCGAAGAGACCGACGGCCCCACCCTGGGCAAGGCGCTCCGCCAGGCCGGCTGCAGCTACGCGGTGCACCTGGACATGAACCCCGCCCACTGCGGCTTCGCCTACACGGACATCGTCGACTACAAAAAGAACGAGCTGAACCTGCAGCTCGCCCACCCGGAGATGAAGATCCGACCCGACAAGTTCGTGCGCTGGTCGGCCAAGGACTTCTTCTACGTCATGCTGCGCGACCCGGTGCCGCACGACGCCTCCGGCGCGCGCTGGGTCCCCGACGGGGGCCAGCAGCCGCCCCCGCAGTGGCTGCCCGGCATCTTCTCCGGCAACCTCAAGGTCGGCACCGACGAGATCGAGCTCGTCAGCTTCGAGCGCGGCCGCGTCGACTTCGCCCTGCGCGGCGGCAGCCGCGAGCCCACGCCCACCGGTGCGCCGCCGCTCGATCTGAACCTCTCCGGCGACGACGCCCAGCGTGTGCTCGCGGCCATCGGCCTCGGCCACAGCACGAGCGCCTCGCGTTACGGCCTGCAGCTCGGCGAGCGCCCCACCCTGGAGCTGCAGGCCGGCTACGCCACGTTGGTGGTGCGCGGCTCCGACGTTCCCGTGATCCACCCGCCCGGGCAGCGCGTCGCGCTCGCCCCTGGCGAGGCCGCCGCCCAGCTGCCGCTGCTCGCCGAAGGCGGCGCGCTCACCCCGCGCGCGCGCGAGCACGGCGCCATGCGCACCCGCGGCGCCCTCTGCGTCACCAGCTCCGGGCGCACCATCGTCGGCCGCTCCCGCCAGGACAGCAGCGCCGCCCTCACCGCCGCCCTCCTCAAGGTCGGCTGCAAGCGCGTCGTCGAGCTCGATCGCGGATCGCACCACCCCGCGTTCGTCCACCGCACCGGCACCTCCACGCCCCCCGTCGCCGGCTACGAAGCCAGCGTGCTGTACGCCCTGGGCCGCCCCATGCTCCCGCACGCCAAACCGTGGAAGCCCAAGGCCCCCCCCGCCGAGACCCGCACCGCCGGCTACGATCCCCAGCGCGAAGAGCGCTGAGCGGCACCGCCGCGGCGCGGCACACCGCGATCCGAGAGAGGTGTTACACTGAAAGCATGTCGATCCCGGTGCCGAAGCTTTGCACCTACGAAGACCTGCTGCGTCTTCCTGACGACATCCGAGGGGAAATCATCGGGGGTGAGATCGCCACGGCGCCAGCGCCCTTGCCACGACACTCCAAACCTCAGGGGGCGATCCGCCGCTTCGTGGGCGGGCCTTTCGACGATGATGACGGCCGCGGCGGTCCAGGCGGGTGGTGGATTTTCGCCGAGGTCGACGTGGAGCTCACTCCTCACGACGTGGTCCGGCCAGATCTCGCCGGCTGGCGACGGGAGCGGCTGCCCCAGCCCGGCCGCCAGCGCCCCGTCCGGGTCGCTCCCGACTGGATCTGTGAGGTCCTCTCGCCCAGCAGCCAACAGATCGATCGCGTCACCAAACGGGCGCTCTACGCCCAGCACGGCATCGCCTTCTACTGGATCGTCGATCCAGAAGCTCGCACCCTCGAAGCCCTGGAGCTGCGGGACGGTCGCTGGCTCGAGCTCGGCGCCTGGGACGACACAGCCACCGCCGCCATCGCACCGTTTGCCGCCATCCCCTTGGAAATCGGGCGGCTGTTCCTCCCGAAGGAAGCCGATCCCGAAAGCTGAAGCGGATCTGTTTTGGAGCGCCCACTGAAACGGGCGCGCCGTGGCGAAACCTCCCGGCGCCAGCGCGGGCCATGTCCAGCAACGATCGGCGCTCCACCACGCCTGCGCCACGCTGGTACGGGGCGGGCGCCGGGGAGGCGTCATCTACCCTCGGCGCTTGCCCCAGTTTTCGATATCGATGTTCTCGAAACGAGAGAAGTCTTTGACGTTTACGGTCACGAGCGTGAGCTCGTTGACGTGGGCAATGGCGGCGATCTGTCCGCCAACGTACGGCGCTGGCTTGCCTAGACCTTCCAGTCGGGCTCGTTCAATGCCGTGCCAGTGCGCGGCGGCTTCGTCGTAGGCCAAGACCTGAAACGACGCGAGCACGACATGTTGCAGGTACGCTTCAAGAGCTTCGCGCCGCTTGCCACGTGGCAGGCGCTGACACCCGCAAGTGAGCTCGTGCCAAACGGGCGCAGCGATCGCGCACTCATGGCCGTGTTTCTCGAGTTTGTTCACGATCTTGGGGTCGGGCTTCGCCGAGATCGGGGACGAGACGATGCTCATATCGATGAGGTATCGCAGGTTCACAGCGAGACCTTGCGGCCGTGTCCGCGGTCCCGGGCTGAGTCGAAGTATCCCTCTTCGAGGCCGACCTCGCGCAGCGGATGCGCCTGCAGAAACCGGCCATAGGCCTCCCCGAAACTGGTGCGTTCGCCGCGCAGCCGTTCAAGCTCGCGAAGCGACAAAACAACGGCCACGGGTTTTCCTCGTCGGGTGAGCTCGATTTCCTGACCCGCTTCGACTTGGTCCACGATGGTGGACAGGTTCGCACGAGCCTCGGCGATGGAAAAGCGCTTCAACATACCGATAGTGTACATCTTAATGTACATAAAGACCAGGCGGCGCCCTCCGCTCGGTCATCTGTTCCTCCCGAAGGAGCGGAGCGGCGCGGCACATCGCGGGCCCAGAGCACCGATCCGTTTGCCAGCCGAGAGCCCCGGGGGAT
>JAEZYZ010000004.1 GCA_023418705.1 Pseudomonadota bacterium | reverse complement strand
GCGCCGAGCACCGCGCCACGCAGCCACGAGCCGCGGCCCGGCTGCGGGAGCGGCCCGGCTGGCGGCGCGGGTTGCCGGGACGTGGCCGGCGCGTGCTCGCCGGGAGCGTTCAAGGCCTCCAGTAGCTCCTCTGCGCTCTGATACCGTTCGCCGGGATCCGTTCGCAGGCAGCGGTCGATCAGCGCGCGGAGCGAAGCCGGGCATGCGGCGTCCAGCGGCACCGGCGGCTGCGTGAGGAGGTGAAACATCACCTCCGCGTACGACTCGCCGGGGTGGGGCCGCTTGCCGGAGAGCAGCTCGTAGCAGATCACTCCCAAGGAATAGACGTCGCTCGCGGCGGTGAGCGTCTTCAGAGCCCGCGCCTGCTCGGGCGACATGTAGTGGTAGGTGCCGAGCTCGGCCCCGGTCGGGGTGAGCCGCGTCTGGAGCGGACCGATTTGCTGGGCGATCCCGAAATCCAAGATCTTGACGCGCGGTGACCCGTCGCTCGCGCTCGTGAGCATCAGGTTCTCCGGCTTGAGGTCGCGGTGCACGACGCCGTGCGCGTGGGCGTAGGCCATGCCCATGGCAACCTGGCGCATCACCGTCAGGGCGAGCCCCAGGTCGAGGGGACCGCTCTGGTCGAGCACGGCTCGCAGCGTCTGCCCCTCGAGGTATTCCATCACGATGTAAGCCGAGCGCTCGCGGTAGCGACCGAAATCGAACACTTGGGTGAGGTGATCGTGGCTCATGCCGCCGAGCAGCCGAGCCTCGCGCTGCAACCGCGCGAGCGCCCTCGGTCGGCTCGCCAGCTCGCGACGCAAAAACTTGATCGCGTAGCGGCGCCCAAGCTCCTCCTGCACCGCCTCGTACACGACCCCCATCCCGCCGCCGCCGATCCAGCGGAGGATCTGGTAGCGCCCCCCTACGATCTCGCCCGGGCGCGGGAGCGGCAGCTCGTCCGGCGCGGCCGCCGACGAGTGTTCGCTGGTGGCTCGTTCCTGGACGTTGGTCATGACGGCGCGCCCAGGCTACTACGTTTCCGCGGGCTCGCCGAGCTTCGAACGCACCCGAGGCTCCTGGTCCGGGTCTTCCGGCGGTGTGACGTCGCTCGTCCGCCGCGTCAGTCCCGAAGGGCGTGGATCGTCCCCGGAGCCGTTGTGTCTCGGGCGGGGGCCGAGCGGCGGCGCGGCTCGTGCATCAGCACCCGGAGCTCCGGGGCATCGTCGCTCGGGGAGAGCTGCACCTCACCGGCCTCTTGATGATCGCGCCGTACCTGGGCGGCCCGCGCCACACCAAGGTGATCGAGCGCGCTCGCTTCCGGGCGAAGCGGGAGATCGCGCAGCTCATCGCTTGCCGCGACGTTTTTCGACCTCGATAGCCCACCTGACGAGCGGGTCGAGACTGCGCGTGCGTGGGTCGCAGGGACCACGCTGCTTGGGCGAGGGTCCAGCGGAGCCGGGGCGGCCCGGCTTTGGTAATGCCGGTGCGCCGCTTGCGAGTTGCGCTAGAGTGTTCGCCAGGCACCAAGCCCAAGTAGCATTGGACGGCGTGAGCGTTTGGAAAGCGCTCGACCTTCGTCGATCGCAGCAACGAAGCGGACTGGCGGCCGAGCAGGACTTTGGTCGAATCCACATGGACCGCAAGTGCGGCAAGGCGCCGCCGAGCCTCGCTGCGCGGGAAGGATCTGACCTCGCGGGCGGTGGAGCCAGATCTGACCCTGCAACGTAGCCAACGCTCGGAAGCGCCGTGATCCGTGCGCAATCCACGCCCATCCCGAAGACCGTCACCAGCGCCAGCGTGACGCACCTCTGCTAGCCGGTACGCAGGGCGTCGTCCGAGCGCTCGCAGGCACCGATTCAGGTTCGAGCGGCGTCATCAGCGACGCGCCGCTCGAAGTCGGGTCTCCAGGCGTAGGACCGAGTCTGGGCGTTGCCCGCGATGCCCATGAAGAGCGGCATCATCCGATCGCGCAGCCAGGCTCCCAGGCGTGACGGCGCTTTGGAGCTCGAGTTTCGTCGAGCCGACTCGAAGATCGCGTCGACGCGGGGGCGGCGCAGCGCTTCGAAGGCGGCGAAGGCACGAGGGATGTCGTCGATGTCGCGCAGGCACTGTGCGAGCACCACCGCGTCTTCCAGCGCCATCGAGGCGCCCTGTCCGGCGCTGGGCGACATCGCGTGCGCGGCGTCGCCGACCAGGCACACGCGCCCCGCCGACCAGCGCGGCATGGCGCGGAGCTCGTGGATGCGCCAGGGCCCAAGGAGCCGAGGGGTCGACGCGATCAGGCGCCGGATCCAGTCCGGGTCGTCGCGGTGCAGCTCGATCAAACGGGCGCGGTGTCCCTCCGCGTCGAGGTCGCGATCGTTGGGGGGCCCGTTGTGAAACCACCAGGTCTCGCCGTCCGGCGTCGTGAAGGCTCCAAAGAAGGAGCGGCGCCCGAAGACCATGCCATTGACGCCAGGGGGGAAGGGAAGAGCATCGCGGGTGCGGACGAAGCCGCCGAAGTCGAGCAGTCCGGTAAACGCTGGCGCCGGTGCAGCGGGGAGGCTCAGGGCGCGGGTCGCCGACCGCACGCCATCACAACCCAAGAGCAGATCGCCTTCGACCTCCGCGCCGTCCTCGAACCGCGCGCGCACGCCTTGGGCGGTCGTTGCGAGGGAGGAGAGCTTTCTGCCGTAGGCGGGCACGATGCCTCGTTCCTTGCAGCCCTCCGCGAGCAGGGCGTGCAGGTCGCCGCGGCGGATCATCGTCAGCGGCCAGCCGAACGTCTCGCGATCGCGGCCGCGATCGATCTGGCCGATGCGGCCGCCGCGGCCGTTCAAGAACTCGAAGCCATGGCAGCCGTAGCCCCTGTCGAGCACGCGCTCCGCGAGACCCAGCGCGGCCAGCGCGTTCATGCCGTTGGGCGCGACGCCCAGGAACGCACCTTCGGCGAGGGCGGGCGACGGCCTCGCCTCGACCAGCGTCACCCCGAAGCCGATGCGGTCGAGCCACATCGCGACCACCGGGCCGGCGATGCCCGTTCCTACGATCACAGCGTGTTGGCGCGTCATCCGCAAACGGTGCCACACGCGAACGTAAAGCAGTATTTATCATTCGTGATAGTATCGTTCACCAGTGGTGAACCTAAATGCCCTCGACCTCAACCTGCTCCGCGTGCTGCACACGGTGCTGCAGCAGCGCTCCGTGGCCGGGGCCGCGCGCGCGCTGCACGTCACCTCGCCCGCCATCAGCAACGCGCTGGGGCGCCTGCGCGAGGAGCTCGGCGACCCGCTGTTCGTGCGTCACGGCCGGGGGCTGACCCCGACGCCGCGCGCGTTGGAGCTCGCGCCCGTTCTGGAGGGCGTGTTCGCGCAGCTCGAAGACTCGCTGCGGGGCGGCAGCTTCGATCCGGCAACCTGCACCCGCACGCTGACCTTGGCGCTGTCCGACGCCGATCAGCTCACCAGCCTCGCGGCGATCGCGCGGTCGTTCACGGCGCGCCTGCCCCGCGCCGCGCTGCAGGTGGTGTCGCTCGACACGCTGACGAGCGGCGGTGGCCTCGGCGCCGGGCACGTCGACCTCACCATCGGGCCGCGCTTCGAGGAGCCGGGGCTCTACACGCGCGCGCTGTTCCACGAAGACGCCGTGCTGGTCGTGCGTCGCGACCACCCACGGGTGCAGAAGACCGTCACGCGCCAGCTCTTCAACACCGAACGCCACGTCGACGTGCACCTCTTGCTCGGGCGCCCGGGGGCGGGGAATCGGCAGCTCATGGCCGCGCTCGAGGCGTTGGGGCTGGTCCGTCAGGTCGGCGCGACGGTGCCGACGTTCGCCGCGGCTGCCACGGTCGTCGCGAACACCGACCTCATCGGTGGGCTGCCGCGGCGGGTGGCCGAGCTCTATTGCCGTGCGCTCGATCTGCGCATCGTGGCCGGCCCCGCAGCGCCCCTCAGCTTCGAGATGTGCCTGCATTGGCACGAGCGCACCCATCACGACCCAGCCGTGGCTAGCTTCCGCGCCGCGATCATCGACGCGCTCGGCGCGCGGCCTCGCAGCGCTCCGACGCGCCGGCGGCGGTCGCGCCGGACTGCCTAGGTCAGCGTGGGTCCCACGCGCCCGCTGATGGGAAGCCTCGGCGCTTCTGGTAGCCTGGGTCAGGTCGGCAGGCGAAGAGAAGGAGACATGGGCACCGACATTCACCTGTTCGTCGAGCATCGGGTGGGCCCTGGCGCCCAATACGTCAGTCTGAGCGGTGGGCAGATCAACCTCCCCAGGGACTACGCCGTCTTCGCCGCGTTGGCGGGGGTCCGCACGGAGGCGCGCCCGCATTTCCCTCCACGTGGTTTCCCTGAGGACGCGAGCGCCGACGCGCACACGCGGTACTACTCCCGAATCTCTGAGGAAGGCTTGGACCACGACGGGTGGTGGTTCCTCGAAAGACCGGCCGACGCTCGGCGCTACGTCGAAAGCGGCCTGTCGCACACGAAGGTGTGGCGTGACCTCGAGCTGGTCTCGGACCCGGACGCGCACCACGCTTCGTGGCTCCTTGGAGGCGAGGTCCTGGCGGCGCTGGAGCGTGCCGGTCTCGCTCCGGACCAGCTCGCGCCCGAGTACCGCGTCGTCGTTGCCGCGCTCGACCTCCTCGCCGATCGCGACGCCCGCGTGGTGTTCTGGTTCGACAATTGAGCTCGGGCCGCGCGTGCGAGCTCATCGAAGCCGCCGCTCTGAGCGCTTGGCTTGCGCCAGTGCCCGCTTGGAGTCGGAGCTAGTTTGCAAAAACGATCGTCGTTTTCGCATTCGTAAACGGCGGATGCTGTATGAGTGTGCGCATCGATCGCAACCAAGGGGCCCTCTGCTATAGAGCGGCAGCATGTTGGCTCCGATTGGGGATTGTCTTTCAGGGCTCCGCGGCGCGCGGCTCACGTTGGTGTCGATGACCGCCGCGCTCCTGACCGCTTGTCTCACCCCGCCGCGCGCGAAGAACCCCGCCGAGCAAGCAGCGGGTGCCACGACGGCATCGAGCAGCGCGTCGGTGCCCAGCGAGGTGTATGAATGGAAGAGCGTCGTCATCATGGGCGGCGGCTTCGTGACGGGGCTGGTCTACAGTCCCGTGGAGGCGGGCATCCTGTATGCGCGCACCGACGTCGGCGGCGCCTATCGCTACGATCCGAAGAACGGCAGCTGGATCCCGCTCACCGACTTCATCGGCCAGGCCGACGCCAGCTACCTTGGCATCGAGAGCTTCGCGGTCGATCCCGAGCGCGCGGACCGCGTGTACATGGCCACCGGGATGTACACCGCGGAGTGGGCGGGCACCGGCGCCTTCATGCGCTCGGACGACCGCGGGGAGAGCTGGAAGGTGTTCCCCGTGAGCTTCAAAATGGGCGGCAACGATCTCAGCCGCTCGGACGGTGAGCGGCTGGCGATCGATCCGCACCAGCCGAACGTGCTCTACTTCGGATCGCGCCGCGCCGGGCTCTGGAAGAGTGAAGACGAAGCGGAGACGTGGAAGAGCGTCGAGAGCTTTCCCGTGAAAGGTGACGAGAAGGGGCTCGGGCTCGTCTTCGTGTTGTTCGATCCGGCGAGCGGGAAGAAGGGCGCGGCGACGCCCGCGATCTACGTTGGCAGCCAGACCGATGGACGCATCTATCGCAGCACGGACGCCGGTGGTGCCTGGAAGGCGATCTTCGGTCCGCCAAAGGCCGGGTTTTTGCCGCGCCGGGCCGTGTTCGACCGCGACGGGACGCTGTACGTGAGCTACGCGCTCGGGGACAGCCCGTACGCGCTCCGGGACGGCGCCGTGTACCGCTACGAACCGAAGGCCGACAAGTGGACGGATATTACCCCGCTCAAACCGACCGAAGCGGACACGTTCGGGTATGGAGGCATCACCGTCGACCCGTCGCACCCGGGCACGCTGCTCACCACGACCATGGATCGGTGGACCAAGGGGGCGGAGATCTTTCGCAGCAAGGACCGCGGAAAGACCTGGCAGCCGCTGATGCAGATGGCCGTCTTCGATGGTGGCGGGGCCCGGCACGTCTACCATCATCGAGAGAAGATCGACGCGCCGCAGTGGCTGGGCGACATCAAGATCGACCCGTTCGACCCGAACCGCGCCATGATCGTCGAGGGCGGCGGCATCTGGGCGACCCGCGATCTAACCGCTGCGGAGGCTGGCAAGCCGACGCACTGGTCCTTCCACTCGGAGAACCTGGAGGAGACCGTGGTGCGCGACCTGATCAGTCCGCCGGAGGGGGCTCCGCTGCTGTCGGTGATGCTCGACGCTTGCGGTTTCCGCCACGACGACCTGAACGCCTCCCCGAAACGCGGCACCTTCAAAGATCCGATGTGCGCCAGCGCCGAGGACATCGACTTCGCCGAGCAGAAGCCGGGCGTGGTCGTGCGTGTGGGCGCCTATCCTTGGGACGGCCAGCAGGCGCCGCGCGGTGCGCTGTCGACCGACGGCGGGGCGACCTGGACGCCCTTCGGCTCGGAGCCGGCCAATAGCGGCGGGATGGGCAGCGTCGCGATCTCGGCCGACGGCGGCGCCGTCGTGTGGGCGCCGCGCGAGGCGCACGCATCGTATTCGCGCGATGGCGGCAAGACGTGGACCAAGAGCGCCGGCTTGCCCGACCCCGCGAAGTCGCCGGACTGGGCGCCGTGGTTTTTGCGTCTCGCCTCCGACCGCGTGAACCCGAAGAAGTTCTACGCCTTCGACGCGCTCGAGGGCGTCGTGTTCACGAGTGACGACGGCGGCGCGACGTTCGAGAAGGCGGCGAACGACCTGCGCGCCGTGCCAGACTACGAGCTGCACTTCACGACGCTCCGCGCCGTGCCGGGCCACGAGGGGCACCTCTGGATCACCACCAAGGACCGGCTCGCGCGGTCCACGGACTCTGGGCAATCCTTCGACTCGATCGACGGCGCGGAGGAGGCCTACGGCGTCGGCTTTGGACGCGCGGCGCCCGGCAAGGACTACCCCGCCCTGTACCTGTCCGGAAAGGTGGACGGCGTGGTCGGCTTCTACCGCTCCGACGACCAGGGCAAGAGCTTCGTTCGCGTCAACGACGACGCGCACCAATACGGCGGGGCGACCGTGATCATCGGGGACCCGCGCGTCTACGGCCGCGTCTACGTCGCGCCGGGGGGCAGGGGCATCCTCTACGGCGAGCCGAAGGCGAAGTAAGACGGGCCCGCCGGCACGCCGGAACGCTCGGCGGTTCGCGGGCGGCTGCCGGCTGTCTTGATCGCGAACGGCGCTGAGCTAGATACAGCCGCGACCATGAGGATCGCGACCTGGAACGTCAATTCGCTGAACGCTCGGATGCCGAAGGTGTCGTGGTGGCTCGAGCGCGCCGAGCCGGACGTGCTCTTGATGCAAGAGACGAAGCTCAGCGACGAGGCGGCGCCGCTCGAGGAGTTTGCCCGGCACGGCTACGAGCTCGCACACCACGGCGAGGGCCGCTGGAACGGCGTCGCCATCGCGAGCCGGGTCGGCATCGCCGACGTGGTCACGAATTTCGGGGTCCCGCTCGGCGCGCCGGCGACGCCAGACGTGCACGACGACGAGCCCCTCAACGAGGCGCGTATGATCGCTGCGGTGTGCGGCGGGGTTCGCGTCGTGAGCGTCTACGCGCCGAATGGGCGAAAGGTGGATTCCATCCACTACCGCGCGAAGCTCACCTGGTTTCGCTGTCTGCTGCGCTGGCTGCGTGAGACCCGCAGCCCGGAGGAGCCGCTGCTGATCGGCGGCGACTTCAACGTCGCGCCTGCGGACGAGGACGTTTGGGACCCGGCCCTTTGCCACGGCGGCACCCACGTCTCCGCGCCGGAGCGGCAGGCGTTCGCGGACCTGTGCGCCTGGGGGCTCCTCGACGCCTATCGGGAGCAGCACCCCGAGCCGGACCGGTACACGTGGTGGGACTACCGCGCCGGTCACTTCCACAAGAACTACGGGATGCGCATCGACCACCTGTTGGTGACGCGCCCGCTCGCCGAGCGCGTCGTCTGGACGGAGATCGACCGGGAGGCGCGCAAGGGCAAGCCGGTGCCCTCCGATCACACGCCGGTCCTGCTCGACCTGGATCAGCCCGGCCGCGCCATCGACGCCGGTTGGGCCGGAGCGAGCGCCCGCATCGCCGCTCGGCGCGGCCGCTGACCGGGTCGCGAGGTCGCGCCAACGCCGACGAGGTGGCCCGCGGTCATGGTCACTTCGGATCGCGGACCTGGTCCGCTCGCTCCGGCCGAAACCGGCAGAACTCCCATCCGAAGAGCTTGCCGCGGCCAAGCCAGTCCCCATCCTCACCTTGCGTGAGCACGTCCCGGATGGGCAGCCATTGGTAGCGAAAGCAAAGCCCCTCCACGCGGAAGCGCGCGACGGGCAGCTTGCCAATCAGGGTCCAACCCGACGAAGCTCCGATTCTTTTCTCGATCCCGCGCGGAGGCAAAATCCCCGACACGCGCCGCACCTTCCAGTGGCCCACCAGGCTCGGCGCTGGCGTTCCTCGCTCTTGGACAGCTTCGCTGTTCATGCCCATCACGAGTGCAATGAGCGTGCCGCCGTGGTGCATGAGTGGTGAGGCGCCATCGCCTGATTTCTTGATCGCGGCGCGCGAGCGGCGACATGCAAACGTGTATGGGGTCTTCTCGTCGGGCGCGCTGCGCGCTCGTTTCGACGCTATCGTTGCTCGCCTGCGACCCAGGCTCAGCGCCACCGCCGGGCCTTGAGGCGGGACTGGAGCCGGAGGCGGGACTGGAGCCGGAGGCGGGACCGGAGCCGGAGGCAGGACCGGAGCCGGAGGCAGGACCGGAGCCGGAGCCCGGCGCTGTGCGGTACGAGCTTGGAGAGCCGGTCACGCTGCTCGGCGATGGCGCGCTCGGCCTCAGCTACTTCCCTGACATGGGGGTCGTTCCACTCGACCGCACGGATGGTGAGAGGCTGCTCGTCACTGCCGGCAACCGGACCTATCTGGTCGAGGGAGAGAGTCTCACTTCTTTGACGGCGGCGTCGGTCGTGCTCGAGCCGGGAGCGCCGGGCGAGTTCGACAACGGGTATGCTGGGATCAGCGCCGGGCTGCAGACGAGCGAGGGGGCGATGTTCGGTTTTTATCATGCGGAGGACCACGAAGGTTTGCCCGTGATCGAGCCGAGCGGCGTGCCCGGATACTACGGATCCATCGGCGCTGCCGTCTCGCACGGCGGCGGGCGAACGTGGGAGAAGCTCGGCCAGGTCATCACGAGCTCCGTGCCGAAGTTTCAGTTTTCCTATGAAGGGCAAGCAGACTCAGGCGCCGATGGCCCAGGGCTCGTGTTGGAAAAGAGCGGACGCTACGCCTACCTCTACTACACCGAACACTCTCGTGTGGACGAACGCGGCATCGTGATTTGCATGGCACGCGCGGATCTGTCGCAGGGAGACCCCGCGCCGGGAGCTTGGCACAAGTACTACAACGGGGAGTTCACCGAACCGGGGATCGGCGGGCGGGACACGCCCGTCATCACGGCCGAAATGCGTGACGACGCGGAGCCGATGTACCCGCGCGTCGTGTACTCGCCGGCCTTGCAGCAGTACCTGATGGTGCTCAACGTCAACTTCTGGAGGGAATACCTGGACGCCACGGGTCCCGAGCACAGCGGCGTGTTCTACGCCCTCTCTGACGACGGCATCCGCTGGTCCGAGCCGCGCCGCCTGTGGGTCGACTTCGCGCTACCCCAACCGGGCCGGTCGCTTTCGTGGGAGGTGACGTTCCTTCCTGACGACCTGGCGGGCGATCGCGGGTGGCTGGTCTACGGCTACAGCGAGAACTGGCCGACCGTGCCGCACTATATGGTCGGGCGCCGGTTCGAGATCTGGCAAAACTGAGGGTGGTGGTTACACCCCAGGAATGCCCCACGAAGCGGCTGAGGGATACGAGCTTCGCGCGGAGTACGTGCTCGCGGCGCCGCGCGCGCGCACCTGGCGTTGCTGGACGGACGCCGAGTTGCTCGCGCGATGGTTCCACCCGGAGTCGTGGACCACCGAGGTGAAGGCGTTGGAGCTCTGCCCCGGCGGCGCGTCACACCTGGTCATGCGCGGTCCGAGCGGGGAAGTGTCCGACGGCGTTGGCGTCTTTCTGGAAGTGGTGCCAGAGCGGCGACTCGTGTTCACGAACGCCTACACCTCCGGCTGGATCCCCGCGCGAAAGCCGGCGAAAACTCCCTTCAGGACCATGGTCATCGAGATGTCGGACGAGGGCGACAAGACCCGCTATGTCGTGCGTGCGTTGCACTGGACCGAGGAGGCGAAGCAAGAGCACGAACAAGCAGGATTCCAGCAGGGGTGGGATCAGACGACCCGGCAGCTCGAGGCATTGGCGCGGTCGCTCTGAACTAGCGAGCACGATGCGACCGTGGGTCCAGCTGTTCAGACGACCTGCGGAGACGGCGTGTGAGGAGGGACGGGCGCAGGCGTGGAGGGAGGCGGGCGTGTGATAGGCACCGCGACAAGACTCCATATTTGGGCCGCTCACCAAACGACAGGAACACAAGTCGCGGCGAATCAGGCAAACTAAGGAGCAGTACCCTATCAGCTAAACTGGGGAGGGAAATCCAGCGAAACCGAATGACGCCACATCATCACGTCCTTGTCCCGACGGTATGGCCCACCCCGGAACGCGTTGGGAATGGCGAAACCCTTCCGACCCACTCCGCGTCGCCAAAGCCATTGTTGCAGCTGAACGCGCCGCTTCGGATCTCGTCCCGAAATCGGGAGCGCGGGTGGGACCATGGCTGACCCGAAACGCTCGCTGAGAGCGCTCGGCAGATGGTGTGGCTCGCTGATCGCGATCGTCGCGCTGTCGGCGTGCTCGGGCGGGGCTCAACCCCGCAGCGACCCGAACGCGCAGAGCGGCAGCGGCGGCACTGGGTCCGGCACCGGGGGTGGCGGTGGGCTCGTCCCCGTCGAGCTCGATAACGGCCGCACGGTGCTGCGACGGCTGAACCGCGCCGAGTACAACAATACGCTGCGCGATCTGCTCGGGACCAGCCAGCGTCCCGGCGACTCGCTCCCCCAAGACGAGGTCGTGCGGGGGATGGACACGGTCGGCAGCGCGCTGAGCTTCGCCTTGGTCCACCTCGAGATCATGGAGGGCAAGACACAGGAGCTGCTCGACGAGTTGTTCGCCTTGCCCGCGAACGATTCACGACGGACCCGTGTCCTCAGCTGCGAGGCTTCCGCCGAAGACGCGGCCTGCACTCGGCAAATCCTGTCGACGCTCGCGCGGCGCGCCTACCGGCGTCCCGTCACCGAGCAAGAGGTCGACGCGCTGGTCGCGCTGGTCGAGCGGGCGCAAGCGGACGGCAACGGCTTCGAGGCGAGCCTGAAAGCCGGGATGCAGGCGGTGCTGCTCTCGCCGCACTTCATCTATCGGGTCGAGGTCGGCAGCGACCCGGCAGCCACCGAGGCGGAGCGCTTGAGTCCGCACGAGCTCGCGACCCGGTTGTCCTATTTCTTGTGGTCGACCATGCCCGACGACCAGCTCGCGCAGGCGGCGGACGAGGGGCGCCTCGCGGATGAAGCCGGCGTGCAGGCAGAGCTCGACCGCATACTGGCGGACCCCAAGGCCGTAGCCCTGACAGAGAACTTCGCGGGGCAGTGGCTTCCCATCCGGCGGCTCGCGACGATCACGCCCGATCCGGCGCGCTTCCCCAGCTTCGACGAGAGCCTGCGCTTGGCGGCAGCTCAGGAGACCGCGCGCTTTTTCGAGGCGCTGGTGGCCGACGATCTACCCCTGACCGCCCTGCTCTCGGCCGACTTCACGTTCGTCAACGGCCGCCTCGCTGAGCACTACGGCATCGATGGCGTGAGCGGCGAGGCGTTCGTGCGCGTCTCCACCGCGGGCACGCCCCGCGTCGGCCTGCTCACGCAGGCGAGCTTCTTGATGGCGACCTCTCCGCCGAATCGGACCTCGCCGGTCAAGCGAGGCATCTGGGTGCTGGAGCAGCTCCTGTGCAGCCCGCCCCCACCGGTGCCGAACGAGCTCGACGTACCGCCGCTCGAGCTCCCCGAGGACGCCACGGTCCGGCAGACCCTCGAAGCGCATCGGGCCAATCCGGGGTGCGCCAGCTGCCACACCATCATCGATCCGTTGGGCCTCGGCTTCGAGAATTTCGACGCGATCGGCGCCTACCGCACCACCGAGAACGGGCACACGGTCGACGCGAGCGGCGTGCTCGAAGGGGTTCCGTTCGACGGTGCGCAGGAGCTCGTCGAGCGGCTGATCGAGGACGAGCGCCTGGCGGGCTGCATCGCGCAGCAGCTGCTCACGTACGCCGTCGGCCGGAACTTCCACGAGCCGTCAGCGCGGACCTATGCCCGCGCGCTCGCTCGGCACAGCGCCCAAGCGGGCACGAACACTTGGCGCCAATTTCTGAGCACGGTGGTGATGAGCGAAGCATTCCAGACACGTCGTTCGGAGGCCCCATGATTACCCCGCGGAGAACCCTTCCGATGCGCCCTCGAATCTCCCGGCGTCACTTCCTCGGCAGCGCCGCCAGCGTCGTGAGCCTGCCCTTCTTGGAGTCCCTGTTCGGCCGCAGCGCGCGGGCACAAGAGTGCCTGGGGCGGCAGCGCTTCATCGCCTTCTTCGTCCCGAACGGCCTCCACATGCCCGATTTCACCCCGACGGCGACCGGGCGCGGCTGGCCGCTGCCTGACATCCTGCAGCCGCTCGAACCCATTCGCAGCAAAATCGCGGTGATCACGGGCATCGACTACCAACAGACCGCCCAGCCCGGTGAGCCTCCGGGCGGTCACGGCTCGGGCACGGGTGCGTTCCTGACCATGATGCCGGTCCACCAGAACTACGACAATCCGAACCGCATCAGCCTCGACCAGAAGATCGCCAAGGAGACCGTCGCCTGCAACCGCCCGTTGGCGTCGCTGCAACTCGGGCTGAGCGTTCGCGGCGACGGCAACGACCGGCTGGAGAACGCGGCCCACATCAACAGCATCTCTTGGGACGCCAACCAGCCCTTGCCGTTCACCGACAACCCAGCCGAGGTGTTCGACCGCATCTTCGCGGGCGTCGAGCCCGACGCTTCCCAAGCGGATGCCCAGCGGCGGGCAGCGCTGCGCACCAGCGTCCTCGATCACGTCCTCGGAGAAGCGGAGACGCTGAAGCTACGGCTCGGTTCGGAGGATCGGCAGAAGCTCGAGGCGTACATGACGTCGGTGCGCGAGCTCGAGACGCGCATTCAGAACATGGGCACCGGGTCGACGGTGGATGGCTGCAGCGTCCCAGCGCGCCCAACGGTGACCAACGCGAGCGCCTACCCCGAGCGCGTGCAGGCGACCCTGGATCTGGCGGCGCTGGCGTTCCAGTGCGACATCACGCGCGTGATAAGCTTCATGTTCGGGCGCGGGAACAGCATGCAGGACTTCGCGTTCCTGTTCAATGGCGAGGGAACCGAGCACCACCTGACCTCCCACCACGCCGGCGACCCGACCAAGCAGCAGAAGCTGCGCGAGATTGGCCGCTGGGAAGTGGAGCACGTGGCCGACTTTCTGCTCAAGCTCGAGCAAATGTCGGAGGGTGAGGGGACGACCGTCCTCGATAACACGCTCGCCTATTTCAACAGTGAGATTTCCGACGGCGATCGCCACCGCAAGTTCGACATGCCCATCTTCCTCGCTGGCGGCGCCGGCGGACGGCTCCGGGTCGATGGGACCCACCACATGTACACGAGCATGACGTTCCCGCGGCCTCTCGTCGGTCCGAACGGCGGCCCCCACGGCATCCAGCTGTTCGTCTCGATCCTGCGAGCGTTCGGCCTCCCCGACGACACCTTCGGCGACGGCTCGGCTTCGGGCCCGCTCGAAGAGCTGCTCGTGTAGGGCCGGACCTCGTCGCGGCTTGCGGAGAGCGTTCTGATACGGCAGGACGTCGTGCCATGGTCACACCGCCGTCGGCGAGCACGCCGGAACCACCGTACCACGCCGTCATCTTCACCAGCACGCGGACGCCCGGTGACGACGGCTACGCGCAGGTGGCAGAGAGGATGGTCGCGCTCGCGTCGGAGGTTCCCGGCTTCCTCGGGGTGGAGAGCGCTCGTTCACCCGACGGCTTCGGAATCACGGTGTCGTACTGGACGAATGAAGCGGCCATCGCAAAATGGCGGGAGCATGCCGAGCACCTGCGCGCCCAAGAGCACGGAAAGCAGCGGTGGTACGAAAGCTACACCGTCCGGGTGGCCAAGGTGGAGCGCGCCTACGGAAAGCCCTCCATCGCAGCCGGTGGCAGCGGGAGCGAACCCGCTCCGTCGAGACCTCCGGACAACGAGAGCTTGCGGCATCGAGCGACGTCTTCCGAAGGCCCCTCCGGAGGCGGCGAGCATTCAGCCTGACGGCGCCGAGCTGGCTGTCTTGGCTGGCTGGTGTGGCGAATCTCTTTTATGCGGGCGAGCGCGCCGCTTCTTCGCGCAGCATCGCGATCAGGTCGGTGACCCCTGGGTCGCAGCCCTGCTGGGTGAGCAGCGCCGTGATCTGGCCGCGGTGGTGGGTCTGGTGGTTGAAAAAATGAGCGACCGCCCACCACAGCGGAGATTCGTGCTTCTGCCCACGGCGAACGTACACCAGCGGCCGGGCGAGCTGCTCGGGGGTGAGCGTGGCGACCCACGTTGCGATCTCGTCGTCGGTCAGCGCTCGCTCCCGGCGGAGCTCCTCGAAGTCGGCGTAGAGCTCCTGGTCGAGGGTGCGAATGCCACCGGGCCCCATGAAACCCTGCGGGACGCTCACCCCCTTGAAGCGGGCGAGCCAAATCCGGTCGGTCAACAAAAGATGGTTGAACGTCCCGTGGATGGACTTGAAGAACGCGCCGCCGTCGCGCCTGCGCGCCGTGTCGCTCAGCGTGGCGGCGAGCCCGTACAGCTTGTCGTTCATCCAGCGGTTGTAGCGAGCAGAGGCGCTCAGCCATTCGGGGCTCATCATGCCGCTGACATAGGACACGGCACGGACCTTGCCAAGCGCCGTCCGCTCGAGGTGCCGGTGGGGAAAACGGCTGAAGCAATTCAACCTTGGCGAAGCCGGAAGATCGGCAGCTCCGGTCTGCAGGTGAACCGTGCCGGCACCACGCTGGTTCCAGTACCGCGGCTCACGTACGCCGAGCCGTAGGGCACGCTGTACCAGCCCGCCACGAAGCGCCCGCTTCCAGGCGGGGTGAACGGCACGGCGTGTTGCCCGAGCCGGACCTGCCCGCCATGAGTGTGTCCAGCAAGCGCCAACACGTCTCTGCCGTACTCGCGCGGGACTCGATCCAAGAACGCCGGGCTGTGCGTCAGGAGCAGCTGCGCGTCCGCTCGACCCTCCAACCACACCAGGCGGCCTTGGCCGCCAGTGGAGTCATCCGTCGCGAAGATCCGAACACCATCTGCCAGGGTGGCGACGTCATTCACCAATAGCCGAACAGCGACGTCTCGATAAGCCCGCGTGAGCTTGGTCACCGGCACCCGTCCCCAGTGCTCCCAATTGCCCAGCGTCGCCAGGATCGTCGCGCCTGAGGCTCGAAGCAGGTGACAGAACTCGAGCAGCACGGGCAACTTCTCCTCCGAGTCGATGATGTCTCCGGTCAAGACGATGAGCTGCACACGCTCGTTTCGCAGCGTGTCCGCGACGCGCTCCTCCACCGCGCCGATCCCGTTCAGGTGCGCGTCCGTCACCTGCGCGACGGCGAATCCATCGAGGCCTTGGGGCAGGCCGGTCACGGCCACCTCATGCCGGGTAACGTCCAGCCAGTTGGGTTCCAGTGCGAAAGCGTCGATGGCCGCGCCGCCTGCCACGGCTCCGCTGCCCGTCAGCCACGCCCGTCTCGACACTCGTCGCATCGCGACGAAGACTGTCATCGTCGTCGTGCCGCGCCAGCGCCCCCTTTCTGCCTCGCCCTTCGGTCCAAGGGGAGCTTGGGGGCTACCGCCAGCCCTTCGCGGTGGTGCAGCTCCAGGCCACTCGTCTCCGGACAACGCCGTCCGCGATCGTCGGAGTAAGCACATCGCCCCGCATCGCGCGCCCACACCTCACGCCGGATCGCGGCGCTCATGTGGCGCCGCGCCAGCGCGGCGGGCGCTCGCGGGCTCACCGTCTCCCGCGCCGGCGCGGCGGGCGGTCGCGAGGTCACAGCTTCCCGCGCCGGCGCGGCGGGTGGTCGCGAGGTCACGGTCTCCCGCGCCAGCGCGGCAGGCGATCGCGACGTCGCGGGTTCGCGCGCCAGCGCGGGCGTTGCTCGTGATGTTGGGGGCTCGGCCCCCGTCGCACGCTCGGGCCCCGCTCGCGGGTTCGGCCTCCGTCGCGGGCTCAGCCCCGCTCCCGAGCGTTGGCTACGTTGCAGGATCAGAGCTGGCTGCACCGCCCGCGAGGTCAGATCGTTCCCGCGCAGCGAGGCTCGGCGGCGACTTGCCGCGCTTGCGGTCCATGTGGCTTCGGCCAAAGTCCTGCTCGGCCGCCAGCAAATTGTGGGGAGGACAGCGAAGCTCCAGGTTGTCCACGCTGTCCGGGCCGCCCATCGCATGCGCTTCGCGGTGGTGCAGCTGCAAGCTGCCCGTCTCCGGGCAGCGTCGTCCTCGATCGTCGGTGTAGGCACATCGCCCCGCGTCGCGCGCCCACACCTCACGCCGGATCGCGGCGCTCACGTGCCGCCGCGCCAGCGCGGCGTGCGGTCGCGAGGGTAGGATCTCCCGCCCCGGCGCGGCCGGCGCTCGCGAGACAGCCTCCCGCGCCAGCGCGGCGTGCGGTCGCGAGGGTAGGGTCTCCCGCGCCAGCGCGGCGGGCGGTCGCGAGGTCACAGGTTCCCGCGCCGGCGCGGCGGGCGGTCTCGAGGTCACAGCTTCCTGTGCCAGCGCGACGGGCGGTCGCGAGGTCACGGTCTCCCTTGCAGCCTCTCGCGCAGGTCGCTTCGTGCCGGTCCTGCGCTGACGCAGCCGTTCCACGAACTCTCGCAGCGCTCGGAGCTGAAGCTCCGGCAAGCCCGCCGCACGCTTCTTCAGCCCGAGCAGGTCGAAGGCCTCCTCGATCAGGTCGACGTACTCCTGCTCGGCGGTGAACTGCACGCGAAACCGCAGCGGTCGCTCCGGCCGGGCCTCCCGTCGCGCCAGCCACGCGCGATCGAGCGCCGCTTCCGCCTCCGCGAGCTCGCGGGCCTGTTCGGGATCGGCGACCTCGCTCGCTGCGGCGACCTCGCTCGCTGCGCCGACGTTCGCAGGAGGTGGCGGCTCGATCCAATCCGCCGGTCGATCCCCCTCGGGCAAGCTCCGCACGGGTCCGACGAAGGCCTTCGCGATCGCATGCATCGGCATCCGCCGCGGGGCTGCGGGGGCGACGGGGTCGATGCGCGCCGGCACCTCCGGCTTGGGGTCGATCTCGGCGATCAGGCGCGCGATCTCCTTCTTCGCTCGGAAGCGCGCGCGCTCGATCACCTCGGTGTGGCGCGGGCCGCCCAGGTACGGCGCGATCATCA
>JAEZYZ010000492.1 GCA_023418705.1 Pseudomonadota bacterium | reverse complement strand
GGGCGGGTGCGCGCAGCGCCACGGGTGCAGTTGGCGCAGCAGCCGCTTGCGTTGGGGCAGCCTCGGGGGGGGCTCCCCGAGGAGCGTCGGTCGACATCGCCACCGGTGCCGCCACGCCCACTCCGATCAGGCTGCCGGCGGCAAACCAGACCGCCACCTGGGCCGTGACGCTCTTGCCCGCGAGCACGCCGCCCAGAGCGGCGCTCTTCGATGCCGTCGCCACCGCGGCTCCCTGCGCGCCGGCGACGCCCGCCGACCCGGTCAGCGCGCCGCCCGCGGCCAGGCTGGCATACAGCGCGCGGCGCACGTGCTCGCGCCGATGCGGGCCCGGGCCATCGCTGTCGCCGACGCGTTCGATCAAGGCCTGGGCCGACTTGCTGAGCTCCGTCATGGCTGTCTCCAACGCTCCCGGGCCTGCCGCCGCTTGAGCGAGGCCTCGAAATCCTGACGCGCCGCGCGCAGGCGTGAATACACGGAGTTCAGCGGCGTGCCGGTGGCTTGTGCGATCTCGGGCGCCGTGAACTGCTCGAGCTCCGCCATCACGAACACGGCGCGTTTGGCCGGCTCGAGCTCGTCCAAGATGGCGTAGAGCAGGCTGATGGCCTCCCGGCGCGCCGCTTCATCGTGCGGAGTGATCTCCGCATAGCTCCCGGTCACCTCTTCGGGCAATGGATCGGTCCGGCGGCGCGCGTGGCTGCGCGCGTGGTGCTGCGCGACGTGCAAGGCGATGCTGAACAGCCACGTCTTCAGCGAGGAGCGCCCTTCGAACTCCGTCAGGCGGCGGTGCACCACCAGAAACACCTCCTGGGCCGCGTCGTCCAGCGCGGCCGGCTCGACCCCGAGCCGCCGCAGACTGCGCCAGACGAAGTCGAAATGCCGGTCGTAGATGTCATCGAAGGCAGGCACCGCCGGGGCTTCGCCGAGCTCACCCCGAACGGCTGGCGCGGCGACGGTCATCGAGCCTGAGTGCCCGCGGCCGCCGATTTCCGTCTTCAAAAATGCAGCTCCACCCCGAGCCCGAGCCGGGCGTTCAGCGCCGAAGGCCGGTGCACGCGGCCCAGATTTTCTAGCACGAACTCCGGCCTGGTGACCGGGGCGACGCCTTCGAGCGCCAGTGACGCCGACGCGGCGGGCCAGAGCTCGATCACGACCCGCCCGCCGATGCGGGCGGCGAGCCAGGTGGCGCTGCGCGTGTCCGTCCAGCTCGTCGCGCCGAAGCCATCGCCAGTGATCTGGCCCCCTTCGAGACCGGCGCAGCCGAGCGCGCGCACGGATCCCAGCACGAGCTCGTAGCAGAGGCGCGGACCGATCGCCCAGAGCCCGATCTCACCCCCTCGATCCGGCGCCGTCGCGGTCACCTCGCGCACGCCGGGCAACAGCGTCCCGGTGAGCTCGACGCGGAGGGCCGACACGCCGGCGCCAGCGGCGATCTCGACGCCCAACGCGGGGCGCGGCAAGGCTCCCACGTCTCCCAGCGCTCGAGCGGCCGCATGCACGGAGAACAGGGGGCTCGGCACGCCGGGTGGCGAGGCGGTGGGTGGGGCCGGTGTGGGGGGCAGCGCCGCGGGCAGCGGCGCGACGATCGGCGCGACGAGGCGGTCCTGGTCGTCGTCTGCGGCCGATCGAGCTTGGGGCGGCGGATCGCCTGCTTTAGCGCCTCCGAGATCGGGATCGACGGCCATCGCGACCACGAGCGCGGCGGCATCGGCGAGCTCCTCGCAAGATGGCGCCCGCAGCGTTCGGTGCCAGGTCTGCGTTCCTTGCTGGGTCTCGAGCGTCACGCTGTACGCTTCGCCCGCGTCGACCACGATCGCCCGAGCGCGCACCGGCTCCTTCGGCGCCGCGGAGTGGCGCAGGAGCTGCTCTGCGCGCTGCAGGACGTTCGATCCGCTCGGGCAGGTCGGAGGAGCTTGCCAGTCGAGCTCGACGCCGGGAGGAGGCGGGAGCTGCCCGTGGGATGAAGCCGCAGCCAACAGCTGCGCGGCCAGCACCCCGCCGGCGGCGACACGGCTGCGAGCGGGGGCCGGCGGGAGCTCCATGTCAGCAGCGGATGCCCAGGCTCTCGAGCTGCTGCAACACGATTCGATCCCAGCCGGCATTGGCGCGCGGATTGGCGGGGCTCGGGTGGAGGATGCAGCCGACCGGAACGTCCAGGTCCGCCGCCGCGGCGCGCGCGCGCTGCTCGGCGAAAGCGCCGACGCCCACCAGCTGCCGCGGCGCCAGCGCGGCGACCGCCTCGCGGAGCGCGCGATCACAGACCTGATAGACGCTCGCTCGTTCCTCGGGCGCGAGCTTGTCGGGCGTGCGATTGCGCCCGCTCTCCTCCATGAACACCAGCGGGCAGTAGTTGAGCACGAAGAACTGCCGGAAGAAGCGCTCCGGGCTCTTGAACCGGGCTTTGGCGAACCCCCACAGGCGCGTGCCGCTGACCTCGCTACGGGGGCACGCGAACCCGAGCACCGGCCGCTTGGGGTGCTCGCGGGCGGGTTTACCGATCGGCGCCTCGATGCCGATGAAATCACGCACCATGGCCACGTCCCCGAAGGGGATGCCCGTCTGCGCCATGCCGAAGGGGCCCGGGTTCATGCCAACGAGCAGCACCCGGTCCGTCTGCTCGCCGTAGCGCAAGAGGTACTGCTCGAAGGCGGGCCAGGCGTAGGCGAGGGGATTGTAGACGTGGGTGACCGGGGCCCCGAAGCTCAAGCGGTCGACGTCCTTCGCGAGCCGCTGGTAGATCTCGATGAGCGCGTCTGTCGGCGCGCGTGCCGACGGCGTGCTGCGAACGCGGACCGGGGAGGCGGGCATGGCGCGCCGCAAGCGTGCCACAAGCCTCGGCGCGCGGCGCGAACTTTCCTCGGTGGCGTCCCGACCGTGTCCAGGTATCGGCCAGCAAAACGAGTCGCTGCGCTGGCACCGCCGCACGCGCTTGGTTATGCTCGGGCCGCGCTCGGGGCGCAGCGCCGGCACCTGCCGGCCTGCTGAGAAGCACCCGCCGAACCTGATCCGGTTAGCACCGGCGTAGGGAAGCGACGCCGGCAGCCGGCTGACTTCCCTGTCGCTCGCGAAAAGGAGAGTCAACGATGAGCCGATACACCCTGCCGCTGCGCGGCGCGTTCAACCCCTCGTCCACCAGGGAGGGCACCAACCCAGGCTCGTTCGCGCTCGCCGCCGACCTCGGCGGTCCGCTGACCTTCGCGTCTCCCGACACGCCGGGCATGCCGCCGCCGAGCGACAAGACGGCGTGGGATTTCTTGCCGCCGGGCTTTCGGCTCGAAGGCGGCCGGTGCGTCGCTCCCGACGGCCACGTCCCCGTCACGCAGCTCGAGCACGCGCGGCTGGGGCAGGTGACCGAACAGATGCGGCGGGTGGCGGCACGTGAGCCGCACTTGACGCCGGAGCAGGTGCGCGACGAGGTCGCCGCCGGGCGGATGATCATCCCCGCCAACAAGGTGCACCTCGGGTTTCAGCTCGATCCGATGTGCATCGGCCGCGCGAGCAAAACCAAGATCAACGCCAACATGGGCGCCTCGCCCGTGTCGTCGAGCACGGACGAAGAGGTAGAGAAGCTCCATTGGGCGGAGCGCTGGGGCGCCGACACGGTCATGGACCTGTCGACGGGCGGCGATCTGGACGCTTGCCGGGAGGCCATCGTGCGCGCCTCACGGGTGCCCATCGGCACCGTGCCGATCTATTCGATGATCATCGGGCGCAAAATCGAAGACTTGACCGAGAGCGTCATCATGCAGTTCTTGCTGCACCAGGCGCGGCAAGGCGTGGACTACTTCACGATCCACGCCGGCGTCCTGCGGGAGCACCTGCCCCTGGTGCAAAAGCGCCTGATCGGCATCGTGAGCCGCGGCGGATCGCTGCTCGCCAAGTGGATGCTCGTGCACAAGAAGCAAAACCCGATGTACGCGCACTTCGACGAGATTTGCGACATCATGCGCGAGTACGACGTGTCCTTCTCGCTCGGGGACGGGCTGCGTCCCGGCGGCCTCGCCGACGCCAGCGACGCCGCCCAGCTCGCGGAGCTCGAGACGCTCGGCGAGCTCACCGAACGCGCCTGGAAAAAGGGCTGTCAGGTGATGATCGAAGGTCCGGGGCACGTCCCCTTCGATCAGATCGAGTACAACATGAAGCTGCAGCGCCGGCTCTGCCACGGCGCTCCGTTCTACGTGCTGGGGCCGCTCGTGACCGACGTGTTTCCCGGCTACGACCACATCACGAGCTGCATCGGCGCGACGGCCGCCGCCTACCACGGCGCCAGCATGCTCTGCTACGTGACCCCCAAGGAGCACGTCGGGCTGCCGAAGAAGGACGACGTGAAGCAGGGCTGTGTGGCCTACAAGATCGCGGCCCATGCCGCCGACGTGGCGCTCGGGATCCCGGGCGCGCGCGACTGGGACGACGGCTTGACCAAGGCGCGTGCGGCGCTCAACTGGGAGAAGCACTTCGAGCTGGCGTTCGATCCGGATCTGGCGCGCGCGTTCCACGACGAGGATCTCGACGTCGACACGGACTTTTGCGCGATGTGCGGCCACGACTGGTGCTCGGTGCGCATCTCGAAGGAAATTGCCGAGTTTGGCAGCGGCAAGGCCGAGGGCTTCCAGCGGGACGGGGTCATCAAATCCCCGGCGCTGACCCCCGAGCAGCGCGCGATCTTGGAGCAACGGGGGGTGCTGAGCCCCGAAGAGATCCACCGGCTCGCCACCAAGACCAAGAAGGCCATGGCCGCCGCGGGCCAGAAGGCCTCCTGCCACAGCGACCTCGCCCCCGCCGATCGAGCCCAGGACCTGCAAGCCGAGCAGCTCGTCCAGCTCCGCCAAAAGCCGGAGCCGCAGCCGGAGATCTGATCGGTTCAGGTCTCGGCCGGGAGGTGGACGACGAAGCGAGCGCCTCTCCCGGACGGACCGGCGCTCGCCTCGACCGAACCGCCGTGCTCGGTGACGACGGACTTCACGACCGCCAAGCCGAGCCCGGTGCCTTTTTGCGAGGCTCCCGAAGGCCAGCGGGTGACGAACGGCTCGAACGCGTCGTCTCCGAGGCCCTCCGGGAGGCCGCACCCGTCATCTTCCACCAGGACCGAGGCGGACGGCACGCGCCCGGATCGGCCCGATCGCTGGAACGAGGAGCTCGAGAGCACGACGCGGATGGCGCCGCCGCGCTCGGTCGCGGTCAAGGCGTTCTGAAGCAAGTTCAGGAAGACCTGCTGCAGCTGGGAGCGATCCCCTCGCACCGGCGGGAACGGGTGCACCTCGACATCCAGGGCGACGCCCTTGCGCCGAGCCGCCGTGCCGATGAGCTCGAGCACGTCCTGCAGCGGCTCGTTCAATTGGAGACGCTGCAGGTCCGGGAGCTTGCGGCGCGCCACGTCGAGCAGCCGCTCCACGATTTGCTGCACCCGTTCGGTCTGCTGCACCAGGATTGTTGCGGTGCGTGCGACGTCCGCCGGGAGCTCCTTGCGCGTCGCCAGATCGCGTGCCCGGCCGTGGAGGACCTGGAGCGGCGAGCCCACTTCATGCGCCAGGCTCGCCGCGAGCTGCCCGACGATGGCCATGCGATTGGCGTGCAGCATTTCGCGCTCGAGGTTCTGTCGCGCTTCGGTTTCGGCGGCCAGCTTGGCCGATGACTCGCGCAGGCTCTGGGCCATGGCGTTGAATTCCCGCGCGAGCTCGGCGATCTCGCCCTTCCCGGGGATGACCAGCGGCGGCGCCGGCAGGCCGCTCTTCAACCGTTCGATCGCCAAGAGCACCCGCGACAGCGGGCGGTGCACCCCCACCCGCACCACCCCGTAGATACCCGCGGCGAGCGCCACGACGATCAGCCCGATGGACTGCACGATCGCCAGCCGTTCCGCCGCAAGCTCGCGATTGAGCAGATCGCCCGGGCGAAAGACGACGACGTGACCGACGACCCGACCCTCCACCCGCAGCGGCGTGACCGCCGCGAACTCCCGGCCGTCCAGCTCGCGCACCAGCATGTGTTCGTTGTCGCTCGCCAGCTGCTTGGCCTGGGACAGGTTCGGCTCGCTCCCCGAAGAGCTGCCGAGCACGGACCTGTCCGCGGCGATGACGAAAATATCGACCACGGGGTCTTCGATCTCGAGCCGCTCGATCAATCCAACGACGTCGGGATCTTGTCCGTCCCGGATCGCGTTCTCCACCGCCGTGCGGATCGCCGTGGTCAGGATCTTGAGCTCACGCCGCGCGGCCCTCTCGAGGTCCGCTGCCTCCGCGCGCATCTGGAGCCACCCGCTGATGCCCACCACGGCAGCGGCAAGCGCCACGAGCCAGATACCCAGCGAGAGACTGAGCCGCATGGTGTTCGTTAGCCCGCGGTATCCATCCGATCAAGCGCGCGCGCTTTTCTCGTCTGGGGGGCGATCAGTGCCCGCCGCCGCCCAGCGCCCGGTACAGCCCGACGGCCGCCAAGCGGCTCTGCTTCCTCGCCTCGACCAGATCGAGCTCGGCGGACAACACGTTCTGCTGCGCGAGCAGGACGTCGAGGTAGGTCGCCCGGTTCGCGCGGTAGAGCTCGTGCGCCGTGTCGAGGCTGCGTTCGAGGATGGCCCGCTGTTGCTCCTTCACCTCGGTGATAGTGCGTGTCGCCTCGAGCCGCGCCAGCGCGAGGGTGACCTCCGCGTACGCGGTGAGGACCGTCTTCTGGTAGTAGATCATCGCCTCGACCTGGTGGGCCTCTGCCGCTTGGAACTCCGCCTCGATGGCAGAGCGGTTCACGAGCGGCACCAACAGCCCAAGCGTCGCCGAGTAGACGACCGACTCGGGGATCCGGAGCAGGTACCTGGGGTCGAACGCCTGGAAGCCGACACCCGCCGAGAGGGTGAGCTCCGGGTAGAACGCAGCGCGGGCCGCCGAGAGGTCGAGCTTGGCCGCGCGCACCAGCTGCTCCGCCTGGCGCACGTCGGGGCGCTGGCGCAACACCTCGGACGGCAAGCCCGCCGACGCCTCGAGCTCGAGCTCCTGGAGCAGGGCGTGCGGGGTGCGCCGCACCGGCTTCGGGTACTCCCCGCGCATCAGGTTGATCCGGCTCTCCGTCTCCTGGATCTGTAGCCCAGTCTGCACGGCCAGCGCTTCGGTCTCTCGGAGCTGGGCCGCGAACTGTTGTACGGCAAGCTCCGTCGCCCGACCGGCCGCCTTTTGCAGCTCCGCCGCTTCGACCGCGCGCCGCTGGCGGACGATCGTCTCTTGCAGGATCTCGCGAGCGACGTCCCAGGCGAGGAGCTCGAAGTAGGTCGCGGCGACCTCGGAGATCAAGACGGTTTGCACGACGCGACGGGCCTCCGCCGTCGCCAGGTAGCGAGCCAGCGCTGCCCCCCGCTCGCTCCGCAGCTTCCCCCAGGCGTCCACTTCCCAGGAAGCGACCAGGCCCGCGCTGAAGTCCCCGACGGGGTTCGGGACGGCGCGCCCGGGCGTGAGGTCCGTCGTCGTGTTGCCCGCGCCCTCGGGCGTGTAGCGGCCCCAGCGAGCGACGCCGGCTCCCCCGACTGCGGACAGCTGCGGCAGCAGCGCACCGCCGCGTTGTCGCACGGACGAGCGGGCGATCTCGACGCGCTGCAGCGCCATCTGCAGATCGGGGTTGCCCTTGAGGGTGTCGTAGATCAGGTAGATGAGCTCCTTGTCGTCGAAGAACTGCGTCCATTGCAGGCTGCCCGTGCTCGGTCCTTCGCCCGAGGCCGGGAACGCCGCGGGGACCGGCTGCGGAGCAACGGACGGTTGCGCGGCGGGAGCGCAGGCGTGGAGCCCAGCCAGGCAAGCGATCGCGAACGGGACGCAGCGCTTCATTCCGCGGCCTGGTTCAGGGGCACGGGGGAATGTCCGCCGGAGGCCGCGCGCCGCTGGAGCCTGAGCGACAGGGCCTTGCAGACCACGTACATCCCCGGCACCAAGAGCACCCCACCCAGGGTCCCGACCACCATGCCGCCGGCGGTCGCGGTGCCGATGGTGCGGTTGGCCACCGCCCCCGCCCCCGAGGCGATCGTCAGCGGCAGGAGCCCGGCGATGAACGCGAACGACGTCATGAGGATCGGCCTGAGGCGAAGCCGCGCCCCAGCGAGCGCTGCGTCGACTGCGCTCGCGCCCTCGGCGAACTTCAGCTCGGCGAACTCGACGATCAAGATGGCGTTCTTGCCGACCAGCCCGATGAGCACGATCAGCGCGATGTGGGTGTAGATGTTGTTCTCGAGCCCGGTCACCTTCAAGGCCGCGAACGCCCCCAAGATCCCCGGGGCGAGCGAGAGCAGCACGGCGAAGGGCAGCAGGAAGCTCTCGTATTGCGCGGCCAAGATCAGATAGACGAACAAGAACGAGATGAGGGCCACCACCAAGCCCTGGCTGGCGGCGTCGATCTCGTCCCGCGAAATGCCGGCCCAGTCGATGGCGTAGCCGCGGGGCAGCTCCGCCCGGGCCGTCTCTTCGACCGCGGCCAGGACGGTGCCGCTGCTCACGCCGGCGCGACCATCGCCGTTGAGCTCGGCCGAGGGGTACATGTTGTAGCGGGTCAGCTGGTCGACGCCCGCGGTCTTCTCGATGGTCATGAACGCCGACATCGGGACGAGCTCACCGCGTTCACTGCGGGTCCGCAGCGCCAGCAGCTGTTCAGGGTGCGCGCGGTACTCGGGCAGCGCCTGGACCATCACCCTGTACATCTTGCCGAAGCGAATGAAGTTGGTCGCGTATTCGCTGCCCAGCAGGGTCTGCAGCGTCCCCAGCGCCGCCTCCGGGGTCACGCCCCGTTGCGCCGCCTGATCGAGATCCAGCACCACCGAATACTGGGGATAGTTGGGGTTGAAGATCGAAAAGACGTTGGCGATCTCCGAGCGCGCCCGCAGCCGCTCGGTGAAATCTTCGACTACCTTGCCAAGCGCGACGACGTCATCCGTCCCCGTCTTGTCGAGGACGCGAAGCTCGAACCCGCTGGCGTTGCCGTAGCCTGGGATCGCCGGTGGAGGGAAGAAGTCGACGTCCGCGTCGTGCAGGTGGGCCACGCGCCGGCTGAGCTCGGCGATGACGTCGTCCACCGACTCCGACCGCTCCCCCCACGGCTTCAGGTTGACGAGCAGGGTGCCATAGGAGGCGCCCGTCCCGTCGGACAGCACGTTGGTCCCGGCGAGGGTCGCGATGCTCTCGACGGACGGATGGTCCTGTCCGGCCCGTCCAATGGCGTCGACGACCTCCTTCGTTCGCTCCAAGCTGGCCCCCGGAGGTGTCGTCACGCTGGCGTAGAAGAACGATTGATCTTCCTCCGGGAGAAAGCCGGTGGGGACGTGCTCGGAGAGCATGAACGCGCCGGCGGAGAAGGCCGCCAGCGCGCCCAGGGTGAGCAGCCGCCGGCGCGCGATCCGAGCCAGCAGCGCCAGGTAGCCGCCTTCGACCCCGGCGTAGCCGCGGTTGAAGGCGGCAAAGAAGCGAGCCGTCAGGCCGGACTTCACGGCGCCGCTCTGGGCCTTTAGCAAGAGCGCGCACAGCGCCGGGACCAGCGTGAGCGCCACGAAACCCGACAGGACGATCGAGGTGGCGATGGTGATGCCGAACTGCTTGTAGAGGATGCCGGCGGGTCCGCTCATGAAGCCGAGGGGGACGAACACGGCGGCCATGACCAGCGTCATGGCGATGACGGCCGGTCCGACCTCGCGCAGCGCGGCGGCGGCGCTGGCGCTGGCGCTGCCGCCGTGCTCATGGAGCTTGGCGTGCACCGCCTCCACCACCACGATCGCGTTGTCGACCACGATGCCGATCGCCAACACGAGCGCGAACAGGGTGATGAGGTTGAGCGAGAAGCCGAAGCCATCGATGAAGAGCAGTGACCCGATGAGCGAGGTCGGCACCGCGATGAGCGGGATCACGGTCGAGCGCCAGTCTTGCAGGAAAATCCCGACGACCGCGGCCACCAGGATGAAGGCTTCGATGAACGTCCTGGCCAGGGCGCGCACCGAGGCGTCCAAGAAGCGGCTCACGTCGAAGCTCACGTCGTAGTCCATGCCGGGGAGGAAGGTCTCGGTCTTGATCTGCGCGAGCCGCTGCTTGACGGCCATGATCACCTCGCGCGCGTTCGACCCGGGCAGCTGCTTGAGCATGATCGACGCCGCAGGGCGCCCGTTGAACTTGCCTTCGACGTCGAAGTACGTCGTCCCGAGCTCGATGTCGGCGACGTCTTTGATGCGCAAGAGCTCGCCGCCGTCGGTCGCGCGGATCGGGATGTCGCCGTACTCGGCCTCCGTGCTGAACTTGCCTCGGTAGCGGATGGTGTACTGCAGCGGGGCGTTGGCGCGGTCGCTGTTGTCGCCGATCTTGCCCGGCGCGGCCTCGACGTTGTAGCGCTCCAGCGCGGAGAGGACGTCCTCCACGGCGACATCGTAGGCGTTCATGCGGTCGGGCCTGAGCCAGATCCGCATGGCGTACTCCTTGGCTCCCAGGATGTCCGCGTAGCCGACCCCGTTGACGCGCTTCAGCTCAGCGAGGACGTTGATGTCGGCGAAGTTGTACAGAAACTTCTCGTCGTGTTCCGGGTTCTCGCTGTGGATGCTCAGGTACATGAGCATCGCGTTCTCTTCTTTGGCGATCTTGACGCCGTTGCGCAGCACCTCGGCGGGCAGCTCGCCCATCACGGCGCTGACGCGGTTCTGAACGTTGACCGCCGCGATGTCGGGATCGGTGCCGGTCTCGAACAAGATCTGCACCACGCCGACGCCGTCGTTGCCGGCGTCGCTGCTCATGTATTTCATGCCGGGGACGCCGTTGATCGCGCGTTCCAAAGGAACGATCGCGGCCCGGGTCACCGTCTCGGCGTTGGCGCCGGTGTACTCCACCGTGACGTTGACTTCGGGCGGCGCCACGTTGGGGAACAAAGCCATGGGCAGCCGCACGAGCGCCAGCGCGCCGAGCAAGCTCAGGACGAGCGACAGGACGATCGACAGCACCGGCCGCCGGATGAAGAGGGTTCCCATGCTTCGTCAGGAGCCGTCGGCGGGCAGGGGGTCGAGCTGCGACCCGTCCTTCACCTTCTGCACGCCTTCGAGGACGAAGCGATCCTCGGCCGTCAACCCGGCGGCGATGACGAAGGCGTCGTCGAGGCGGAGCTTGGGGACGATCTTGCGAGCGTGCGCCTTGTTGTCCTCGTCCACGGCATACACGTACAGCTGTCCCTGTACCTCGAAGGTGGCTTTCTGTGGCACGACCAGCGCTTCGGCGATGCTGGTGGAGAGCACGACCTTGCCAGAGCTGCCGTGCTTGAGGACGCCGTCCGGGTTCGGGAACCGGGCCCGGAAGGCGAGGGTGCCCGTCCGCTGGTCGACTTGGCTGTCGACGGCGTCGATGACCCCTGGGTGGGGATGCAGCCGCCCGTCGGCGAGCTTCAGCTGGACCCGCTCGGGCCCGTCGGCGCCCGGAGCGGCCCGGTGCTCGAGGTACTCGCGCTCGGAGACGGGGAAGTAGGCGTACACCTCGCTGGCGTCGCTCAATGTCGTCAGCAGGTCCCCTTCGGCGACCTGCGCGCCCGCTCGCTTGAGGATCCGGTTGATGGTGCCGGGAAACGGCGCTCGGATCTGAGAATACGCGGCGTTGATCGTCGCCTGCTTTTCGTTGGCCTTCGCCTCTTCGAGGCCAGCCTGGAGCGACTCGATCCGGGAGTCGGCGAGGGCCACCTCCGCTGCCGATACGATGTCCTTCTCGAACAGCGTGCGCGTGTTGGCCCGTTCGATTTGGGCCAGGTCGAGCTCGGCGGCGAAGCGTTTGGTCGAAGCGCGCGCTTTGAGCATCTCTTGGCGCAGCTCGGTGGCGGCGATCGCGAAGAGCAGCTGGTCCTTTTCCACCTGCTGGCCCTCGTCGACGGCCAGCCGCTCGAGCTGCCCGTTCACGCGCGAGCGAATTTCGGCGTACCGCACCGCGTGGAGCTCTCCCACGTATTCCCGCTCGTGCTGGACCGTCGACGAAGCCGCGGTGGCGACCGGTAGGGCGAGGGTCTGCGCCGGTTGGGCTTCGACCTTCGAACAAGCGACCAAGGTCGCGACGCAGGCGAGCCCGAGCAGCCGGCGCTCGGCCCCGCGCGCCGTGCGCTCGAGAACATCGCTTAAAAATGCGGTCAGCATGATCTGGCCGCCTCCATCAGCAAGCAACGTGCCAGTCAGATCGCCCGCGATCCGGGCGGGCCCGGCGGACGAATGTCACGGGAAGCGACCTGCGTGTCGCAAACCGCGACCCCGGTGGCCATGTCGCTCAGAGATGTCGAACGCGGCTCAGCCGGCAAGGCCGAGCGCGAGGGGGGTCCGTGGACGGCGCTGGTGCGCTGCTGCCTGACCCCGGCAGCTCGCCTCGTTCACCGAATGGAGCCACCCTTCGAGAGGAAAGGAATTGGCCGAGGTTTTGTTGATCGCACCGCTGTCAGCGCCGAGCTTCGTGCAGGGAGGAGCGCTGTGAGCGCCGGGCCCACCGTCCTGGTCGTGGACGACGATCCCGATGTCACCAGCTGGCTGGTCGAAGCGCTGTCATCGGAGGAGCGTGGCTTCGAAGCACGGGGGGAGACCTCCGCCCTGCGCGCGATCGAGTGGATCCGCGAACATCACGTCGACATCGTGATCTCGGACGTCGAGATGCCGGAGCTGCGCGGGCCGGACTTGCTGCGCCTGATCCACGAGGTCCGCCCCAACCAATTGGTGCTGTTGATCACCGCGTTCGGGTCCATCGATTTGGCGGTGGAGTCGGTACGGGCTGGCGCGGCCGACTTCTTGGCGAAGCCGTTTCGCATCGAGGCGTTGGTGCTCGCGCTGCAGCGCGCCTTGCGCGAGCGCGAGCTGCGCCGAGAGATCGTGCGCTTGCGGCGCGCCGCCACCGAGCGCAACGGCTCCGGCATTTGCGCCCGCAGCGTGGCCATGAAAAAGGTGCTCGACTTGGCGCAGCGGGTGGCCAAGAGCGATCTGCCCGTCCTGATCACCGGGGAGAGCGGGGTGGGGAAGGGCGTGGTGGCGCGCTACATTCACGAGCACAGCGATCGCAGCGGCGCCAAGATCGTTCAGCTGAACTGCGCGGCCTTGCCGGCAGGCATCGCGGAGGCGGAGCTCTTCGGGGTGCGACGGGGCGCGTTCACCGACGCGCGCGAGGATCGAGCGGGCGTCTTCGAGCAGGCGCACCGCGGGACGTTGTTCCTGGACGAAATTGGGGAGCTGCCGCTCGAGCTGCAGCCGAAGCTCTTGCAAGCGCTGGAGTCGAATCGGGTGCGGCCCCTGGGCGCGAGCGGGGAGGTGCCCGCCGAGGCGCGCGTGATCGCGGCCACCAATCGACCGCTGGAAGCCGCGGTGCGGGACCAGCGCTTCCGGGACGATCTGTATCATCGCCTGAACGTGCTGCGCATCGACGTCCCGCCCTTGCGGGAGCGGCCGGAGGACATCGATCCGATCGTCGACCAGGTCCTGGAGAACATCGCGGCGCGCTCGGGCCGGGCGCCGTGGGGGGTCTCCAAGGCGGCCATGCGGTGGATCCGAAGCTATCCCTGGCCTGGCAACGTTCGAGAGTTGATCCACGCCATCGAGCGCGGCGTGGTGTTCGCCGAGCACGACGTGTTGACGTTGGAAGACGTCATCCCCGAGGCGGCGCGGGCCGACCGCGAGGCGAGCTTCCTCGCCGACGCCGTCCGTGACCGTTTCTCGTTGGCGGAGCTGGAACGCGAGTACATTCGCCGCGTGCTCGCGGAGACGGACGGTCACAAAGGGAAAGCGGCGATGATCCTGGGACTGGATCGGCGGACGCTGTATCGCAAGATCGCGGAGATGGAGGAGGGCGCGGGCGCGAGGCCGCGGGGCGCCAAGAAGGACTGACGCTCGCGGGCGCGCGCCGCCCGTCGCGGGCCGCGGGGCGCCAAGAAGGACTGACGCTCGCGGTCGCGCGCCGCCCGTCGCGGGCCCGAGGCCACGCTACTGCGATCGCAACAGCGCCCGCAGCCGCACTCGGCGCAGGCTCGGGTCGGGCGTGCGATCGACTTCGCCCGTGGCGCTCATCGGGACGCTGGTCGCGATCGTGACCAGGCGCGCCGCATCGACGCCGCGGGCCACCAGCGCTTGTTTGACCTGGCGGGCGCGCTCTTCGGCGAGCGGGAGCGGCTCCTCGCGGGAGATCTCCCCCACGATGGCCACGCATTCGAGCCTTGGATCGGCGGCGAGCTGCGCGGCCCAAGCTTCGATGTGGGTCAGCGCGTCGCCGCTGAGCGTCGCCGAGCCCTGAGCGAACGGCAGCGGGCTGCCGAGCTCTTGGCCCGACCCATAGCCGAGCTCGCGCAAGCGATCCTGCGTGCTTTGATCCTCGATTTGGGCGCAGCCGCGGATCTGCTGCTCCGGCACGGCGTAGCGGTTCGGATCGAAGGGCGGCACCTGAACCACCACCGGACCGGGAACGCACGTGCCGGGGGCGCGCTCGTGCTCCTGACAGGCGACGGTGGCGTATTGCTCGAAGTGGCTCCGCACCGCCGCTTCGTGCGTCGATCCTGCCTGCACCTCGACCCGGAGCGGCCCCGGGGTGATGTTGGAGTACGAGTTGGGTTGCGGGGTGTAGATGGCTTCGTAGACGACGTACGGGACGGGGAACTCGGCCTCACGCACACGATTCAAGGCGGTCAGCTGGCACTGCCCTGCCCAGGCGTTCGCGTCGCAGCGCGCGTCGGCGGTCGGTCCGCACGCGCCCGCCAGGCTCGCGGCCGCGGCCGGAGCGGCGATCAACAAGAGCGCGCGCAGGGTGCGCGGTGGGGGGCTGATCGGCAGCGGGCTCAGCATGGGGCGCGCAGAGCCTAACCTCGGAAGGCCGTCCATGCGAAGTCCCTGTTTCGATGCCCGAAGGTTCAATGCTGCTCGAACGTGCCGACCAGCTCCGTCTGCGCCACGACGTGGCCGGCCATGGCGCGTTCGAGGTCCGCCTTGGTCGGGGCTCCCAAATCAGGCAAGGGCTCGTCCAAGGCGTACAGCTTGAAGAAGTAGCGGTGGCGGCCTTGGGGAGGCTGAGGGCCACCGTAACTCGTGGCCCCCCAATCGTTTTTTCCTTGGCGAGCGCCGGGCGGGAGCGAGCCTTGGTCGGCGCACTCCGGCAGCGCGCGGCAGTTGGCGGGCAGGTTGTAGACGATCCAGTGCACGAAGGTCCGCTTGGGAGCCTTGGGATCGGGGGCATCCGGATCTTCGACCACGAGCGCCATGCTCTTGGCTCGCTCCGGGACATCGCTGATGTGGAGCGCGGGCGAGACGTCGTCTTGATCTTTGCTGTAGCGCGGCGGGATCGCCTCTCCGTCGCGGAAGGCGGGCGAGCTGATGGTGAACGACATGCCCGCTGAGGTGGGCACGCGCCCCGCATTTGTCGAGCGCACCACGCGCCCGAGGGGTCCTTGGTCGGTCGGTCCGTCCAATCCCCTGCGCCCGCTGTCAATCAACTCTCGTCGAGCAGTCCGCGCAGCCGCGACGGCAGGATGCGGTACTCGGAGCCGCAGTACTCGCAGTTGATGAACAAGACCTCGCCGTCGGACAGGAGCTCCTCGATGTCCGCACGGCTCAAGGTAGCGAGCGCCGACATCACGCGCAGATCGCTGCACCAACAATTGAAGCTCACCGGCCGCTCCTCCAGGCGCGTGAACGGCATCCCGTAGAGGAGCTGATCGAGCAGCCACGCGGGCGAAAAGCTGTGGTCGCCGAGCTGTGGCTCGATGCTCTCGAAATCCCGCAGCCGTTCGGTCATGACCATCAGGGGGCCGTGCTCCACCTCGGGCAGCAGCTGGACCATGTAGCCACCGGCGGCGATCACGTCCTCGCCCCGCGTGAGCGTGCCGACGCTCACCATCGACACGACCTGCTCGGAGGTCTGCATGTACGCCATCAGGGCCTGCGACACGCCACCCGCCGGCTGTAGCTCCACCACGCCTTGGTTGATCTTGCCGCTCGGCAGGGTGCGCATGAACTTGAGCAGCCCGCCGCCGCTCAAATCGAGATCGGTGTGCCCGTCCGGGAGCTGGATCAAGCCGCGCGTGTCGCCCGACGGGTGGGAATCGGCGACCAGGCTGCCCTGGCCGCCCGGGGCCGTGAGGATCCCCTGCACCCGCAGCTTCGGCGCCATCGTCTCGCGGAAGAGCACGGCACCGGTGATGAGATCGGCGAACGTGCGCGCGGTCGGGCCGCGGCCCTTCTGCGCCGCGATGGCCGCCCGGACCGTCTGGGTCGTGCGAGCGGTGATGACGCGGAACGCGCCATCGTCGGTGATGGCGCGCAGCACGCTGTCGGCCGGCTCGTTCCGTGGTTCGTCTCGCGGCATCGTGCCCCCCTAGCGGAGATTTGGGCTCGGGTCCGCCCCGAGCTCCTCGGCGTCGCCGATTTCCTCGGGGATCCTGTATCTTTCGTCCAGCCAGTTGGCCAAATCAATCTGCTTGCAGCGCGCCGAGCAAAAGGGGCGCACCACGCCCTCGGTCGAGGTGTCGACTTGCCGCTTGCAGATCGGGCATCGGATCTTCACCCGCTCAATTTAGCACGTCTACCTACCCCTGCCGGGCTCGAGGGCGCGCTTCGGCGCCGTCTTTTTCGGCGACGGCGGCGCGAGCGCGCGCCCGTGCAGGGGGCCCGGCCCCTCCGGGCGGACGCCGGAGATGTTCAGGGTGTTCCAGGCGGCCGGAAGACGCAGTAGGTTCGGCCGCAACCAGAATGGCCCACGATCTTTTGCTCGAAATCGGCGTGGAAGAGCTCCCCGCTTCCTTCGTCTCCGGCGCGGTCGCCGCCCTTCCCGGCCTTTTGTCGGCACGGCTCGCGGATCTCCGGCTCGAGCACGGGCGCATCCACGCCACCGGAACCCCTCGCCGGCTGGCGGTGATCGCCGAAGGCGTGGCGGCGGCTCAGCCCGATCTGGACGAGGAGGTGCTGGGACCACCGGCGCGGGTCGCGTTCGACGCTTCGGGCAAGCCCACCCGCGCGGCGCAGAGCTTCGCGGAGAAGATTGGCGTGCCGGTCGAAGCGCTCGCGCGGCAGCAAACCCCCAAAGGTGAGTACGTGGTCGGACGGCGGCGAGAGAAGGGCGTCGCGGCGCGCGAGCTCTTGCCGGCGGCGCTGGCGCAGGTCTGCGAGCAGATCCCGTTCCGCAAGTCGATGCGCTGGGCCAACATCGAACAGAGCTTCGGGCGCCCGGTTCGCTGGTTGGTCGCGCTGTTCGGTGCCGAGCCGCTCGCCTTCGAGTACGCGGGGGTGCGGTCCGGGCCGAGCTCGCAGGGGCACCGCTTCCTGTCGCGGGGACCGGTCGCGATCGCCTCGGCGGAGACCTACGTCTCGGCGCTGCGCAAAGAGCACGTGCTCGTCGACATGGCCGAGCGCAAGCGGACGATGGTCGAGCGGCTGCAGAAAGCGGCGGCCGACGTGGGGGGAGCGCTCATCCTCGACGAGTTTCTGGTGGAGGAGAACAGCTCGCTGGTCGAAGATCCGCACGTGGTGGTGGGCAGCTTCGATCGCGAGTTCTTGAAGCTGCCCGAGCGGGTCATCCTGGACGTCGCCAAGGGGCACCAGCGCTACTTCGGGATGCGGGACGCCAGTGGTCGCCTCTTGCCGCACTATCTGGCGGTCGTCGGTACGGCGGAGAACCCCGACAACATTCGGCGCGGCAACGACCGCGTCATGCGCGCACGTCTGGCCGACGCCAAGTTCTTCTTCGACGAAGACTCCAAGCGCCCGCTCGCCGCCCGGCGGCCCGATCTGGACGCGGTCCTCTTCCACAAGCGGCTCGGGAGCGTCGGGGACAAGGTGCGCCGCATCGAGCGGCTGGTGGGCGTGCTCGGCAGCGCGCTCCGGCTCGCGGCGTCGACGATCGCCGTGGCGGAGCAAGGCGCCGCTCTGGCCAAATGCGATCTGGTCACCTTGATGGTGGGCGAGCTGCCGGAGCTGCAGGGGGAGATGGGGCAAGCGTATGCCCTTGCTCAAGGGACCGATCCGAACGTCGCTCGAGTGATCGCCGAGCACTACCTGCCGCGCGGCGCCGACGACGACACCGCCCCGAGCGAAGCCGGCGCGCTGGTCGCGCTCGCCGATCGCATCGACACCCTGGTCGGCTGCTTCGCGATCGGGCAAATCCCGACCGGCGCGGCCGATCCGCTCGGGCTGCGCCGCGCCGCGATCGGCGTCCTGCGCACGCTGCTCGACAAGGGCTGGGATCTCTCGCTTTCGGAGGCGATCGCCGCGGCGCACGCCGGCTACGCCGATCGCAAGCTCGATCTCGATGCCGCCGAAACGCAGAAGAAACTGGGCGGCTTTTTGAGCCAGCGCCTGCGCGGGCTCCTGAGCGAAGCGCTGCCGGCCGACGTGGTCGACGCCTGCATCGCGGCCAGCGCCGACCGGCCGCACGACGTCGCGCTCCGCGCGCGGGCGCTCAGCCAGATCGAGCCCTCGGTGCGGCAGCTCGTCGGTGAAGTGTTCAAGCGCGCCGCCAACATCGCCAAGGACGCCCGCGCGGAGGCGCCAGTGCCACCCGCCGAGCTCGATCAGGACGTGCACCCCTCCGAGCAGCGGCTGTTCGAGACGTTCCAGCAGCTCAAGCAGCAGCTCGCGGCGTCTCAGGCCGACCAGCGCTACTCGGACTCCCTGCAGGCGATCGCCGACTTCGCGCCGGTGCTGGGCAAGTTCTTCGACGACGTGTTCGTCATGGTCGACGACGAGCGCATCCGCAACAACCGGCTCTGCCTGATGCGCGAGATCCACGCTACCTGCTCGAAGCTCGCCAACTTCAACCTGCTCGCCAAAAAACCCGACTGACGCCGCTGCGCTGCCGGGCGCGCCGAAGTACCGCGGGCGACCTCGTGGCAGCCCCGGGCTCGAGCTCACGCAGCCCCGATGGCAAGGGCGTGATCCGTGTGTGAACCACGCCCCCGAGGAGGATCCTTGCCGACCATCATCTTGTGGCTTGTCAGCTGTCGCCGCGTCAAAACGGCTTGGGTGCAGTTCCCGACCTGCTGACGAAAAACAAAACGAATTCGATCGGTTGCGCGTAGGGGGTTGAGGGGCCGGGCGTCCCTGCGGCAGATATTCGGTTGTGAGATCAAAAACCAACCGAAAGGAACCGGAGCCCGCGCGTCAACCTAGGCTTGCTTCACCCAGGCGCGAACCGCCGTCTCCGTCAGGTCCAGGCGCCGAGCGACCTCAACAATGCTTTCGCTCTCGCACAAGCAGACGACGTCTGCCTTCAACTCCGCGGTGAACTTGCGCCGCGGCCTACGCTGCTTCTTTGATGATGCCATGGAACACTCCCGGCGCATTCTCGCGCCATTTGGGGTGTCCGTGAACTGGGGAGAGGCTCAGTCCGCCGCCAGAAAGGTCTGAAACCCCAACCCGAGGCTCTACCGGCTACCTGACCCCCCCCGTTGCTCGTCGCTTCGCTCCGATCCTGATCGGATCGTCGGAACGACGATCGAATCCTCGCGGAACGGGTGATCGAATGTGGCGGAATACGCACCTTCTCCCGCTCGAGTCGTTCAATGAGCTTGTTCTTGTCGTTTCGCTTCGGCGTCGGCCCGCGCCGCTGGCCATCGAGCCCGGCTACGCCCAGGCGGTCACGTTGAGCGCGCCACAAGGACAGGTGCGAGCTGTAGATGCCCTCTCGCCGCAGAAGCTCGCCAATCTCTCCCCGGGTCGCGCACTG
>JAEZYZ010000433.1 GCA_023418705.1 Pseudomonadota bacterium | reverse complement strand
TTTTGCCTGGTGCGCGGGGCTCGAGCCGCGCGAGCGCATCGAGGCAGCGCGACCGCGACGCGAACAGCGCCGCGCCCGGGAGGGCCGCTGGCGCGGTCTTCTTGGCCTGCGGCGACGCCGACCGCCGAGCCGTCGACGAGACCGGCTCGGCCGTGGGCTGCCGGGCGGATGCCGCGTCGCACCCGGACGACACCCACGGCAAGAGCGCCACCAACGCCAGGGCCCCCAGGCGCCTCGCTCCCGCGGCCGTGACCGAGCCTTCACGCATGCGGCCCGGAGCCTTACTCGATCGTGACCCGCGCCTCCACATATCGGCCCCAGGCCTTGAAGTAGGCCTTGCCCGGCTTGCCTGGCGACGGCGCGCGAAACCCGAGCCCGAAGTCGTCCTCTTCCGTTTCCCCGGCAGCCCCGGAGATCGTGACGTCGATGCGGAGCCGTTCGCTCCCCGCTTCACCGGGCGCACGGCTGAGAGAAAACCGCCCCGCGCGGATCAACAGGACCGTGCGCTCGACCAGGCGCTTGAGGTGGGGCGGCTGGGGCCCCTCCGAAAACACCGTCGCGCCGATCTGCCCTTCAGCGTCCACGTCGATCGCCACGCGCACGCTGCCAGCGGGCCCGAGCGGCAAGCTGGCCCACGCGCGATCGGCGACGGTGGCGACAGGGATGGCGCGGGTGAAGGCCTTCGCCAAATCGCGCACCCCGGCGCGGGCGTCCGCGCCGAAGGGGCCCGCGCTCGGCGGGGATGATCGATCGGCGCGGCGCTCGAAATGAGCGAGCCAGGGCGCGGAGCGTTGCGCGCCGGGGTCGTCCCCTTCCCCGCGCGACGGCGCGCGCGCCTGCCGTCGTTGCGACGGCACCGGCGGCGTGGACGAGGGTGCGGCGGATGCCGCCGGCGCGGGAGCCAAGGAGGCTTGGGAGGGCGACCGCTCGACGGGAGCCGCGGGCGCGTCCTCTGCGGTCGCGGCCGCGGCGGGCGATCGTTGCGGGTCAGGAGCCTCGGCCCGGGGCTGCGGCTCGGGCGCGGCTCGTGGATCGGGCTCCGGCAGCGGCTCGGGCGCGGGTGCGGGCGCCGGAGGCGGAGCCGGAGCCGGCTGGATGGCGTCGCTCGTCTGCGAAGCCGGAGTTTCGCCGACGGCCACGGCCTCGATCTCGACGGTGCTGCCCGACCACACGTCCCGCACGACGCGCTCCGGCTCTTCGCCGGCGCCGGTCGTCTCCGTCACGAGCAGCAGCACGAGCGCGTGCGCCGCCAGCGAGACGAACAAGGTGACCGGCGGTCGCAGGTGGTCGAGCATCACGCCTCGCCTATTGTGACAGACCGAGGCGATCGGGCCGTCGCAAACGACACACGAGCGGCGTCGTCGGAGCTAGCGCACCGATCCGTTTGCCAGCCCGGAAAGTCCGCTGCGTCGCGGCGCCCTCTTGGGCGAGGGCCCGGACTCCCGGGACCCAGCGGACAGGACGGAGCCCGAGTGGATGTCGGCGCCCTCTCAATCCGTGGACCCCGCCGTCGCTGGCCGGTCGGGACGCGCCAGTGCGCTGAAGTGCAGGGGCTGCATCGGCGCCGCGTGAGGGGCCGTGACGGGGGGGCCGAGCAATTCGATGAGCTGGGGCTTCTCGATCGTCTCCTGATCGAGCAAGGCGGCGACGAGTCGATCCATCTCCTCTCGCTTTTCGATGATGATCTGCTTGGCCACCTCCACCGCCTCGTTCAGCATCTTGCGGGTCTCCTCCTCGATGATGTGAACGGTGGCGTCGCTGGTCCCACCTTCGGTCGCCAGCGACTGCCCGAGGAATGGGTGCTCCGTCTTGTACTCGTGATAAACGGGCCCCACCCGCTCGCTCATGCCGAAGTGGCCGACCATCTTGAACGCCACTTCGGTCGCCTTCTGGAGATCGTTGGCCGCGCCCGACGAAATGTCGCCAATCACCACCCGCTCAGCGGCGTACCCGCCCATCAACACGCGCAGGCGAGCGTCGAGCTCGGCTTGAGTCATGATGTGACGGTCGGCGGCCGGCGTCTGCTGCGTGACCCCCAACGCCATACCGCGCGGGATGATGGTGACGCGGTGCAGCGGCTCGGCGTGCGCCGAAAAGTGCGCCACCACGGCGTGCCCCGCCTCATGCACCGCCACCCTTCGCTTTTCCTCCGGATCGAGCTTGGTCTCCCGCGGATCGCCGAGCACGATCTTGTCGTAGGCGGCGGAGAAATCCAACATCTCGATGTTGTCGGCGCCGCGGCGTGTCGCGTTCAAGGCGGCTTCGTTGACGAGGTTTGCCAGGTCGGCGCCCGAGAAGCCCGGCGTGTTGCCCGCGATGACCTTCAAATCGACGTCCGGACCGACCGGCTTGTTCTTGGCGTGCACCTTCAGGATGGCCTGGCGCGCCAAGAGCTCGGGACGATCGATCACGACCCGACGGTCGAAGCGGCCAGGACGCAAGAGCGCCTGATCGAGGACGTCCGGGCGGTTGGTCGCCGCCAGCACGATCGTGAGGTCGTTGCGAGTAAAGCCGTCCATCTCGCTGAGCAGCTGGTTCAGCGTCTGCTCGCGCTCATCGTGTCCGCCGCCCATACCGGCCCCCCGAGATCGCCCCACGGCGTCGATCTCGTCGATGAAGATGATGGCCGGGGCCACCTTCTTTGCCTCCTCGAACAGCTCGCGCACCCGAGACGCGCCGACGCCGACGAACAGCTCGATGAACTCCGATCCGTTGATCGAGAAGAACGGGACCCCGCTCTCGCCCGCGACGGCCCTGGCGAGCAGCGTCTTGCCGGTGCCGGGGGGACCGACGAGCAGCACGCCGCGCGGCACCTTTGCGCCCAAGCGCCTGAACTTCTGCGGCTCCTTCAGAAACTGCACGATCTCCTCGAGGTCGCGCTTCGCGCTTTGCAGGCCCGCCACGTCGTCGAAGCGCACGGGCACCTGGCTCTCCTTTTCGAAGCGCCGCGTGCGCCCCTTGAGCACGCCCGACAGCGGCCCGCCCGAGCCCATCATGCGCTGCGCGCGGCGGCTCAACCAGATCCAGATCCCGATGATCAAGACCCAAGGCAAGAGCGTGATGAGCAGCTGCAGCGCGACCGGCTGATCTTCGCTGCGCACGCTGATCTCGACCCCGTTGTCCCGCAGGCGCGGCAAGAGCTCCTCGTCCTGCCCCGGGACCATCGTCTTGAACCGCTCGATGGTCTTGCCTTCGATCTGCTGCGGCTGGCCGAAGGTGCCGACCACCTGCTGTCCTTTGATGACCACCTCCTCGACCTTCTTTTCCCCCACCAGCTGGTAGAAGGTCGTGTAGCTGATCTCGGGGTGGACCTCTTCTTGCGTCGCAAAGCGCGTCCATGCCCAAAAGCTCGCCAAAAGCAGGGCCAGCACCAACCAGCCACGCCAGGAGGGGCGCGCGGAGGCCGGGCCCGCGCCCGGGGTCGCCGGCGGTCCGCCGCCGGGGGGAAGCGGACCACGAGAAGAACGTCGGCCGGTGGCATCTGTCATGGATGAGCAAAAACTAAGTACCGAGCCGGCACTTGTCGACGCCAGGCAGCCCGAGGAAAAGCCCTCGCAAGAAAGCCGGGGCGCGCTCCGCACGACGAAAACGAGCGACCGGAGCACCCCCGGGGACTTGCGCGGACGGGTCTCGTCGGCCCCGCGCGCGTCCTCAAGCGCGCGGACCGTAGCGCTGCACGACCTGAACGAGCTGTTCGAGCGCGAAGGGCTTGGGGAGAAACTCGGCAGCCTGCAAGCCTTGCGCGGCGCGGCTCAGGCGATCGACGCCGGACATCACCACCACGGGAACCCGCGCCAGGCTTTTGTCCGCGAGCATGCGAGCGCGAAACGTCCAGCCATCGACCACCGGCATCATCAAATCCAGCAGGACCAGGCTGGCCTCCGGGTTTTGCTGGAGCAGCTCGAGCGCCTCACCGCCATGCTGCGCTTCGACGACCCGCACGCCCCGGTGGGTCAATGTCTCCACGACGCTCTCACGCAGATCGACGTCGTCCTCGACCACGAGCACGAGCACGTAGCTCATGTCGATGATTAGACCAAGCTTTGAGGGCCGTTGTCACTCCTCGTCGAGACGCGCTCGAAACGGCCCGGCGTCGGGATCGCCGAACCCGGGGGTCTCCGCTCAGCACGCTTCGCGCAGGCCGGTGGCAGGGAGCACGACCGTGAAGGTCGTGCCCCGGTCGAGCTCCGATTCGAGCTCGACCTCGCCGCCCAATCCCGAAACCAGCTCCCGCACCAGCGCCAACCCGAGACCGATGCCGGGGGTGTGCTTGTGTTGGAGCGGCTCGAGGTGGTGGAAGGGCTCGAAGATTTCGGCCCGATGTTCCGGCGCGATGCCTGGGCCCGTGTCGCGGACCGCGAGCCGAAAGCAGCCGCCGGCGTGGTCGATCTCCACCCGCACCCAACCCTGCTGGGTGAACTTGCCCGCCAGATCCGTCGGGGCGTACTCCACCCGCGATTTGCCGGCTTCGATGCGCGCCACGTCGAGCAGATCGTTCACGTGCCGAAGCAGCAGGCGCGCGTTTTTTTGGACCACCTCGAGATCGAAGCGCTGCGCTGGGGAGAGGTGCTCGTCGTTCAGCAGGCGCTCGACCGGACCGAGGACGAGCGCGAGCGGGGTGCGCAGCTCGTGGCTGACGTTGGCGAAGAAGTTGGTCTTGAGCTGCTCGAGCTCCCGAGACCTTTCGTACATGGTGCCAAGCTCCGACACCATGTGTTCGAGCGCGACGCCTCGTTGGTGCGCGGCCTGCGCGCCGCGGGCAATGGCCAAGGCCTTGGGCACCAGCGGCGGCAGGGTGATCGCCGTGCCGATCGACGCGACCGCCGTGACGGCGCGCACTCCGCCGTCGAACCAGTAGTCTGGATGCCAAATGACCCAGACATCCATGAAATGGGTGACCCCGCAGCTGACGATGAACAAGCCGAACGCGATGTACATGGCGCGAAACGGCAGGTCGCCGATGCGATACACCATGTAGGCGAGCGTCGCGGCGATCGCCACGTATGCCACCCCGATCAGCGCGTTGGTCGAGACCTGCAGCAGCAAGAGCCCGGGCTGCCAGAGGTAGCAGTGCCCGTGCGGCATGAAAAAAGAGACCGGGTCGGCGCCGGCGCTCGCGACCCAATGTTGAGCATGTGCGGCGTGATCGGGCACGGCTTCACTCCTGAGCCCCCGGCAGGGTGCCGAGCTAGCATCAGGCTTCGGCCTACGAGCGCCGTCGTCAAGACGCCGCTCCGCCCAAGTCGAGCCTAAATCACTGTTCGGGACGTCGCCCGGTGTCCCAATCGCCGATGCTGTCGACGCGGGTCTCGAGGAAACGCGCCAGCCGGTGGAAATCGCTCCCGGACTTTATGAAGCGCACCTCGGTCTTGAGCGACTGCTGGTTGACCAGCTCGCTGAAGGGTACGTAGGTCAGGTCGAGCTGGCCGGTCACACTGACCATGTGGCCGTCGAGACCTTCTTCGACCAGCGCCCGGTAGGCGCCGATGCCGAGCTGACTGCCGAGCATGACGTCGAAGGCGTGGGGCGGAGCGCAGCGCGACTCATAGCCGAGCTGGACGCCCGTGAGCTTCTTCTTGCGGGAGGTGCGTTGCTCGTAGCGTTCGGCCACCAAGCCGGCGACGAGCTTGGCCAGGTCGATTTTGCCGAGCGAGATGTGCCCGTGCTCGTCGTGCGGCAGGTTGCGCAGATAGGACTGCGGGAGGAGCTCCGCCAAGCCTTCTGCCATCACCACGGTCCCGTAGTGCTTGCCGCGTTTTTCGCGCGTCAGGATCAGGTCGACGATTCGATCGGCCAGGGCGTCCAGGTGCAGACGCCGCTCCCGGCGTTGTTCACCGGTGGCCGGATCGACGACTTCCTCCTCAATCGCCAACGTGCCCTGAATGTCTTCGACGGCGAGCACCAGGTGCGCCTCGCCAGCGATGGCCACGCCGTAGGAGAGCCAGCCCGCCTTCCGGCCCATCGTCTCGACGATGTAGTAGCTGCTGGTCGCGATCGCGTCGGCGCGCAGGTTCATCAACTCCTTGGCCATGACGTCGACGGCGGTGAAAAAGCCGAACGTGAAGTCGATGCCGCGGTAGTCGTTGTCGATGGTCTTGGGCAGGTGCACGACGCGGATCCGCTTGGTCTCTGGCGGCAGCCGCTGCTGGTACTCGTACAGGAAGTTCGCGGTCTTGAGCGTGTCGTCGCCCCCGATGGAAATCAGCGCATCGACGCCGAGCGAGACCAGCGCGCTGTGCACGCGCTTGAGGCGCACGGTCTTCTCCGGGTCGTCCAGGTCGGCGCGGCTGCGCAAGCCGCGGCACGGGTTGGCGCGCGCCGTGCCGATGATGATGCCGCGGTTGTTGCGCAACCCCCGCAGGTCCCGCTCCTCCAGGATGCGGAAATGCTGGTCCGGCAAGAGCCCTTTTTCGCCCGGACCGTACTCCTGCAGGTACGAGTAGCCGTGGAAGAACCCCAGCACTTCGCGCTGGTCTTCGATGAAGGAGCTGGCGGCCGCCGCGATCACGGCATTGGCGCCCGGAGCAGGACCTCCTGCAAAGACGATCCCCACCCGGCGGATGTGGTCTCCCTTGTTGTTCTTCGTCGTCAAAGTGCCTCCTATCGGGCGGCGCATCGTACCACCAGCGCACACCGGCCCCAAGGCCAGGCTGTCCGCGCGGTTTCACGCATAGCAGGGAACCCTCCATTTCCGCTGAGAAAAATCACGCGGCAGGCCCCACGCACCCGTGCTCCTGCTCCGAGCCCCTGGCGCCCTATACAATGAGGCGGCGGCGCCAGGAAGCTAGGCGAATCCGAACGTACGCGCCTGAAGTGGAATTTTCCCGAGCGCCCGGGGCTCTGTCCCCAACCCCCGCCCGGCTCGTGCCATACTACGGCCCCGACCCGACGTTGATCATGGCCGTGGTGCACGCTCCCGACGACGAACCGCCCCTCTCGCCGGCCGCCTCCGGGGCGTTGGTGGGGACCGTGCTGCGCAATACCTACCGCATCGATCGCGTGCTGGATCAGGGCGGCATGGGCATGGTGTATGCCGGCGAGCACCTGCGGCTCGGGCGACCGTTGGCGGTGAAGGTGTTGGCGAGTCACCTGGCTGCAGACGGCAACGCGCTGGCGCGCTTTCAACGCGAGGCGGAGATCGTCAGCCGGCTCCAGCACCCGCACGTCGTCAACATCCTCGATTTCGACGCGACCGACGACGGCGAGCCCTACATCGTCATGGAGCTCTTGCAGGGCGAGAGCCTCGGCGCCCGCTTGGAACGTGAGCGTTCGCTGGCGCTGCACGAGGCCGTGCGGATCGTCCAGCAGGTCGCTTCGGCGCTCGCTGCGGCGCACGCCGCCGGGATCGTTCACCGCGATCTGAAGCCGGCGAACATATTTCTCGTGCAGGTGGAGCACTCGGCGGCGTTCGTGAAGCTGCTCGACTTCGGGATCAGCAAAGTGGCGCACGCCGTGGCGACCCGCCGGGTGACGCGTGAGTTCGACGTGCTCGGCACGCCCGACTACATGGCGCCGGAGCAGGCCCTCGGAAGGACGGCGCAGGTGGACGGGCGCGCCGATCAGTTCGCGCTGGCGGTGATCGCCTTCGAGATGCTCGCAGGGCGCGTGCCGTTCCAGGACGAAAGCGTCATGGGCGTGCTGTACCGAGTGGCGCACGAAGCGCCGCCGCTGCTAAGCAGCGTGGCTCCCGGTCTGCCGGGCGGGCTCGACGCCGTGCTCGCTCGGGCGATGCGGAAGGCACCCGAAGAGCGCTTCGCCAACATCGTCGAATTTTCGACGGAGCTCGCGCGGGCCGCGGGTTCCTCGTTGCACCCGTCGCTGTTTCCGCCGGCGCGCGCGCCGGCCGTGCCTCCCTCCCAGGCGCCCACCCCGACGGCCTGGCCGGAGCCGCCGACGGGGGTCCGCAGCGCCGCACAGCAACCGACGCTGCAGGCCGCCTCCACGGCGGCGCTCGACGACTCGTCGACCAGCGCCGTGCGCCCGACGAGCGCATCGCTCCCGCCTCCCCTAGGACGCTCGATCCTCAACACCTCGCCCCCACCGCGCACCTCGCGCCCGCCGGCGACCCGCAGCGAACCGCCACCCACGCGCGCCGAGGTCGCGGAGGCGATCGCCAAGGCGCGCCAGGCGGCGGCGTTCGAAGAGCTCGATCTCGCGGTGGACTATGCGGCTTCGGCGAGCCGTCTGGCGGAGAGGTCGTCGGACGGCGACGCCAGGGCGCTGCTCGAGGAAGCGGCGGGGCTGTTCGAGCGCATCTATCTGGGTCGCCTCGGGGGCAAGGCCCGGCGCCTGCTGTTGCGCCAGCTGCCGTCGAGCGACGGGCGCCACAGCCTCACGCCCGAGCAAGCCTTCCTCGTGTCGCGCATCGACAACAACTGCACCGTGGAGGAGCTGCTCGACGTCTCCCCGCTGCCGGTGGTGGACACGCTGCGCGTGCTCGTTTCGCTCGTGCGAAGCAAGTTGATCGAGCTCCAGTAACACCGCTTTAGCGCGCGCGCTCGCGCGGCTTGGCGGGCCCAACGGCGGGGCGCCCAAGGATAAAACTCGAAGGATTGCCGCTGGATGCGAGCCTTGGGACGGTGCCGCTCAGAAACGAGTTGCCGCCCGGAGGGCGAAGCGCGACTCTGTAATACGTGATCGCGCGATTCGTTGTTTGCAAAGTTCGGGGGATCGCCTTGGCCAGCTGTCTGCTTGCGATGGCCTGCGGCTCGGACGGCGATGGCGAAGGGGGTGGCCCGTTCGGAGGGGGTGGTTTCGGTGCCGGCCTCAACGGCGGCGGCAGCTCGGCGGCGGGCGGATCGATCGGCGTCGTCACGCCGCCTACCGGCCCGCTCGACGGCACGCCGGGGATCTTCGGCAGCTACGCGCTGGGCGAGCCGGTCACCGGCACCACGGCCATCGCCAACGCTCCGAGCGAAGACGGCTGCGGCAGCATCATCACCGGCATCGTGCGCGACTTCAAAGACACGCACCCCGATTTCGAGTCATTCACTGGCAATGGGGAGAAGGGCATCGTGCGCGCCGAGCTCGGCGACGATCTGAAGCCGGTCTACGCCTCGGCCACCGTCACCACGTTCACCACCGGCAAGGACAACTTCGACCAGTGGTACCGCCACGTCCCCGGCGTCAACGAGCCCTACCTCGTCCACGTCGAGCTCGTCGAGAACGAGGACGACAACGTCCACACGTTCCATTCGGACGACTTCTTCCCGCTGGACGGGGCAGGCTTCGGCGATCAGGATCGCGCGCACAACTTCCACTTCACCACCGAGTTTCATACGGAGTTCGTGTACAGCGGCGGTGAGACGTTCCGCTTCACCGGCGACGACGATCTCTGGGTGTTCATCAACGATCGCTTGGCCATCGATCTCGGCGGCCTGCACCCGGAGCAATCGGCGAGCGTGGACCTCGACGAACACGCCGCAACGCTCGGGATCTCGCGGGGTGGGACCTACCGCCTGTCGCTGTTCCACGCCGAGCGGCACACCGAGCACTCGAACTTCCGGATCGACACGTCGCTCCACTTCGTCAACTGCGGGAGCGTCCCGGTCGTGCGTTGAGCTCGCGCCGCCAGTAGGAGGCCGCCGCCAGCACCCCGGCCACCCCGCTGGCGATCGCCAGCCCCGCGGTGTGGGCCTGCGCGAAGAGCGCGCTTGCCACCGTCGCGAACTGCAACGCCGTCGCGACCTTTCCGGGGACGTTCGCGGCGGGCTGATCCGAACGCGCGCGCCGCCGTTCCCGGCTCAGGCCCCAACCGATCACCAGCGGCAGCTCGCCGAGATCCCGCGCGGCGAGCATCAGCGCCATCCACCAGGTCAGGCGGCCATCGGCGAGCAGCGTCACGACGACGACGCCAACGAAGAGCTTGTCGGTGATGGGATCGACGACCGCCCCCGTCGGCGTCGCCTGCCGGCGCCGCCTGGCGTACCAGCCGTCGAAAACATCGCTCACCCCCGCCGCGATCAGCACCAGGAGCGCGATGGCAGGCGCGCTGCGATAGGCGAAAAAGGCCAGCGCGAGCGGCACTCGCAAGAGGCTGAGCAGGTTCGGGAGCAGCAGCAGATGGCGTGCCTGGTAGCGACCCATGCCTTCGCCCACAGGCTAAGGCCCTTGAGCCATCCGGCGACACGGAAGCGTTCGGCCGGTCAGCGGGCAGCTTGACGCGAACCCGCGCGAGCGACGCGTTTCCTTGCTAACGTCGCGACCTTGCGAACGCGCTGGGATTGGTCGACCGCCGTTCACCCCCGCCAGGCGGTGAAGTGGCTCGCCGAGAGCGGCTGCGTCCGCTGCGGCGCGGCGCCATTGCTTGCCTGTGCCGTCGCCTGGGCCCTGCTGGCGTTGGCGATCGGCCTGTCCGGGCACCCCGCGCGAGCCGTCTGGCTCCCCGTGAAGCCGGAGCACTACTACCTACTCCAAGCTGCCTTCACCGTGCCCTTGTTGCTCGGGACGTGGGGGTTGCTCGGGCTGGTGGCGCACACGTTGGCGCGCGCGCTCTCGGGGACGGGCACGCTGCGCTCGACCGTCGCCGCCACCGGCTATGCCTACGCGGTGCCCGTCTTGTTCCTCTTCGTCTTGCCCGATTGGGTCGTCTTCTTGGGGTTCGGGTTTCAGGCGCTGGCGCCAGCGATGCGCTTTTACGCTCCGCTGGCGGCGCTCGCCACCTGGCTGCTGACGGCGATTTCGATCCACGACGCGCACGGGCTCGGCCGCGGTCGCGCGATTTTTACGGCGTGGGTCGCGCTCCTGGTGCAAGCCGCGGCCGGCGCCACGCTATTGCGCTGACGCTGCTGGCCGGCCCGTGCCCGCGCTCGAAATGGGATGTTACGGCTCGAACGTCTGCTTGATGTAAGCGTAGACGTCGGCGATCTCCTGATCGGAGAGCGCGCCCGTCTCGCCAAAGGGGATCATCAAGGGGTCTTCCTCGGAGCCATGATAGATGACCTGGATCGATTCGACGTCGCTCTGGGCGGGTAGGTTGTCGACCAGGCTCGATCCGCCGGTCGCCGCGTCGCCCTGCCCGTCCGCCGCGTGGCAGAGTTGACAGTGCAACTCGTAGAGCGCTTGCCCGTTCGTCGCGTCTCCTTGCAGCGCGGCGATGCGTTCGGGGGGGCTCGGGGGCGGGGCCTCGTCCTCGCTTCCACAAGCGGCGACGAGCAGGCTGAGCGCAACCAAAGGATGAGACGTCTTGAACATTTGACCTCAGGGTTGAAGGACACCCCGGATGGCTCCCGGGAAGATGGATCTTTCATCGCGAACGACCCGTTCGTAAGTGTCGGAGCGGGCGAAAAAGGTCACCCCTTTCGGTAAGGGCAAAATAATCCGACAGGAGCGCCTTACCAGCACGCTGGGGCTCATCGGCCCTCTGCTCCGGCGACCATCGCGCGTCAGGTCGAAGTGTGCTACCGGCGAAAACGCCATGAAATGTAGCTCCTGGTTCAGCAGATCCCCCTCGTTGACCCGTACCGGCATCATCGGCGCGCTCCTATGGGTGGGCGCCGGGTGCGCCGGCGGACAGCGCGACGCCAAAGCGCCGGAGGAACCGCCGGCCGCGGAAGCGGCCTCCGCAGAGGAGAGCGAGCCGAGCGGCGACGCGGACGCGACCGAGAGCATAGATCCCGACGCAGCTCCTGAAAGGGCCCAAGCGGAAAAGGAGCCCTTGCGCTCTCCCCAAGACATCATCACCTCGCCCGACATCATCTACATGTTCTCGTTCAACGCCTCGGAGCCGTTTCAGGCGGCAGAAAAGAACTGCACCGAGAAGTCCGGCGATGACCCGAAGAAACACGCCGATTGTATGAGCAAGGCGCGCAAGCGCTTCAACGCAGACGGCATCTCGTTCGAAAAGGACGACGCCGGACAGTGGTGGTGGCTGACGGTCCGCCGCCAAGGCTCGAAGCTCATCACCCTACACAAAGTCGCGGTCGACTTCGCCGACGAGACCAAGGATTCCATCACCCTCAAGACCAGCGGCCGAGACAAGGGTCGAAAGCCCTGGGTCAACGTGCCGAAGGAGGTCGTGATCGAGGTGCCGAACGAGTCGGAGATCGCGATCAAGGATCCCAAGGACGGCAAGCTCGTCTACCAGGCCAAGATCGGTATCGTCGGTGAATGAACGGGCGCTCCCGCCGGGCGGAGGCGCGGGAGCCACGGGGATCGAACCGGCGCAGGAAGAGCGCCAAACGGAGCCCGATCTGATCGACCCGACCCCGTGCTTGCGGGTCGATCCCGAACGGCTGAAGGAGGCGATCACCTTCGCGTTCGCTGCGGGAGGCGCCGGGCGGGCGTTCGACGAGCTGTTCGGCAGCGCCCAGATGCCGGACAGCGGCTGGGCGGGCGATTGCTACGCCGACGAACTGTTCATCGATGACCTTTTGTCGGCGTGCCTGAAGCTTCGCATCGCCAACCGCGAGCGCCGTGTGCAGCGTGGCTACCTCAAGCGGCTCTTGACGGCGCCGCCAAGGGACGTCGGCATCGTGCGCTTCCGCCAGCGCATCATCCAAGAGCTCACCGAAACTCAGAGCTTGCGGGCAGCGGCGGAGCGGAGCTGGACCAACATCCAGGATCTGCGGACGCTGTTCGAGTCCGTGGACGCCGGCAAGCGCCTCGACGCCGTGCAGCGTCGGCTCGACATCTTGCGGGCGGTTCGCGACACCATCGAACAACTCGAACGCGACTTCGCCGCCTCCCGTTCCGGCCTCGCGCGGCTGTGCGCGTTCGCCGAATCGGTGAAGACGTCCGCTGGGTATCGAAAGCTCTGCAGCCTGCTCGACTACGAGGAGAACCTGGCTACCGTCGGCCTCGAGGTGCGGGTCGGTTATGACGGGCAGCTCAGGGGCTTCGAGATCCTGCACGACCGGCAGAACCGCTTGAACCCGTTCTACGTCTCGCCGATCGGGCGATGGCTCAATCGGCTGCGGCTGTGGGCCCGCGGCTATCGCTTTCGAGAGGCCGAGCTGATGGGGCGGCTGGTCGACGGCGTCTTCGACGAGGTCCAGGATGCCACCGCGTGGCTGCTCCAGCTTGGCTGCGACCTGGAATTTTACCTGAGCGCCTGCTCGTTTCGAGACTTCGCCAGGACCAAGGGTCTCGAAGTGAGCTTGCCCGAGCTCGTGACGCCACCGGGCGATCTCGAGCTAGTCGACCTGTTCAATCCGTTCTTGCTCCTCGAGGACAGGGCTCCGCGTCCGTGCCGCCTGAAACCGGAGCCGAGCGCCTTGGTGATCATCACCGGCCCCAACTCGGGCGGCAAGACGCGCTTGCTTCAGGCGATTGGCCTGACCCAGCTGCTCGGGCAATGCGGATTTTTGGTGCCAGCGCGGCGAGCTCGCCTGGCCCTTCGGAGCGGGCTGTTCGTCTCCCTCGGGCGCGAGGCCACGGCGGAAGAACGCGAGGGGCGGCTGGGCGTCGAGCTATCGCGCATCCGCCGGCTCTTCGAGCGGCTCTCGTGCGACAGCCTGGTGATTTTGGACGAGCTGTGTTCGGGGACGAACCCCTCCGAGGGAGAAGAGATCTTCGAGCTCGTGGTCTCGCTGCTGTCGGAGGTGGACCCGCAAGCGTACATCACGACACATTTTCTCGAATTCGCGGCGCGCCTGGAGCGCGAGCGCCCCGTGCGCAGCATGAGCTTCCTTCGGGTCGAGCTGGACGCCGCGGACAACCCAACCTACGGCTTCGTCCCTGGTGTGGCCCGCACCTCTCTCGCGCGCAAAACGGCCGAACGGCTAGGCGTCACCCGCGAAGCGCTGGTGGGGCTGGTCGAGCGAGCGAAGCGCGAACAGGGCGAGCGCGGCTGAGCGGTCGAGGTGATTCGAATATCGTGTGACGGCCTACAACGGAGTTCGATGACTCACCGCTTGCCGGCTGTAAAGATTCAATCGCGCGCGCAAACTGTGCGCCGCCGTCTCACTAAACCAGTGTAAACTCTAGAGTTTTCGCTACTCAGCCGCTCGCATCCGCGTACACTCGGGACTCGAGACGTCGTTTTGAAAGAGCGGCGTCGACTCCAAAGGAGTAATGCGAATGGGATGCAACCGCGCGCGCGGTCTGGCCGGAGTGTTTCTGCTCGTCGGGTGCACCGGCACCGTCGGCGATCCGCGAGAACAGGGCGCCGAGCCCGGTCCGCCGGCAGGCGGTCCGGCGGCTTCCGGGGGCAGCGGGGGCTCCGTTGGCGGCACCGGCAGCGGGGGCTCCTCCGCCGGCGCAGCTCATACGCCCGAGGTTGCGGGGCTGCGGCGGCTGACGGTGCGCCAGTACGCCAACAGCGTGCGGGCTCTGTTCGGGCCGGCCATCGACGTGCCGACCGATCTGGAGCCGGACACGGTGCTGCACGGGATGGCGGCCATCGGAGCATCGCGCATCGCGCTGTCGGCGCGGGCCACCGAACAGTTCGAGGCCGCCGCCCGCAGCATCGCCGCCCAGGTCGTCGCCGACACCGAGCGGCGCGAGGCGCTCGTCGGTTGTGATCCGGCGACGGAGGCGAGCTGCACGCGCGGGTTCGTCGAACGTTTCGGCCTGCGCGCCTGGCGCCGCCCGCTGACCAGCGAGGAGGTCGCGCGCTACACGGAGCTCGCGGGCGTCGCGACCGAGGCCTTGTCGGATCCTTGGCGCGGCATCGAATACGCCATCGCCGGACTGCTGCAGTCGCCCCACTTCTTGTATCGAGTCGAGATCGGCGCAGCAGACCCTTCGACGCCCGGGCTCAGGCGCTTCGACGGCTACGAGCTTGCCAGCCGCCTGTCGTTCTGGCTCTGGAACACGCTGCCCGACGAGCCGCTGCTCGAGGCGGCGGCCAGCGGGGAGCTCGGCAGCACCGCGGGCCTCGTCGCCCAAGCCACCCGACTGCTCGACGACAGCCGCTCCGAGCAGGGGATCGAGACCTTCTTCGACGAGGTGCTCGGTCTCGCGACCTTGTACGATCTGCCGCAGCTGCCCGACGCGTTCCCGCAGGTCTCCCCCACCCTCGGGCGGGCCATGCGCACGCAGACGCTGATGACGGCGACTCAATGGACGCTCAGCGACGCCGATCTGCGCGACTTGTTCACCACACGGTCGACCTTCGTCGACGCCGAGCTCGCCGCGCTCTACGGCCTCGAAGGTGTCAGCGGGCCCGAGTTCGTGCCGGTCGAGCTGCCCGCCGATCAGCCGCGCGTCGGCCTGCTCGGCCATGCCAGCATCCTGGCCAGCAACTCCCACCCCACCAGCACCTCCCCCACCCGCCGCGGCAAGTTCGTACGCGAGGTCTTGCTGTGCCAAGCGGTGCCCCCGCCGCCTCCCAACGTCGTCACGTCGCTGCCAGAGGACGCGGGTGACGGCCCGAGGACCATGCGGGAGAAGCTCCGCGTTCACGCCGAGGATCCCGCCTGCGCCGCCTGTCACGCCAGCATGGATCCCATCGGGCTTGCGCTCGAGCACTTCGACGGGATCGGCGCGTTCCGCACCACGGACGCCGACCAACCGATCGACGCGAGCGGCGAGCTGGACGGCGTGGCCTTCGAAGACGCGCGCGGCCTCGCCGCCGCGGTGGCGGCCCACCCGGAGCTGGCGACGTGCGTGGCGCGCCACGCGTATCGCTACGCTCAGGGGCACCTCGAGGGGAAGGGTGAGGAGGCGCTCGTGCAGGCGCTCGGCCAACGCTTCGCCAGCGACGGCTATCGACTTCGGCAACTGCTGCTCGCGATCGTGAGCAGCGAGGCTTTCCGCATCGCGGCGGACCCGCAATGAGGCGCACCATGAAGACCGTGCTCGATCGAAGAACCCTGCTGCGAGGTGTCCTGTCCGGCGCAGCGATCGCCGTCGGCCTGCCCACGCTGGAGGCCATGCTGAACGGCAACGGAACGGCGCTCGCGGCCGGGCAGCCACTGCCCAAGCGGCTGGGCGTGTTCTTCTGGGGCAACGGCGTGAAGGTGGATCGCTGGGTTCCCGGCACCACCGGGCCCGACTGGACGCCGAGCAGCGCGCTCGAGCCGCTGACCGGGGTCAAGGACTACGTGTCGGTGGTCACCGGCATGGATATCAAGACTGGCAACGAGCGCGGCCACCATTCCGGCACCGTGGGCATCCTCTCGGGAGCTCCGATGATCAGCCTGCCGCATCCGAACTCGAACTACGTCTCGACGTTCAGCGCGCCGAGCATCGACCAGGTCGCGGCGGCTGCGATCGGGACGAGCACCCGGTTTCCTTCCCTGGAGGTCGGGATCTCTCGCCGGGTGGTCAAAGGGGAAGGCACGACGCTCTGGTATTTGTCGCACAACGGCCCGGAGAACGTGAACCCGCCAGAGTACGATCCCGCGGCCCTGTACGAGCGCCTCTTCGGTGCGGGCTTCACCCCGCCCGACGCGACGCCCGTGGTCGACGCGACGCTCGCCCTGCGCAAGAGCGCGCTCGACGCCGTCATGGCCGATCTCCAGAGCCTGAAGCAGAAGGTCAGCAGCTTCGATCGGCAACGGCTCGAACAACACCTGGACAACGTCAGGGCCATCGAGGCTCGCCTCGGCGCCACGGCGCTGCCTCCCTCCGTCGGGGCGAGCTGCGGGCAGCCCTCGAACCCGGGCAGCGTCCCGGACCAGGACCGCCGCGAGCAAATCGCCGAGAAGATGCAAGCCATGAGCGATCTCATCGCCATGGCGCTCGCCTGCGATCAGACCCGCGTGTTCTCGGTGATGTTCACCGGCAGCGTCGGCTCCACCGTGTTCTGGCAGGTCGGTGCCGACAAGGGCCACCACGACCTCACGCACGACGAGGCCGGTGACCAGCCGCTGGTGCACGAGACCACCGTGTTCACCATGAAACAGCTCGCGACGTTGCTCGAGACGCTGAAGAGCATCCCCGAGGGGGACGGCAACCTGCTCGACCGCTCGGTGATCCTCGCCAGCAGCGACACCGCCGACGGCCGCAACCACACGATCCGGGACTATCCGATCGTGGTCGCGGGCCGCGCCGGTGGAGCGCTGGCCTACCCCGGCGTGCACTACCGTTCGGACGGGGAGAACACCAGCAAGGTCCTGCTCTCGGTGTTGCGCGCGGCGGGCGCCGATCTGGACGAGTTCGGGGTCGACGGCGGCCACGTCACCGAAGGCTGCAGCGCCATCGAAGCCTGAGGACGATCGGAGGTCGGTCACAGGAAGACCCCCAGGGCCCTCGGCCCACCTCGAGTCAGTGAAAACGCATCTCACCACCGAACCAGCACTAGCGTCGTGCGTCGACGGACTAAATCGGAGATTGGTCACAGGAAGGAGCGGAAGAGCGGAAGAGGGGACCGACGTCGTC
>JAEZYZ010000313.1 GCA_023418705.1 Pseudomonadota bacterium | reverse complement strand
CCGCCCCGGGAGGCCCCCGGCCGCGCGGGCGGGCGGGGGGTCCAACGGCAGCTACTACAACGAGAAGCCGCTCGCGGCTCCGGCGACGCGCAAGCTCGGGCGCGAGCTGGGGGGCGACCTGAAGCGGGTCAAGCCGAGCGGGGCGCACGGCCGTGTCATGCGCGAAGACGTCGAGGCCTTCGGGCGCGGCGCGCCCGAGGGGGCCGCCGGTGCCGCGCAGCCTGCCGCCGGGCGAGCGCCCGCGGTCCCCGACGCGCCGCCGGTCGCCAGCCGTCCGGACGACGAGCGGGTGCCGATCCGGGGGCTGCGCAAGCGGATTTTCGAGAACATGGCGCGCTCCAAGCGCACCGCTGCGCACTTCGCCTACGCGGACGAATGCGACGTCACGGCGCTCAAGGAGCTGCGGGAGCGGCTCAAGCCGCACGGCGAGCGGGCCGGGGTCAAGCTGACGTTCTTGCCGTTCATCGTCAAGGCGGTGGTCTCGGCGCTGAAGAAACACCCGATGGTCAACTCGGTGATCGACGAGGCCGCGCAAGAAATCGTGCTGCGAAAGACGTACGATCTCGGCATCGCCACGGCCACCGACGCAGGTCTCATCGTCCCCGTGCTGCGCCAAGCCGATCGGTTGAGCTTGGTGGAGATTGCCCGCGAGATCGAGCGCATCGCCGCCGATGCCCGCAAGGGGCAGAGCAAGCGGGAGGATCTGGGGGGCTCTTCATTCACCATCACCTCGCTTGGCAAGCTGGGCGGGTTGTTCTCGACCCCGGTCGTCAACCACCCCGAGGTCGCCATCCTGGGAATCCACGAGATGAAACGTCGTCCCGTGGTGAAGGGCGACCAAATCGCCATCGCGGACGTGACCGTGCTGGCGCTCTCCTTCGATCACCGGATCATCGACGGGCACGTGGGCGCCGCGTTCACCCAGGAAATCATCGCCCTCCTGCAGGAGCCGGAGCGGCTGCTGGTCGAGTAACGCCGGGTGTCAGGAAAGCGCCGAGCGAGCGGCGTGGGGTCATGTGGTCACGTGTCGCATGACCTGCGAATCGAGCGCGGCGGGTGCCAGCGTGTGATAGCCTTATGGCGCTGGTCACGAAGCCACGGAGCGCGGTAGGTTCACGCAGCATGAGAGCCTGGTTGGGTGCGGCCGTGCTTGCGGCCACGATGGTGATGTCCGGCGCCAGCTGGGCGCAGGAGTCCGCGCCCACGCCCGAGCAGATCAAGGCGGCGGCGGGGCAGTTCGACCTGGGGCGTGAGGCCTTCAAGTCGTCGAACTATGCCGAGGCTGCCGAGTACTTCGAGGCCGCCGATCGCCACGCACCCAGCGCTGCGGCCATCGAGCTGGCGATCCGCTCCCGCGACCGCGCGGGCCAGCTCGATCGGGCCGCCACGCTGGCGGCGCTCGCCACCCGCCGCCACCCCGACAAGTCGGACCTGGCCGAGCTCGCGGAGGGCATCTTCGCGCGCGCCGGGGAGGAGCTTCACCGCCTGCGGGTGACCTGCGAAGAGCCCTGCGAGCTTTTGATCAACAACAAGCTCGTGCATGGCCGGCCGGCGACCGAGCGCATCATCTACCTGAACCCTGGCAATTTCGTGATCCGCGCCGGTTTTGGCGACGATCGCCTGGCTTCGGAGAAGGTCGACGCCGCCGCGGCCTCTCAGAGCGACCTCGATTTCCAGGTCCCCGATCCGGACCAGACCGAGGTCATCACCGATCCGACCTCCGATCTCGACTTGAATGACTCGGTGTTCGGCGAGTCCGACACTGGCGGGCGAGACGAAGGTGCGGCGCCGAAGAGCGGCGGCGGGCTACCTCCGACGGTCTTCTGGGTGGGGCTCGGCTTGACCGCCGTGGGGGGCGTCGCGACCGTCTGGAGCGGGCTCGACACCGTCAACAATCCCGGCGCCGACGCCGTGCGCGACCAGTGCCGGGGGCAAGGCACCAGCTGCCCGCTCTACCAGGACGGCTTGGAGCGGCAGCAGCGCACCAACACGCTGTTGGCCGTGACGGGGGGCCTCGGCCTCGCCACCGGCATCATCGCCTTGTTCTTGACGGATTGGAGTGGGGGCGCGCCGCCGAAGCAGGAGGCTGCCGCGCGATCGAAGAGAATTGCAGTCAATCCCTGGATCGACCTCGGACGAGGAGCCACGATAGGAGCGACAGGAAGGTTCTGACTCGGTACGGTGGCGGCGAAGCTTCTCGACATCGATGCCGTAGGGCGGCAGCGCATCGACCGGTACGACCTCGTGGCCGAGATCGCATCCGGCGGTATGGCGACGGTGTATCTTGCGCGCCTGGCCGGTGTTGGCGGCTTCCAGCGCTTCGTCGCCATCAAGCGCCTGCATCCACACCTGCAGAGCGAAGAGGAGTTCGTCGAGATGTTCCTCGACGAGGCGCGGCTGGCCGCGGGGATCCATCACCCGAACGTCGTGCCCATCCTGGAGGTGGGGGCGAGCGACCGCGGCTACTACCTCGTCATGGAGTACATCGAGGGCGATACCCTCGCGCGGCTGTTGGCGCGCGCGTCGGCCCGCGGCAGGCCGATGCCGCCGGAGATCGGCATCCGCATCACGCTCGACATGCTCGCCGGTCTGCACGCGGCCCACGAGCTGCGCGATCACATGGGCAACCCGACCGAGCTCGTGCACCGGGACGTCTCGCCGCAGAACGTCTTGGTGGGGCTCGACGGGATAGCGCGCATCACCGATTTCGGCGTCGCCCGCGCCGCCAGCCGCCTGTCGGCCACGCGCGTCGGCCAGCTCAAAGGCAAAATAGCGTACATGGCGCCCGAGCAAGCGGTCGCCAACCCCGTGATCGATCGGCGCGCGGACGTGTTCTCCTCTGGCGTCGTGCTCTGGGAAGCGCTCGCTTCACGGCGGCTCTTCAAGTCGGACAACGACGCGGCGACGCTGTCGCGGATCCTGTCCGAGCCCATCCCCGATCTGTCGCGGCTCAATCCGGCGGTGTCGCCGCAGGTGAACGCCGTGGTGATGAAGGCGCTCGCCCGCGATCAGAACCAGCGCTTCGCCTCCTGCGCGAAGTTCGCTGACGCGCTGGAGCGCGCGGCCACCGCGACCGGCAAGGTGGCGACCGGACGGGAGCTGTCGGCTTATATCACCGACGTCATCGGCCACGAGATCACCCAGCAGCGCGAGGCCGTCCGGGGCTGGGTCGCGCGCAGCGAGTCGAGCCACCCGCGGCCGTCCAACCCCCTGAGCATGGGCACGGTCAGCGTGGGGGCGATGGCGCTTCCCGGCGCCACGCCGACGACGGGCCACTCGCCGGGCCTCTCGGGCATGCTCCCGGAGGCGCCGGGCCGGTCGCGCGGCCCGCTGTTCGGGGTGCTCCTGGTTGCGTTGCTGGCCGCCGGCGGAGGCGCCGCCTACTACGCGACCCGGATCGACGAACCCTCTGCCTCGGCGGCCCCGCAGCGGCCACCGGAGGCCCCGCCTTCCGTCGCCGCGCCTGCCCCGCAGCCGCCGACCGCCCCGGACCTCGCGGCCAACGATGCAGGGGCGAAGGCCGACGACGCCGATGCGGCGGCTGGCACTGGGGAGACGTTGCAGGAGCCCGCGTCAGAGGCCGACCGCGCCCCCAAGCCGGACAGTCGGTCGGGTTCCGGAGCGGGGCGCTCGGATCCAGAGCCGCAGCCAAAGCCTGCTCCAGCCCCGCGCCGCCGCAGAAAGCCGGTCGACGTCGACCTGACCAATCCTTACCGTTGAAAGACAGCGGGCAGGGGGGCCACCGCAAAAGGGCTGTGGGACCCACTGGCATCGCGTTGACACTTGTTCGGCCGGCTGCTAGTTGTCGCGCCCCCTGAGCCTCCCGGAACGGCCTTTCAGTACCGCGAGGTCGCAAGGTTTTTTTTCGCTCTTCAGGTTGTGACGCGTGGCGATCAAACGATTTTGCATATTCACGGGAAACGCCAATCCCGCGCTCGCTCAGGAGATCGCCAAAGTGCTCGATACTCCGCTGGGCGAGGCCCGGGTGTCGCGCTTCAGTGATGGCGAGACGTTCTGTGAAATTCGCGAGAACGTGCGCGGCATGGATACCTACGTGGTCCAGCCGACGTCATCGCCCGTCAACGACAACCTGATGGAGCTGTTGATCATGTGCGATGCCCTGCGCCGCGCGTCGGCGCAGAACATCACCGCGGTCATCCCCTATTACGGCTACGCCCGTCAGGACCGGAAGATAGCTCCCCGCACCCCGATCACCTCCAAGCTGGTGGCGGACTTGCTCGTCGCCTCCGGGGTCAACCGGGTGCTGTGCGTGGACCTGCACGCGGGCCAGATCCAAGGCTTCTTCAATATCCCGTTCGATCATCTGTACGCCTTGCCGGTCTTCCTCGACGACTACTTGAAGCTGCGCTTCGGCAAGGACGCGGTCTTCATCTCGCCGGACGCGGGCGGCGTCGAGCGGACGCGCGCCTACTCGAAGCGCCTGGACGCATCGCTCGCCATCATCGACAAGCGGCGGGAGCGCGCGAACGTCAGCGAGGTGATGCACCTCATCGGCGACGTGCGCGGGCGCGATTGCATCATCGTCGACGACATCATCGACACGGCGGGCACGCTGTGCAATGCGGCGCGCGCGGTGATGGAAGGCGGCGCGCGGCGGGTGGTCGCCTGCGCGAGCCACGGGGTGCTGAGCGGTCCAGCGGTGCAGCGCATCGCCGATTCGCCGCTGGAGGAGGTGGTGGTCACCAACTCCATCCCTCCCAGCGAGGAGGCGGCCGAGTGCCCGAAGATCAAGTTCTTGTCGATCGGTCGCCTGCTGGGCGAGGCGATACGGCGCATCCACAACAGTGACTCGGTCAGCTCCTTGTTCGTCTGAGGGCCGGCAAGAGCAGAAGTATTTCAGGAGTATCTCGCAACCATGCAAACGTACAAAGTGCCCGCCAGCTTGCGGCAGGAATCCGGAAAGAGCGCCGCCCGTCGCCTGCGCCGCGAAGATCTGATCCCCGCGGTCGTGTACGGCAAAGAGCTCGGCTCCAAGGCCCTGGCGGTGGGACCGAAGGAGCTGCTCAAGGTGCTCGGCAGCGAGTACGGGCGCAACAGCGTCATCGAGCTCGACGTCAAGGACGACGCGCCGCTGACGGTGTTGCTCAGCGACTATCAGTACCACCCGGTCACGCGCCAGCTCCTGCACGCCGACTTCTTGCAGGTGCACGTGGACCGTCCGGTGGACGTCGACGTGCCCTTCGAGCTCGAAGGCAAGGCCAAGGGCGTCGTGCTCGGTGGCCTCTTGCGCCAAGTCTACCGGAAGCTGCCGGTGCGCTGCGTTCCGAGCAAGATCCCGGTGAAGATCACGCACGACATCACCGAGCTCGACCTCGACCAGACCGTGCCGGTGTCGGAGCTCAAGCTGCCGGAAGGCGTGACCGTGCGGCTGTCGGACGCTCAGACCGTGGTGTCGATCGCCGCGGTGAAGGTGCGCGGTGGCGAGGAAGAGACGCCCGCCGCTGCAGCCGGCGCCGGTGCCGCCGCCGCGCCTGGGACCAAGGCCTGATCCCAAGGATCGCGCGTTTTCGGGACGGGCTCGTCGCTCGCTAGGGAAGCCACGTGCCGGAGGCAGCGGAAACCTTGCGCCTCATCGTGGGGCTCGGCAACCCGGGCAGCCGCTACGCCAGGACGCGTCACAACGTCGGCTTCATGCTGGTCGACAAGCTCGCCCCGGGCGCGGCCTTCCGCGAGAAATTCCACGGCTTGATCGCCGAAGAGCTCCTGTTCGGCGAGCGGCTGCTCCTGCTGAAGCCGACGACGTACATGAACCTCAGCGGGCGCAGCGTGCGCGCCGCGGCGACCTTCTACAAGATCCCGCCGGCGGCCGTGCTCGTGATCCACGACGAGCTCGATCTGCCCTTCGGCACGGTGCGCCTGAAGCTCGGGGGCGGCGAAGCTGGCAATCGCGGGCTGCGCTCGATCACGGCCGAGCTCGGCACCGCCGGCTACGCCCGGCTACGGATCGGAATCGGTCGTCCGCCGCCCGACTTTCGGGGTGATCCGGCGGATTTCGTGCTACAAGCCTTCGCCCCCGGGGAGCAGGCCGAGCTCGATGGCGTGCTCGACAAGGCTCTCGGGGCGGTGGAGCTCACGGTTCGGCGCGGTCTCGCGGCGGCCATGAACGCCACCAATCAACGTCAATCATGACACTCCTTGCTCCCGCTCCGGCGGGGGCCAGAAGTCCACAAGGAGCCCCGTATGGCAGAAGCCCAACCTCTTCGGGCGCGCGAGTACGAGACCATCTACGTTCTCCGCCCCGACGTCACCCGAGAAAGCGCCGAGAAGGTCGCGACGCGCGTCAGCGACGTCGTCGGTCGCGAAGGCGGCAAGCTCACGCTGGTCGAGACCTGGGGGCGCCGCGCCCTCGCGTACCCGGTGTCGAAGTACAAGCGCGGCGTCTACGTCTACGTGAAGTACCTCGGTGGCGGTCCGCTGGTCACCGAGCTCGAACGCAACTTCCGCATGCTCGACGAGGTCCTGAAGTTTCAGACCGTGTTGCTGCGCTCGGAGATCGACGCCGCTTCCGTCGAAATTCAGCCCGACGCCGTCAAGTTCGAGGCCATCGAGCCCCCGGCGGAGCCGGAGGTGGAGGCGACGCGCGAGCAGGAGCTCGGCCTCGCCGAGCCGCCCGAGGGGGAGAAGCGTCGTGAGCGCGACGGCGAGGGATACGATGACGAAGACGGCTACGGTGCCGAAGAGGAGGAAGACTGATGCGCGAATCCATGCGTGACACGCGCGACCGGGACCGTTCCCCGGGTCGTGGCGGTGAAGACAAAGAGGGCATGGGCCTGCGTCGCGGGCGGCGCCGCGGCTGTCCCTTCTGCGGCGACGAGGCGCAGACCATCGACTACAAGGATCCTCAGGCGTTGCGCTACTTCGTCACCGACCGTGGCAAAATAGTGCCCCGCCGCATCTCCGGAACCTGTGCCAAACATCAGCGTGAGCTGACGGTGGCCATCAAGCGGGCGCGCAACATCGCGCTGTTGCCGTTCACGGCAAACGACTAGGAGGCAGCCATGGCGAGCGTGATTCGACTCATCCTCAAGGAGGATGTCGACAATCTCGGATCGAGCGGCGACGTCGTGCGCGTTCGACCCGGATATGCGAGAAATTTCCTGATTCCCCGCGGTCTGGCGCTGCCGGCGACGGACAGCAACATGGCGCAGCTCGACGAGCTCAAGCGGCTGGCCGCCGCGCGGGCTCAAAAGGACCTCGAAGCGGCCGAGCAAGAGAAGCAGAAGATCGAGGCGATCAGCATCAAGCTCGAGCGCGCGGTGGGCGAAGAGAACCGCATGTACGGTTCGGTCACCTCCAAGGACATCGCCGAGGCCTACGCCGCGCAGGGGGTCGAGCTCGACCGCAAGAAGATCGAGCTCGACGACCCGATCAAGGACCTCGGTCCGCACGACGTCAAGCTGCGGCTGCACGCCAAGGTGAGCGCGACGCTGCGGGTCGAGGTCGTCAAGAAGAGCTGACGCTAGAGCACCGATCAGCTTGCCAGCGCGGAGATCCCGATGAATCGGGATGCCCTCACGTTTGCTCACGGATCGGTGCTCTGGGTGGTCTCATTCTCAGCGCGCCGCCCGGGGATTGACAACCGGGCCGCGCATCGTTCAGAGTCGACCCGAAACGAACACCCCGGTTGCCACACGGCAGCCGGGGTGTCGTGTTTTGGGCAACCTGTGGACAAGCATGTGGATGGTCTCTGAAAAACCCTGGGACAACCCAGCGTGCCCTGCCGGGCCCAGCCGGGGCTTTCGCGGGTCGGACATTGTTCGTCCCAGCTCGACTGGCGATCGCGGCGCCCGCGGGTCAGGCTCGCGGAGGGAAGGTTGAGCATGCTGGCGAGGGAGCACCGCCGCGACGAGCGAGAGATCGAGCTCAAACCGCTGCCGGGCCGCGTGCCGCCGCACGATCTCGACGCCGAGGGCGCCGTGCTCAGCTCGGTGCTGCTCAGCTCGGAGGCCTTCGATGACGTGCAGGAGATCCTGCGTCCGGAGCATTTCTACTCCGACGCCAACCGGCGCATCTTCGAGGCGGTGCTCGACCTGCACAGCAACGGCGGGGTGGTCGACATCATCTCGGTGGCCGGCTGGCTGCGCGATCGCGAGCGGCTGCAGCAGGTGGGCGGCACGCCGTACATTGCGCAGCTCACGGACGCGACCCCGGCGGTGGCGCACGTCCGCGCCCACGCCAAGGTCATCCGAGAGAAGTGGCGGCTCCGCCAGCTGATCGCGACCTGCCAGCGCTTCGCCGCGGAGGGCTACAGCGAGGCGGGGGAGGCGCAGCCGTTCATCGATCGCGCCGAGCAGGCCGTCTTCGACATCGCCCGCATCCCCGAAGGCTCGACCATCGTCCCGGTCAAGGACGCCATCCATGGCGCCTTCAAGATCCTGACCGAAGCCGCCAAGCGCGGCGGCGGCATCACCGGTGTGCCGACCGGCTTCACGGAGCTGGATCGGCGCATCGCCGGCATGCACGCGGGCGACTTGTACATCGTGGCCGGCCGCCCCGGCATGGGCAAGACGGCGTTCGTCTTGAACCTGGCGGTCAACGTCGCCAAACCGCGACGGGTGGAGCTGCCGGAGGGGGCCGACCCTTTCAGCGAGCCGGCGGCGGAAGAGCCCGGGTTCGGCGTCGCCTTCTTCAGCCTGGAAATGCCGCGCGAGCAGCTCGCCTCCCGTATGCTCGCAGGCGAGGCGCGGGTCGACGTCTCACGCATCCGCAGCGGCGACATTCGCCGGGAAGACTGGAACAAGCTGACCGACTCGGCCGCGCGGCTCGGCCGCCTGCCGATTTGGCTCGACGACACCCCAGCGCTCACGCTGCTCGAGCTCCGCGCGAAAATTCGCCGCTTGCAGGCGGAGCTGAAGCGCACGACCGAAGACGGCGCGCCGCCCGCGGAGAAGCTCGGTCTGGTCGTGATCGACTACCTCCAGCTCATGCAAGGCCGCCGCGACGCCGGCAGCCGGGAGCAGGAGATCAGCGAGCTGTCCCGCGGTCTCAAGCAGCTCGCCAAGGAGATGCAGGTGCCGGTCATGGCGCTGAGCCAGCTCAACCGCTCCGTCGAGACCCGCACCAGCAAGGACAAGCGCCCCCAGCTCAGCGATTTGCGCGAATCCGGCGCCATCGAGCAAGACGCCGACGCCATCTTCTTCATCTACCGCGACGAGTACTACTTCAAGGACAGCCCCGACAAAGGCATCGCCGAAGTGATCATCGCCAAGCAGCGCAACGGCCCCACCGGCAGCGTCCGCACCAAGTTCACGGCTGAGTTCACCCGCTTCGACAACCTCGCCCCCGACGCCTACGACTTCGACGAGATGGACGGGTTCGACGCCGGGGGGGGCTGAGGCACGGCGACCGGCAGCGTCGCAGCTCCGGACGGCGAAGACCCGAGCGACGCCTGCGGCGGACTGCCGAGCGGCCGCTCGAAACGTGACGCCGTCGGCCGCGGTGATCCTTCCGAGCGGCCAGACGTGGGTGCGCCGGGTGCGAACATTGCTTCCCTGGCTGGCATGAGCATCTTGTTATTCATCGTGGTCGGGTTCATCGCCGGTCTTCTGGCGCGAGCCATCATGCCGGGGCGCCAGCACATGGGTCTGCTCAAGACCACGCTGCTGGGGATCGCTGGATCCTTTCTCGGCGGCTTCGTCATCAAGCTGTTCACGCGCACGCCGGTCGAACGCTTCGAGCCGGCGGGGCTGATCGGCAGCCTGCTTGGCGCGCTGGTGCTGTTGGGCATCTACATCGCGATCAACCGGCGTACGGGCCATCCCGCCGTGTGAGCGCGCCACTCGAGAAGGCCAACTAGAGCACCGATCAGTGTGCCAGCCGAGCGCCCCGAGGAATCGGGGCCCCTGCTTTGGGTGGGCCCCGCTTCCTCGGGAAACCCTCAGCTTTGCTCGCGGATCGGGGCTCTGGATGGCCTCCCGTTGGGCGCTCTGGCCTCGTCGGTCACCGCTCGCCGGATCCCGCGCTGTCGGCGTTCGACCCGGCCGGTCAATAAGGGACTCGCAGGCCCGCCACACCGGCGCGCGTGCCGCGCGGTGCCGGCGCGGTGTGCCGGTGCCTCGACTCAGCCAGCGCTACTCAGCCAGGCGATCGCGAACATCCATCAAGGCGAAGCCGAGGAGGTTCAGGCCGCGCCACTTGAGGGGATCTTTGGCGCCTTCGTCATCGGCGGCGAGCCCGATACCCCAGACGCGGTCGAGCGGGCTCGCCTCGACGAGGACGCGGCGCCGGGTCGTGGCGAGGTACTCCCGCAGCTTGGTTGACTGCGAGAACTTCGCCAGATTGCCGTCTGTCACGATGTCGCGGCGGTGGCGTGTCCAGAGCGCCTCGACGAACCCGCGCACGGAGCGGCCAAGGGATTTGGCAGCTCCTGGACTCGGTGCACGCAGGATCTGCTCGGCGAGATCCCGATCGGCGAACAGCAGCGCTTTGCGGTGCATCATGTAGTGTTCGGCGGTCGGAAACCGGAGGCCTTGGAGCTCGAAGGGAGCCGGGTACCATTGGCTGAGGCATTCCGGCCCGATGCGGCCAGGCGCGCGGGGGGTGTGGCCCCAGAAGAAGAGGAACTTCGGGCGGGCGCCGGAGCGGACGGCGCTCTGCAGTGACGTCAGGTCGTGCGGCGGCAGGGACAGGGTGCTCCAAGTCTATCCCGGCCAGCCGAACTTAGGTGCTCTAGCGAAGAAGTGCGGCGGTCAGCGCTCTAAGCCTCGGTAGGAACGGAGGATAGGCGATGACGAGCTCGAGGACCTTCGCGGCGGTGTGTGTTGGGGCCGCTGCCCTGCTTCAGGTGTCTGGTTGCAGTGACGCTCCGAGCGACACCGGCCCGGCGGAGCGCACCGGGACATCGCGCGCGGCGTTGGAAGGGCCGAACGGGATCGGCGCGGATTTGGTGCTCGATTCCGAGTGGGGTCAGGGCTACTGCGCGCGGATCGTCGTTCGCAACGAGCACCCCAGCGCGACGACCGGGACCTGGAGCGTGGAGGTCGACTTGGGGGCGAGCACGACGTTCGCCACCTGGGACGGCGCGTTCGGCGGGAATACGGGCCTGGTGACGGTGACGGCGATGCCCCAGAACCAGGCCATCCCCCCGTCCGAAGAGCGAACCTTCGGGTGGTGCGCTTCGATCCCGAGCCCTGGCATCCAGCCGGTGTTGGAGTCGGTGTCGAGCGACCTGCCTCCGCCGAGCGGGGGTGCCGTCGTCACCGAATACAAGCTGCCCGCGCTGCGGGATCCGATGGTGAGCCCCGATTTCGACGTCGAGCTGTGGGCGTCGTTCTATCGCCCGGAGACGCTGGAGACGGGACGCCAGTACCCGCTCTTGATGTTCCTGCACGGCAACCACCCGACGTGCGGCACGGGGGACGACCCGCGCATCGACGACAACAACCAGTATCGGCTGACGGGTACGTGCCCGGAAGGTTACACGGTGGTCCCCAATCACCGCGGCTACGACTACATCGCGACGGATCTCGCGGAGCGGGGCTACTTCGTCGTGTCGATCAACACCAACCGTGGGATCAACGGCGCCCCGGCGATCTCCGGGGATGAGTTCGTGATCGCCCCTCGCGGGCGCCTGTTGCTGCGTCACCTCGAACGGCTGAGCGCGTGGGACGCGGGTGTCGAGGCGACGCCGGTCGATCTCGGGGTGGATCTCGAGGGCCGCATCGATTTCGGCCAGGTTGGCCTGTTCGGGCACTCACGCGGGGGCGAGGGCGTGCGCTTCGCCTACAACGAGTACCGGCGCGCGGGCAGCCCGTGGCCGACGCTGATCCAGAGCCCCGTGACGTTTCGTGGGATCTTCGAGATCGGGCCGACGGACGAGCCGGTGGACGGGCAGCTGTTCAACGCCAGCGACACGGCGTGGAACGTGATCTTGCCCGCGTGCGACTGGGATCTTCCGCAGCTGCCCGGCGTTCGTGTCTTCGATCGGATGCTGAACGCAGCAGAGCCGGGCGCGTTCTTCAAATCCTTTTATCATGTGTGGGGCACCAACCATAACTACTACAACAGCGAGTGGCAGATCGCCGACGCCAACAGCGGGGGGATCCAGGGCTGCCTCAACCACGAGCCGCTCTTCGACCCATCGGAGTTCGGCTCACCCGCGCAGCGAGAGGTCGGTCGTTTGGCGGCGGTCACCTTCTTCACGGCGAACGTCGGCGCCGATCGCGACCCGTCGGACAATGTCCTGTTCGATCCGGCGTTTCCCCTGCCGGTCGAAGAACGCATCGACCGGGGGTATCACCCGGGCGGTGACACCGCCGAGAGCCTGGTGCTCGAGGACTTCACGGCCCCGGCCGGCACGAGCTCGTACGGGCTTGCGAACGAGACCGGGGGGGCGATCGGCGTCCAACATTTCACCATTTCCCCGCACGACCCGTCCCATCGTGGCGCGTTCATCGACGACATCGTCGCGAGCGCTTCCACCTACTTTCAGTCGAACTGGGCGCCGGCAGGCAGCGGCTTCGATCTGACGAGCTACGACTTCCTCGATCTGCGCGCCAATCGCGCTGGCGGGAGCATCGAAGATCCCACGGTCGTCTCTTTCCGGGTCGAGCTCGTGAACGCCGACGACACGCGGTCGAGCTCGGTGTCCATCGATCCGTTCCTCACGCTCGGGGCGCCGCCGCGCGGCGGGACGACGCTGCCGACGGCGCGTATCCCGCTCGCGATGTTCACCGGGGCGGATCTCGGCGCGGTGCGTGCGGTGCGCCTGGTCTTCGACACGCCGGTGCCGTCGGGCTTCGGGGTGTTCGTGGCCAACATTCGCGCCACGCTGGCGACGACCCCGCCACCGCCGGTGGCCCTGTTGCGCGCTCGCTCCGGGGCGGTCCGGCTCGGCGCGGCGGCGACGTCCGCTGCCGAGAGCTTCACTCCCGAGCGCATCACCACCGGCAACCTGGTCGAGCGCGTCGCGCGCCGCGCCGACGGCAGCGTCGAGATCACGCTCCGGAGCGACCGCTACTTCGACGCGCGTGCCAGACAGCTCGTGCTCTCGGTGGGTGACGAGCGGACGCGCCGAAGCGAGCATCCGGGCGGTGATCTGTACCGCGTTCGCTTCGTGCTGCCGCGCGCGAGCTGGGAGGCCGCGCAGGCCGGGCAGGCGCTCCGCGTCGACTATGGCCCGCGCTCACCCGTGGTCTGGGAGTTTGGCCCGCTCAGCAAGGATCGGCTCGGCCGCTGAGGGCGACGACGGACGACGTCTTACCCCTGCGGTCAGCAGCGCAGGTTGGTGCCTCGAGTGCGCAGCGCCGCCGCGCGGGCCGAATTTTCGCTGGCGGAGATTCGGCACCCAACGAACACCGCCCTGAACGGTCCCAAGGGGCAATGGCAAGCAAGTCGCAGCGCCGGTCGTCTGGAAAGAGGAGGGCCGGCAGTGGGGGAGCGAGAAAGCACCCGAACCGCCGTCAGCGCACCAGCAAGACGCCGAGCGCCGCGCCGCTCGGCGCAGCCCAGGATTGGGAGGATGAGGCCGAGCTGCGCTTCTTCTCGTACACCGACGAGCTGGCGCCCGGTCCGGATCACGAGCTGGCGCTGGAGGACGCGCTCGTCTTCGGCGAGCCCGAGCCGACCGTTCTGACCGCCGCTCAGCTCGCGCGCCGCAGCACCTACCGGCGCCTGGTGGCGCGTGCCATGGCGGGCCTGAGCGTGTTCACGATCGGCGCCGTGACGGCGCGTCTGGTGCTCGGTTCGTAGGCCCGAGGGGGCGCGGCCCACCTGACGGCCGAAGGGCAGGGGGAGCGCGGCCTGCGCGTGGCGGTGCGCCCGGGTGAGTGCAGGCGTGAAGGGCCCGTCCCCGCGGGCGAGCACCGTCAAATCATCAGGTGCTCGCCGAGCTCGTACATCAGGTCGTCGAGGCCCTGGTGGGTGGCGGCGCTGATCAAGCGCAGCTCGATGCCGAGCTCGGCGAAGCGCGCCTTGGCGTCGACGTAGGCCTCCTGCACCTCGGGCAGGTCGGATTTGGTCATGGCGACCACCTCTGGGCGCGCGGCCAGGTCGGGGCTGTAGCTCTGCAGCTCGCGGCGGATCGCGTGGTAGTCATCGATGGGTGAGCGGCCCTCCTCGCCGGTGAAGGTGACCAGGTGCAGCAGCACGCGGGTCCGGTCGAGGTGGCGCAGAAAGCGCAGCCCGAGGCCGACGCCCTCGCTGGCGCCGGGGATGAGCCCCGGGATGTCGGCGAGCACGAAGCTCTTGCCGAGGCCGCTCTTGTGGTCACCGATGGTGACGACGCCCAGGTGCGGCTCGAGCGTCGTGAAGGGATAGTCGGCGACCTTGGGGCGCGCGCGGCTGACGGCGCGGACGAGGGTGCTCTTGCCGACGTTGGGAAAGCCGAGCAGGCCCCCGTCCGCCATCAGCTTGAGCTCGAGCCGCAGCGTCTTTTGCTCCCCGGGCGCGCCGCGGGCGGC
>JAEZYZ010000204.1 GCA_023418705.1 Pseudomonadota bacterium | reverse complement strand
CGCCGCGGGTGTGTGCGCCAGCACCCCCAGCATCCAGAGCGCCCTCCACCATCGCTGCCGGGACATGCGGCGCGCTGGCGTGGGCCGCCGCCCAGACGATCTCGGCCGCACTCCGATCACGCCGTTTCTTACCGCGATTTGCTGAAAAGCGCCGCCCTGTGGCGCGGGGGCTGGCAAAAAAGCCAGGATCTCGGCGGGCGGGGTGTGGTATTTCCGGAGCGGCCTTGTCGCTGAGCACGCCTTGCCGGATCGCGGTCGCGTTGGCCCTGTTGGTCAGCGGGGTGTGCGTGACATCCAACGGGCAGGCGCAGTGCGTGGACGAGGCGCTGCGCGAGCAGCTCGTGGGCAAGCGGGCCTACCGCGGCGTCGTCCCGCGGCTGTTCAAGAAGGCGCTGCGTCACGAGCTGTCGCCGATGGGCGGCTGGCTCGCCGCCGACATGTCCGACGGTGCGCCCATCTGGGGCGGCGCCTACACCTTTCATTTCACCGAGGATCTGGGCCTCGAGGCGGCGTATTTCAGGACGCGCCAGACCTCGAGCGTGCTCGAGGCGGTGGTGGATCGGCAGCCGAACCTGGTCGACATCGCCCGCGCCGAAGAGACCGACGTCCAGCTCTTTCTCGGCCACTTCGTGTGGTCGCTGGCCTACGGCAAGGTGCGTTGGCTGGGCGGCGCGATCGGGCGCTTCGACTTCTATCTCTCGCTCGGCGCGGGCGCGATCGACGACGAGCGCGGCAGCCCCGGCCTCACCGGGTCCGGTGGCTTCGGCTTGAAGTTCTATTTGGCCCAGTGGCTCGCGCTGCGGCTGGACGTCAGGGACCACGTGCACTCTCAGCGAACGGTGTTGGGGGTGGACCGCGTCGTGAACGATATTTCGGCGATGGGCGGCGCCAGCATTTTCTTCCCGTTCCACAACTGAGCGGCGGCCCAGCGCACAAACGGGCTCCCCAGGCCCGGCCTGAGCGTGTAAATCAGGGCCACCATGTACAAGCTAGTTTTGGTCAGGCACGGCGAGAGCCAGTGGAACAAGGAGAACCGCTTCACCGGTTGGGTGGACGTTCCGCTGAGCGAGGTGGGGCAGCAGGAAGCACTGAGGGCGGGGCAGCTGCTGAAGGAAGAGGGCCTCACCTTCGACGTGGCCTACACCTCCGTGCTCAAGCGCGCGATCAAGACCTTGTGGACGGTGCTCGAGGAGCTCGACCTGATGTGGATCCCGGTGCACCGCAGCTGGCGCGTGAACGAGCGCATGTACGGCGCCCTGCAGGGCTTGAACAAGGCGGAGACCGCCGCGCGACATGGTGAGGAGCAGGTCAAGATCTGGCGCCGCAGCTACGACATCCCCCCGCCGGCCATGAGCCAGGACGATCCTCTCTGGCCCGGGCGTGACCCGCGCTATCGCCACCTCAAGCCCGAAGAGATCCCCGCGACCGAGTGCTTGAAGGATACGGTCGCGCGCTTTCTGCCCTACTGGGAGAGCGACATCGCCCCCGCCATCCGCCGGGGTGAGCGCGTGCTGATCGCGGCGCACGGCAACAGCCTGCGCGCGCTGGTCAAGCACCTGGACAACATCAGCGAAAAAGAGATCGTCGAGCTCAACATCCCGACCGGCATCCCGCTTTTGTACGAGCTCGACAAGGACCTCAAGCCCATCAGCAAGCGCTACCTCGGTGATCCGGAGGCGGCGGCGCGGGCGGCCGCAGCCGTCGCGTCGCAGGGCAAGTCGGCCTGAGCGCCCGCTCGCGCGGGCGTGACCGCGCATCCGTCGCCTGCCACGTCACGCTACATTGTCGCCCGGCCGCCGACAGCTTCGAGCGGCCGCGACGTGGGCACGATTCGGCGCCGCGCGCAGCGAGCCGTAGCCGAGTCGTGCCCAATTGAATTACGCTGCGGCACGGGATGCGAGCTCGCACGTCGCTGGTCACGGTAGGGGTGTTGGTCCTGGGCGCGTTCATCGCCGTCGCCCAGCCGGTGAAAGGGCCGCCGCCGGAGGCGGACACCGCGGCGGCGAGCGACGCCGACGCTGGCGCCGACCCGGAGGAGAACGGCGCGCCGGCAGCGGACGATGACCTGGGGGCGCCGCCCAAGCCGCAGCCCGGCGACGGGGGCGTGCGGCCGTCGCCGCACAACCCGCGCGCGAACGAGTTCCCCGACGGCGGCAAGGCGCTGCCGCCCGCCGAATACGAGCGGCTGGTGACCGACATCGCTCAGCTGCGCGCGCGCGCGGCGGCGCTCTCGGAGACCCTGTTCAAGAGCAAGCTGCGGGTGACCGTGCTCGCCGAGGGGGATGACGTGCGCCTCGCCCGGCTGCGCGTCACCGTCGACGACGGCGTCGTGTACACCGCGCCAGAGCGGGCCAGCTTCGATCGCGCCACGACCGTCTATGAGCACTCGGTCGCCCCGGGACAGCACGTGCTCGGTGTCGAGGTGGAGCGCTACGACGCGGCACGCAGCGAGTACCGTTCCTGGCAGAGCTCGCGATTTTCCATCACCGTCCCCGAGGGCAAGCGGCTCGAGGCCGAGGTCGAGCTCGAAGACGACTCGGCGATGGGTGAGTTCGCGAGCGATCAAGAGGGTGAGTACGACCTGCGCGTGCGCGTCTCGGCACAGGTGGTCGATTGAGACGGCCGGGTCGTAGCTTCCGGGGGCGATCGACCTCGGTGCTGCTGGGGGCTCTGGTCGGCCTGCTGGCGAGCGCGGCGCTCGCGGCCGAGCCCGAAGCCGAGCCGGCGGCGGAGGAGGCTGCGGCGGGCGCGCAGAGCGACGGCGAGCCGGGCGCAGCGTCCCCGCCAGAGCAAGCCCCGGCGAAGGCCGAACGCCCGCCGCCCGCCGCGGCGCCAGCGCCGGCTGCGCAGGATCAGGGCGCCGCCTTGCAGGCGTATCAGGCGGCGCTCGCCGCGAAGAACCTCGCGGCCTCGACGCCGCTCACGCTCGACCTTTTGCGCGAGCGGCTCGCCGCCGCCGAAGCGCAGCTGCTCGATGGCCGCCGGGACGAAGCCATCGCCGCGCTCTCCGGTTTGGTGGAGTCGCCGCGCTTCGAGCCGTTCGCCTCGAGCGCCGAAGGGCGGGCCGCGGTCTTCTCGCTCGGAGACGCCCTGGGCGACGCGGGCGCCGAAGCGCCAGCGCGCGCGTACCTCACGCGCCTGCTCCGCGGCCCCACCGACACCTGGCAGCGGCGCGCGACGCAGTCGCTGGTCGATCTCGGCCTCGAGAGCTCCAAGCCCCAGGCCGTGCTCGACGAGCTGGAACGCGCCGGCATCGCGGCCGCCGATCTGCGCGGGGACCTCGACTACCTGCGCGGTCGCGTGCTCGAGCAGGCCGGCCAACGCTCGGCGGCGCTCGAGCGCTACAAGGCGGTCGACGTCGGATCGCGCTACTGGGCGCAGGCCACCTACCTGGCGGGCCTGTTGGAGGTGGAGACGGGGCGTTTGAAGGAGGGTGAGCAGCTCTTCTGCAAAATCGCCGATCCGAAGCAGACCCCGCGCCGCGCCGCGCTGGTCGGCGGCAGCGACTTCTTCCAGGTGCGGGACATGGCGCGCCTGGCGCTCGGGCGGGTCGCGCACGAACAGTTCCGTTTCGACGACGCGCGCTACTACTACTACCTGGTCCCGGCGGACTCGGAGCGCCTGCCCGAGGCGCTCTACGAGGCCGCGACCAGCCGCTACGAGGCCAAGGACTACGACGGAGCGCGCGAGCTGCTCGCCCAGCTGCGCAGCCTCTCGGTTCACCACCCGTACGAAGACGAGGTCTTCATCCTCGAGGCGTACCTCGACCTGTCGACCTGCCACTTCCCCGAAGCCGACGCGAAGCTGCGGGCCTTTTTGCGGCGCTACGAGCCGGTGCAGCAGCGCGTGCGCCGCTTGTCGCGCGACCCTTCGGCCACCGAACGCCTGCTCGCCGCGGTGCGCGCCGGGAGCGACCCGGCGAGCGCCGGCGTCCCGGGCGATCCCGCCGTGCTGCGGACCATCGCCGCGCTGCTAAGGCTCGATCCGGACTACGCGCGCGCCGCGCGCCGGCTCGGCCGCCTCGATCACCAGATCAGCGGCTTGACGGGCGCCGTCGACCAGCTCGCCCAAGCCGCTCAGAGCCTGCGAGATCCCAAGCACGCGCGGGCCGAGAGCGCCGCGATCGAGCCGAGCGACACGCGCGAGCGCGCCCGGGTGCTCCGAGCACAGATCGACGAGGTGCGCCGGTTGCTCGCCGGCGCCAAGGGCGCCCAGGTCGCCGAGCTCCGGCGCGAGCTCGAGGGGCTCGAGCTGCGCGTCCGAGCGATCGAGCGGGTGGGGCAAACGGGCGAGCGCGAGGTGGCGACCGGCTCCGACCTCGGCAGCCTGATCACGGCCGACGCGGCCCGCGCCGAGAGCTTGCGCCAGCAGGCGCTGTCGGTGCGGGCGAAGCTCGAGCAGGACCAGCTGCGCTTGGCGAAGAACGCGCTCGTCCGCGCCGACCGGCGGCTGTCGCGGCTGTTGGCGCGCGCGCGGCTCGGCCGCATCGAAACCGTGCTCGGCAAGAAGCGGGCGCTGGAGGTGGAGATCGAGGCCCTGTCGCAGGGCTACTTGCCGCGCTCCATGGTCGATTCTTTGGACGCCGCCCGCTACCTGCGAGACGACGAAGAGTACTGGCCGTATGACGGTGAGGACTGGGAGGACGAGTACGTCGGCGGGGAGGGCCTAAAATGACAGGCCGCGCGCTGCCCGCCGCGCTGCTGGCGTCGCTCTTGCTGTGGCCGGCGGCGGCCGGCGGCGCCGAAGCGGGCCCGGCCAGCAAAGCGACCACGTCCCTCCGCCAAACCAGCGAGCGCAAGCTCGGCAGCAAGCCCCGCCCGACGGTGCGCGAGCGATCGTCGCGGCGCAAGAGCTCGCTGCGGGAGCAGCGGGTCGAGCTGCAGATCCCGGAGCGGCTGCAGAAGCTCCTCCACCGGCGGATCGAGGCGCGCATCACGCGCAACCTGGCCGCCGCGAAGCAGCTCCGGCGCGAAGCGCTCGGGTTGTTGCAGAAGCTCGTCAGCGAGCTCGAGGACGACTCGCCGGAGATGCCGCACGCGCTGGTGCGCCTGGCCGAGCTCGAGTGGGAGGAGAGCCGGGACCGCTTCCTCGCGGCCTTCAGCGCGTGGGAGCAGCTGCCGGCCGACAAGCGCGGAAAGCCCCCGTCGCCCAGCTACGCGCGGTCGCGGGCGCTCTTGTTGCGGGTGCTCAAAAACTACAAGGAGTTCCCCGACTACGATCTGGCGCTGTACGTCGACGGGTTCCTGGCCAGCGAAGAAGGGAAGGCAAAGCAGTCGCTCGCGCGGTTCGAGAAGATCCTGGCCTGGTTCCCGAAGAGCCGGTTCGTTCCGGACGCGCACATGGTGCGGGCGGAGTTCGAGTTCACCAAAGAGGTTCCGGACTACGAGAACGCCTATCGCGAGTACGAGCAGGTGCTCGCCTTCAAGGACAGCGACCTGCACGACCTGGCCCTGTTCAAGAGCGCCTGGACGTTGTGGCGTCTGGGACGCCGCCGGGAGGCCGCCGAGCGCTTCTTGATCGTCTTCCGCCAGACCGACGAGCAGGCGACGCGGGCCGGCGCCCGGCGCTCCGAGCTCCAGGACCTGCAGGCCGAGGCGCTCGAGAGCCTGGTGACGGTGTTCGCCGAGGACGAGAAGAACACCGCCGACGACATGCACCAGTTCCTGGTGCAGGCGGGCGGGGAGAAGTTCGCGGCCCGCATCGTCGAGGCGCTCGCCGAAGCCTTCTACGATCAAGCGCACTACGAACGGGGCATCGAGGCCTACCGGCTGCTCCTGAAGCTCGAGCCGACGAGCCCCGGCGCCTTCGAGCACGCTTTGGAGATCGCTCGCGGGCACTCGACCATGGAGGCGTGGGCCGAGCTGACGAAAGACTACGAGCTCGCGATCACCCGGTACACCCGCCCGAAGAAGCCCGGCGCCCGCCCGAGCGTCTGGGTGAGCGCGCAAGACGCCGCCACGGTGCGCGAGGCGGAGCGACGCATCGAAGCCCAGCTGCGCTCCGACGCGGTCGGGCTGCACGCCAAGGCGCAAGCGGACAAGACGAGCCGCGCCGAGTACGCGGCCGCCGCGAAGCTCTACGCGACCTACCTCTCCCGCTTCGACGACGGTCCGGAAGCGTACGAGATGCACTTCAACCGCGCCGAGATCCTCTTTTACCACCTGGGCGATCCCGGGGCCTCTTCGGACGACTACCTGGCAGCGGTCCGCCTGAACCCCAAGGGCGCGCTCAGCAAGGACGCCCTGTTCAACGCCCTGGCCGCGCTCGAGCAGATCCGGGTCAAGGAGTTCGAGGCGCGCGGCAAGGGCTCGGAGGGGCAAAGCGAGACGGAGACCGACAAGCGCCTGTCGGCGGCGATGGAGCTCTACGTCAAGACGTACCCGGACGATCCGCAGGTGGTCGAGCTCTTGTTTCGGCAGGGCAAGCTCTACTACGACTACGGCGTCTACGACTCCGCGGTGCGCCAGTGGGGCTTGCTGTTGGAGAAGTACCCGAAGGATCCGCGGGCCGTCCCCGCCGGCGAGCTGATCCTCGACTCCTTCAACAAGAGCCAGGACTACGAGAACATCGAGACCTGGGCGCGCCGCCTGCAAAAGGCGCCCGGGTTCCAGAACCCCACGCACCAGAAGCGGCTGCGGGGGTTGGTCGTCCAGGCGATGTTCAAGCGGGGCGAGCAGCTGTCGGAGCGCAAACAGCACGACCAGGCGGCGCTCGCGTACCTGCGCGCGGCCCAGGAGTTCCCGACCGAGGAGCGCGCCGCCCAGGCCGCCGTCAACGCGGAGATCGAAGCGCAGCGGGCGGGGGACCTGCAGACCCTGCGCACGGCGGCGGCGCTGCTGGTAGAGCACCACAAATCTCGGCCGGAGGCGGCCACGGGCGTGTGGATCGCCGCCACCGCGCACCAGGCGGTCGGGTTGTTCTCCGAGGCCGGCGACTACCACGCGACCCTCGTCGAGAGCTGGCCGCGCTCCAAGCACCACAAGGACGCCGCCTTCAACGCGGTCTTGCTAAGGTCGACGATCGGCGAGCACGAGAAGGCGATCGAGAGCGGCCAGCGGTTTCGCCGGCACTATCCCCGCGACCCCGACGCCGATCGGGTCACCTTCTTGATGGGCAAGGCGCACGAGAAGGCGGGCAAGTGGCAGGAGGCGGAGAAGCTCTACGCCGACTACGGGCGGCGCGCTCGCAGCCCGTCGGCGAAGATCGAGGCGCAGGTGCTGCTGGCGCGCGTCCGGCGCGAGCAGAAGCAGACCCGCGGTGTCGACGCGGCGCTCAGCCAGGCGATGAAGGTCTACAAGGCCCAAAAGAGCGCCCTGAGCGACGACGGGCGCTACTTCGCGGCCCAAGCCCGCTACATGCAGGGCGAGCGCATCCTGGCCGACTACGAAGCGGTGAAGATCGAGGGGGACGTCGGTCAGCTCAAGCAGCGCTTGCGGAAGAAGAGCGAGCTCCTGAAGAAGGCCGCCGACGCCTTCCTCGAGACCGCCGAGATCGGGGTCGCCGAGTGGACCACGGCCGCGCTGTATCAAATCGGCTTTGCGTACGAGTCGTTCGCCAAGGCGCTGCTCGGCTCCCCGCCGCCCGACACGCTGAGCGCGGAGGAGAAGGAGCTGTACGCCCAGGCCATCGACGAGTTCGTCATTCCGATCGAAGAGCGCGCGATCGAGGCTTACGAGAGCGGCTGGCAAAAGGCGATCGAGCTTGGCATCTTCAACCAATGGACGGCCAAGATGCGGCAGGCGCTCGGCCGGCTGAACTCCGAGCTCTATCCCCCGATCGTCGAGATCGGCTTCGAGCTCCGCTCTCGCGCTCCCACGGAGTGGCCGGAGCTGATCGCGGGGCTGCGTCGCACCGAGGAAGGCCGCAGCCGCCAGTACTTGATCCCGCTGAAGCGGACGCCCGCGCCCGCGTCCGCCGACGCGCCTGCGGCCACGCCGCCCAGCGCGCCCGCGGAGGAGAAGAAGCCGTGACCCGGATGCTCGCGCTGGCGCTGACCGCCGCCCTGCTGACCGCCTGCGGGGGCGGCGCCCAGTCGTCGCTCGCTCCCGAGCTAGGGCGCGCGAAGCCTCAGGCCGTCTCCCGGATGAGCCGCGGGGTGGCGCTGGCCGAGGACGACCGGCACGCCGAAGCGGTCAGCGAGCTCGAGGCGGCCGTGGCCGCGGACGCCAACCTCTGGGAGGCCCGCTATGACCTCGGCCTGCTGTTGGCGCAGCGGGGGGAGCTGAAGCGCGCGGAGGACGAGCTCGGCAAGGCGTACGAGCTTGCCCCCAACGCCGAGGACGTCGCGCTGGCCCTGGCCGAGGTGCGCCGCCGCCGAGGCAACCCCCGCGCGGCCGCCGACGTGCTGCTGCAGTTCGTGGAGCGGCACCCCCAGGCGATGAGCGCCCGCATCGCCGCCATCGCGGTCTTGAGGGACGCCGGACGCGCCGACGAGGCGATCGAGATGGCCCAGTCGGTGCTGCTGCATCGCCCCGGCGACGGCCAGGTGCTGGCGGAGCTGGCGCTCTCGCATCTGGCCAAGAAGGAGACCGACACCGCGCAGTTGCTCAGCGACGAGTCGCTCAAGGCCGCCCCCGACTCGGCCGCCGTGCAGCGCACCGCCGGCCTCGTCGCGCTCGAGCGCGGGGACGACGCGCTCGCGTTCCGGCATTTCGCTCGCGCGAGCGAGCTCGACCCCAAAGAGACGACCGCGCGCTCCAACGTCGCGACCGTCTTGCTCCAAGCCGGCGTGTTCGAGCGCGCCGCCGAGGAGTTCCGCGCCGTCCTGGCCGTGGCGCCGCAAGACGTCGCCGCGCGCATCGGCTTGGCCGCAGCCTTGCGCGGACAGGGCACGCGGGACAACCCCGCTCCCTACCGGGAGGCAGAGAAGATCTTGCTCGAGGTCCTGAAGACCGATCCCGGCAACCTGGCCGCCAACTTCAACCTGGGGCTCCTATACACCGACTACCTGAAGCAGCCGGCCAAGGCCGCGCCCCTGTTGAAGCAGTTTCTGGCCAACGCCCCCGACGACCACCCCGAGCGCCCGCTGGCCCAAAAACGCCTGACGCCCTGACGGCCAAACCGCTCGCACCGCGGGTCACCCACCGCGTCGAGCTCTCCTGCCGGCGTCGTCGGTCCCCGATCGGAGTCGATCTCGAGCGGCGCGCCGTGAATCGCTGTGACGACCCACGCACCCACGCCCGCTTCGGACCCGAGCCCCAATCCCAAAATCTTCCGATCTTCCGCGCCTTCCTGTGAAAAATTCAAGGTAGCTCGTGGTGCCTCCTTCGGACCTCGGGAGTTCGACGGTTGAGCCCGACGCGATCCTCGCGTCCGGAAACGCCTAGACGGACACGACGCGGTTGCCGCCCGCGACCTTCGCCTTGTACAAGGCCGCATCCGCTGCGGCGAACAGCTCCGTGGATCCCCCGAAGCGGCACCCGGGGCGGGCGGTTGCGATGCCGGCGCTGAGGGTGACGCGCAGGATCTCGTCCTGCCACGGCAGCTCGAGCGACTCGACCTGGCGCCGCAGCCGCTCGCCGAGGATGCCGGCGTTGGTCGCGGACAAGCCGCGGGTGAGCAAGGCGAAGCGGTCGCCTGCCAGGCGCGCCAACATGTCTTCGCGCCGAATGATCCGCGCCAGGCTCGCCGCCACCACGCGCAACACGGCGTCGCCGACGTGGGGGCCCCGAGCGGCGTTCAGGTGCCGGAATCGATCCAGATCGACCAGCACGGCGCTGAGCGACGAGCCGTGGCGCAGTGAGAACGCGATCTCCGATGCGAGGTAGTCTTCGAAGTAGCTGCGGGTGTAGACGCCCGTGAGGGGGTCGCGCACCGCGGCTTCATAGGCTCGCCGGGCAGCGTCGTGGGCGTTCGGGTCTTGTCGGGAAAACTTGAGGACGACGCCGGTGCCAAGCTCGATGCAGGTGCCGTCGGTGAGCACGGTGGGCTCCGTGACGGAGGCACCCCGGATCGACGTTCCATTGGCGCTGTCGAGATCTTCGAGCCAAAGGTCGCCGCCGCGCCGGAAGATCCGGGCATGGGTGCGGGACAGGGAAGGGTCGGGGATCTGAGCCCCGCAGTCCGCCTGCCGGCCGATGGTGACCTCAGGGCCAACCAGGTCGAAGGTGAGGCCCGGCGCAGGTCCGATCAGCACCGTGAGCCAACAGCGATCTCGGGCCCCCTCGGGCCATAGGGGCGTCGCGGCTGCCTGTAGGTGGTCGGCGTTCGTTCGACGCGGGGCGTCGCCAGCGAAGGCCGACGGAGGGGGCAGCGTGACCATCCTCCCTCGTGAACGGACCCGCAGCGGATTCCTTGAATCACTTCTTTCGACGTCGCTGTTGCACTGCCGTGGCGAGGGACCATGGCAACCTGCCACGGCCGTGACATCTCGCCACGTTCCCCGCGCGCCGCCCCCGCGCGCTCCTCCCGGCCACCCCGGGGCTCCTCGGGGAG
>JAEZYZ010000144.1 GCA_023418705.1 Pseudomonadota bacterium | reverse complement strand
CGACGAACCGGCGGGCGCTGCAGCTCGACCGGAGGAGGCGACCGCGGCGCCACCGATCCCGGACGCCCCCGCCACCGAGTCCGACGCAGCGTCGCCCGCGGTCGCGGCGGAGGGCGCAGGCGCGGCGGAACCCCCCGCCGCAGCGGAGACCCCCGGCACCGCCCCAGCGGCGGCCGAGAGCGCCAGCGGTGAAGCGACCGCTGAGGAGACCGCCAGCGGCGAAGCCGCGGCAGGAGAAGCGGCGACGGCCGCCGGGGAAAAGAAGAAGAAGAAGCGTCGGCGCAAGAAGAAGAAGCCGGACGCCGCCGCGGCGGGGAGCAAGCCGCCGCCCGAGCGTCACAGCAACCGGCCGCCGCGCGCTACCGACCGGGTCCCCTTCCACGTCGGGGAGGAGGTGTTCGGCAAGGTCACTGCCGTGCTCGAGACCGCGATCATGGTCGACCTCTCGGGCAAGTCCCTGGCCATCTTCGACCGCTCCGAGATGGAAGCGGACGATCTGGTCCCGTCCGTGGGAGATCGCTTCGTTGCCCGCGTGCACCAGGACGGCTCCCGCGGGGGGCTCGTGGTGCTGACCCGCAAGCCGCTCCGCGAGGAGGAAGCCAAACCTCTGGTCGAGCAGGCCGCCAAGGACGGCAACCTCATCTCGGGGCTGGTCACGGGCGTGATCAAGGGAGGCGTGGAGGTCGACATCGGCGGACTGCGCGCCTTCGCGCCCGCGTCGGGGATGGATTTGCACCCCGGGCAAGCCAACCTGCTGAACTTGGTGGGCCAGCGGCTCGACTTCAAGGTCATCCAGTACGAGAAGGCCGGGCGGGACGTCGTGGTCACGCGACGCCCGATGCTCGAGTCGGAAGCCCACGAGCGGCGCAAGCATGCCCTGACCCTGCTGCAAGAGGGACAGGTGATGACCGGTGTGGTGCGGACCGTCGTCGAGTGGGGCGCCTTTTTGGCCCTGCCCGACGCCGAGAACCTGGAAGGCCTGGTCCACGTCACCGAGGCGAGCCACGACCCCCGCCCCAACATGGCCGAGCTCTTCAAGCCCGGCGATCGCGTCGAGGTGAAGATCACCAAGATCGACGAGAAGGGGAAGATTTGGCTGAGCCGCAAGGTGCTCATCGAGGACCCTTGGGCGGCCGCCAAGCAGAAGTACGCACCGGGCAGCCGCCACAGCGGCAAGGTGATCCGGGTCGAGAGTTTCGGAGTCTTCGTCGAGCTCGAGCAAGGCCTCGACGGGCTCGTGCACGTGAGCGACCTGTCTCTGCAGCGCATCGAGCACCCCAAAGAGCTCGTGCAGGAGGGGCAGCAGCTGGACGTCGTCGTGCACCACTTCGACGTCCGCAACAAGAAGGTGTCGCTGCACCCCGCCCCGCCGCCGGAACGTGCGGACGAGCCGCGCCAGAAAGTGGCTCGAAACCAAGGCGTCAAGGTCGAGGTGATCAAGGCGGAGGGCGCCGGGCTCGTCGTCCGCGTGCTGGGCGTGACGGGCCGCACCGCGCGGGGGTTCATTCCCGCCGGGCAGACCGGAACCGGCCGCGGCACCGATCTGCGCAAGCACTTCAAGCAGGGCTCGGTCATCGACGCCAAGATCATCGACGTCGATCCCCGCCGCGGCGAGCCCAAGCTCAGCATCCGCGCCTTGAAGGAAGACGAGGAGCGGCGCGCCCACAAGGAATACCGCCAGAAGCTGAAGGAAGAGGGCGGCTTCGGCACCCTGGGCGACCTGATGAAGCGCAAGCTCGGGATGTAGCGAGCCCGGATGGGTCAGCTGCTCGCCGACGTGTACCCGCGGATCGCGAGCAGCCAGATCCAACGCGACGCGACCACGAACGCCAGCGACCCGGCCACGCTCGACAGCAGCGTGCGCAGCTCCAGCGTGCCGAGCAGCGCCTGAGCCGGGAAGGTCGTCATCAGGGCGAGCGGGATGATGAAGGTGAACAGCAGGCTCAAAAAGCCGCGAAAAATCCCGATCGGCCAGCGCGCCGCGTCGAAGATCGACGCGAACAGGTAGGTCAAATTGTCGACCTTCACCACGTAGAACGCCGCGCTGACGATGATGATCCAAAGCGAGTAGAGCACGGCGATCGCGCAGGCGAAGAGCAGCGCGGCCTCGGCGACCGCGCCCGGCGCAGGCCAGCCCACGCGCTCGAAGGCGTAGACGAAGATCACGATCGCGCTCACCACGTTGCCGATCCGCCAGGGCAAAAACTTGGCGGTCGATACCAAAAATTGGCTATCCACCGGCTTGAGCAGCACGAAGTCGAGCGTGCCCTTGCGGATGTGTTCGACCACCGTCGTCAAGCTCGGATTGATGGCGCCTTCGAGCACGCCCTGCAGCAGGGTGAACCACCCCACCACGAGCAACGCCTCCGCGAAGCTCCAGCCCACCACGTCCTCGCGGCGCTCGAAGATCACCCAGAGCGGTGCCAGGGCGGTGATCGTATAGAGCAAGGAGATGCCGCCTTCGATCAGGAAATCGTAGCGGTACTGCAGCGCCAACAGTGAGCTCGTCCGCAGCTGCACCCAAAGCAGCCGGAGGTAGCGGGACGCGGCCGCCAGCGGCCGGATCCGGTGCCTTTCACCCGCCGAAGGCTGCATGCCGCTTCATTCCAGCGCGCCACAGCGCCATCACCAGGCCGAACGCGAGCAGCACGTACGCCCACTGGCGTGCCAAAAGCCAAAGGGCCGCCGGCAGGTCGTGACGGCTCGTCAACAGCTCGACCCCGAGGCCTATCTGAAACCGAAATGGCAGCCAATCGACGATCGGCCGGACGCCGGGAGGGAAGAGCTCGACCGGGATCAGGTAGCCGCTGAACACCAGAAACCCCGCCAACCAGACGTCCATCAGCTTGTTGCTGCTCTCCATGAACAGGCTCAGCGCGCCGATGGCCACGTTCACCAAATAGGTGATGAGCCACCCCCCGACGATGGCGGCCCCCACCATCGTCCACCCGAGCAGCGACGCCGGCAGCGCGCCCGCCCCCACGGTCAACAGCGCGACCGCCGCCACCGGGATCGCCACCACCAACCGGAGCGGGACCGCGCTCAGGTTCTCGACGGCGTACATCACGATCGGGTGGACCGGGCGCAACAAGCGCGAGGCCAGCGTCCCGTTCTTGACCTCGAAGTTGATCTCCCACGCCGCCCAGGACCCGGTCAGCTGCCGCACGATGAAGGTCGCCAGGAAGTAGGCGACGAAGTCGTCTTGCCCGAACCGCCCCATCGGCGCGTCGCGCGCGACCGCCGTCCAGAGCGCGAGCATGATCAGCGGCATGGTGGTGGCCAAGATCCACACCAGCATCTCGGCGCGGTACGCGACCGCTTCTGCGAAGCCGATGCGGAACAGCGTCGGCAGCGCGCGCAGCGTCGCCAAGAGCCTCACGCCTCGTCCTCCGACGGGCGCGCCGGGCGGTCGCGCTTGCCGCGGGTGAACAGCTCGCTCATCACCTCTTCCAAGGGCGCGCCCTCCACGTTCAGGTCTTCGACCGGGAGGGTCGACAGCGCCCGCACCACCACCTGGCTGACGAGCTCCTTGTCGACCTGCAGCACCACCTGCGTCCCCGCGTGCTCGACCAGCTTGCCGAGACCGAGCAGGCGCTCCGGCGCGACGCTCTCGCGCAAGCGCAGCACCACGAGCTTCTCCGGCCGCACGCGGCGCACCAGCTCGTCGAGGTCGCCGTCGTAGGACAAGACCCCGCGGTCGATCACGATCACGCGGGGACACAGCGCCGTCACGTCGTCCATGTAGTGGCTCGTGAGCAGGACGGTAGCGCCGTAGCGTTGATTGTACTCGGCGATGAAGCGGCGGATGGTCGTCTGCATGGACACGTCGAGCCCGATCGTCGGCTCGTCGAGGAACAGCACGCTCGGCCGGTGCACGAGCGCCGCGACCAGCTCGCATTTCATCCGCTCGCCGAGCGACAGCTGGCGCGTCGGCACGTGGATCAGGTCGCCCAGCTCGAGCAGCTCGGTGAGCTCGGCGACGCTCTTTCGAAACTCCGTCGCCGGCACCTCGTACACCGCGCGGTTCAGCTCGAAGGTCTCGGCGGGTGGCAGGTCCCACAGCAGCTGCTGCTTTTGCCCGGTGACGAGCATGATCTGCTTGAGGAACGCGGCGTCCCGCCGCGCGGGGACGTGACCGAGCACGCGGACGTCGCCCTTCGACGGGTGGAGCAGCCCCGACAACACCTTGAGCGTCGTCGTTTTGCCGGCGCCGTTCGGGCCCAAAAACCCGACGCGTTCGCCCGGATCGATGCGGAACGAGATCCCATCCACCGCTCGGACGACCTTCTGCGGGCGCACGAAGAGCGAGCGCAGCGCAGCCCCTAGCCCGGGCGGACGTTGGTGCACGCGGTAGTGCTTGTACAAGTCTTCGACCACGATCATCTGCGTTCATCTCTGGTGTCGACCCCGACAGCGTCCAGCCGAGGGTGACAACTCGGTTGCAACTACCAGGACTCGACAAGCTGCGGGAAGCCACCACATTACAGCAGTGCCGGAATGTGCTGAGCTGCTGCTTTTCCTGCAAACGGAAAGATGATTACCCCGTTGGGTTGCAAGGCGAACAAGCGTTACAGTAATGCTGTTGGTCTCTTTCAGTGGTGGCGCAAAAAACAGCCCCGCTGCGCTCTCATCAAGCAAATGTCGTGGTCTTTCTGCTGTCGAGCCAAAGCCGAGCCGCGGTCACCGGTTCAAAATGAGCGACCATGCATTATCTTCACCTGCCACCGCGGCCGCCTCGGTCGAACCGCCGAGCCGAGCGCCGAGTAGCATGCCTCCCAAGAGCGATCGCGACCTGGTCGACGCCGCCCGTAGCGGAGACGCGGATGCGTTCGGGATCTTGGTGCGCCGCTATCAAAAGCGGATCTACCGGCTCGCGGTGCACCTGCTCCGCGACACCGCCGAGGCCGAGGACGTGACACAAGACACCTTCGTCCGGGCGTACGGCGCCCTCGATCGTTTCGACGGCAGGAGCGAGCCGTTCACGTGGATGTACCGCATCGCAGTGAACCTCTCCCTCAACGCCATCCGCTCGCGCAAGAGCCAACGACGCGCCACGACACCCGACGATCCTCGCATCGAAGGTTTGCTGGTGGAGAAGCGCGCGAGCATCGCGAACCCGGCGGCGCTCAGCGCCGATCGGCAGCTGGCGATGGCCTTGAGCGACGGAATCGAAGAGCTTAGCGAAACGTTGAGGACGACGTTGGTGCTGGTCGGCGTGGACGGCTTGAGCCACGCCGAGGCCGCGGACGTGCTCGGCTGCCCGGAAGGCACGGTGGCATGGCGGGTGCACGAGGCTCGCAAGAAGCTCCGCGCCTATTTGCAAACGCGAGGCTACGGCCAGGATCTCGAGGAATCATCATGACCGCTTCTCGCTCAGACGACGCTCGGCTGCCCGAAGCTGCCGAGCGCCTATTGAAGGGCTGGCCCGCCCCGGACGCCGATTGGGAGCAAATGGCCACCAACGTCGAGGGTCGGCTGCGGCACGCCAAGATCGGCGCCACCCCCGATGACCTGCTGGCGGCGCCGCTGCCGGCATCGGCCGAAGAGCTGGCGCGGGTGAGCGCGGCCGCCAGGCCCGAGCGCGGGCTCAACGGCGCGGTGAGCTTGGCCGAGCTGGCGCGTCAGAGCCTGGCGGAGGGGGCGAAGGACGCTTCCACGCGGGACATCGCTCGGCAGAGCATCTCGCTGTCGAACCAAGGGCGCCAGCAGGCATCGGCGCTCGCCGAAGGCCTCCGGGCCAAGCAAGCCGAGGGCGCGGCGCAGGCGGGGGCCACGAGCCCCGCGGCGCCGGGTGAAGCCCCCAACCGCACGGCTCCCGAGCCAGGCGCCCCGCGGAGGGCTCCGGCGCCCCGGCGAGACGCCCGCCAGAGGTTGATCATCGTGGGCACGGGGGTGGTCGCCGCCGCGCTGGCGGCCATGGCCGTGTTCTGGATGCGCGGTGGCGAGCGGCCGCCTTTGTCGGAGCCCCCGCCGGTGGCGGTGGGCAAACCCCCGGCAGCCCCCAAGGCCCAGCAGCCCGCGGTCGAGGCCCCGGCTCCGGCTCCAGCTCCGGAGCCGCCCAGCGCGGCGCCTTCCGCGCGCGAGCCCGAGGAGGCGGCTTCCGGGTCGAAGACGGCCGAGCGACCCGCGGCTCCGGCACAGCGCGTGGCTCCGCGGCAGCGCCCCGCGCCGCCGCCGGTGGTGGCGAAGCGGCCGCCGGCCGAGCCCAAGCCAGCCCCGGAGTCCCCTGCCGACGAGCTGAAGCAGGATCCGGAGCTCCGGCCCGCCGATAGCGACCGCGGGGTCACGTCCAAGCCGGCGCTCGGAGCGGTCAACGCCGCCATCGGCGCCGTCATGGGTGGGGCTCGGGCGTGCGTGGCCGCTCACGACGCGCCGTCGCGGGCCACCGTCGTCTTCGGCTCGAACGGCCGGGTCCAGAACGTCCAGGTGTCGGGGCCCGCGGCTGGTACGCCGGCCGAGGGCTGCATCCAGTCCGCTTTGCGGAGCGCTCGGGTCCAGCCGTTCGCCGATCCGAGCTTCAGCGTCGCGGTGACCGTCCGCCCCTGAGCCGGCGGCTCCCCCGGTGTCGTTGACAAGCGGCCCTTCATCGCCCATATTCCGCGCCCTCGCGCATCGCTGCGCCTGATCCGAGAGCGTAAATTCCATGGTTTCGTCCACCCGACAGACTGAACGCCGCCGGCACATCAAACATCGAAAAGCAGGGCGGCAGGCGGCCAAGGAGCGGCAGCGCGCCGGCAGCCCCCGCTTCCCCATCCACCCCGAGGGTTATGATCCCAACGCTCCGGACGCCAAGCGCGTTGCGAGCGAAGGCGACAAGGCGTAAGGGACGCAGACCGAATGGCAAATCACGCTTCAGCAGAAAAGCGCAACCGTCAGCGCGTCAAGCGCACCACCCGCAACCGCAGCGTCCGAGCCAGCGTGCGCACCGCAGTGAAGAAGGCGCGCACGGCCGTCGACCAAGGTCAGCCCGACGCGGAGGCCCAGGTGAAGGCCGCGGCGGTCGCGCTGGCGAAGGCCGCCAGCAAGGGCGTCGTGCACCCGAAGGCCGCCTCGCGCACCACGTCGCGCATCCAGTCGGCGCTGAACAAGTCCGACCGCGCCTGAAACGCGCCGCCCCGCGCGCGCTCGCGTTCGTCAGACGGCCCGGACAGCGTCCGGCTCGACCTCGGCTTTCGGCCGTGCGGGCGCGCACGCCCCACCCGGCGCCATCGGGCGCAACCCTCGCGCACTCCCCGCTCGATCGCTCGGCGCCGTCGGCTGCTCGAAGCCGCTGAAGACGGCTTTGCCGCTCGTGGTACGATGCTGCTTCGCGGCGGATCGGCGCGGCGAGCGGCGTAAGATGGTGGAGATGAGCGGCCCCGACACGGCAGACGATCCGCTGATCGGCGCGATGATCGCCGACAAGTATCGGGTCGAGAGCCTCGTCGGTCGCGGCGGGATGGGCGCGGTCTACGAGGCCACCAACGTCGGGATCGGCAAGCGGGTCGCCCTGAAGTTTTTGGATCGCGACGGCACGCGCGATCTGGACGCCGTCGCCCGCTTCCAGCGCGAGGCGGAGGCGGCGAGCGCCGTCGAGAGCGCGCACATCGTGCAAATCTTCGACTCGGGCGTCAGCGCTGACGGTCGCCCCTTCCTGGTCCTGGAGCTGCTCCGAGGCGAGGACCTGCGCGCGCGCCTGCGGCGAGAGGGACGCCTCAGCGAGCAGGACACGCTCAAGCTCGCGGTTCAGGTGCTGCGCGCGCTGAGCCGCGCGCACGCCGCCGGGATCATCCATCGCGATTTGAAGCCGGACAATCTGTTCTTGTGCGCGCGCGACGACGATCCCGCGTTCGTGAAGATCGTCGATTTCGGGATCTCCAAGGTGGCGCGGCGGCGAGCGGGCATCGACACGTTGACGCGCCGGGGGACGGTGTTGGGGACGGCCTTCTACATGTCGCCCGAGCAGGCTCAGGCGTTCGCGGACGTCGACGGGCGGACCGATCTCTTCAGCCTCGGTGCCATCCTGTACGAGTGCTTGGCGGGGCGGCCGCCGCACGTCGGCACCGCCTACGAAGCGGTGCTCATCGACATCTGCACCAAGGACGCCGCGGACGTCCGAACGTTCGCGCCCGAGGTCTCCGAGCCCCTGGCGAAGATCGTGGCCAAGGCGCTCGCGCGCGATCGCGCCGAGCGGTTCGCTTCGGCCGAAGCGTTCTTGCAAGCGCTCTCGGCGGTGGACGGCGTCGAGATCACCTCGGCGGCCACGCTGGTGCGCTCGCTGCCCGTAGCAGGCCCCGCCACGACCGGCGCGGCCGGTGCGCGCTCGGAGTCCTCGACCCGGCGCGGGCGGCTCGAGCGCTACCGCGTGCTGGTGGCCGTGCTGGTGGCGGCGCTGACCGGCTTCGTGGCAACGCTGCTGCTCACCCGCCAGGAGCCCGCAGCGGCGCCGGCCCCCGAGGTCGCCATCCCCGCCGGGAGCGAG